>DFQF01000014.1 GCA_002377645.1 Nitrospinaceae bacterium UBA3496 | reverse complement strand
GTCTTAGCAAAAATACTCAAATTAAGCTTTTTGAAAATCAGAAAGCGAAATACATTTTATGTAAAAATGTCCGATTTTCTAAGACATGAACTTGGACAACACTTTACGAAGCTACACCTCAAAATCGCAAACTTAAGTTCTAAATCTAATAAAGAAGAAACCCAAAAATCATTAATAAAAACATTAGAATTATCGGAAAAAACTCTGCAAGATTTCACAAATGCAAGTAATGTTATCTCAGCCCTAAATGCAGGACAAAGAAAAAAAATAGATCTATGTGCGTTTATGGAAGAATTCATCAAATATTTTCAAACATCCGATTCCAATATAAGATTTGAAAAAAAATCAAAAACGGCATTCGTAGAATGTATTCCTGATGCACTAGAACGTGTCTTCTCTGCTATTCTCGAAAATGCCAGTGATTTCAGAAAAAAAGGCACTGAAATTATCTGTTTTATAGAAACTAAAAATTCTCAAACGGAAATTATCATTAGAAATCAAGGACATTTGATCGAACAAAAAGACTTGAGAAATATTTTTGAACTAGGATTTTCCCAAAGAGAAAATGACAATGAAGCTGAAGGTATACATCAAGGATTTGGTCTTTTCCTTGTAAAATCAATAATAGATTTTCATGGATGGAGTATATCTGCAAGAAACAATATAGAACCTCACGGTGTAGAATTTGTGATACAAGTTCAATAAAATTTTCCTAACTCTTCAGAATCTTCCGTAATATCATTTGAGAGATAACAAACAATCAAGTAATCTGCTTATCAAAATTACACCAAATTAAACAGGAGAAACAATGAAACTTTCACACGATCATATCCACTGCGTTCATAAAGATGTTGAAGGAGCTGTAAATTTTTATAAAACTGTTTTAGGTGCAGTGGAAACAAACAGGATAGACAGAGGAGGAGCTCCTCAAATAACACTAGATATACAGGGTGCAGATTTAATTCTTCGAGGCAGAAGAGAAAATGAAAACCCTGCGGAAACATCCTTAGAATGGCCTAGGTATGGGATAGACCACTTTGCATTTAGAGTAGAAGAAAACCTAGGATCTGCTCTTAACGATATAAGAGAACGTGGTGGTATCATTTTAGCAGAGGGTGATGTAGAAGAACTTACTTTTGCCTATATTCAAGGTCCTGAAGGAGTCGTAATTGAGCTTCTCGAACTTAAATAAGAGTTTCAACAAGGAGACTAACGAAAATGTCTAACGAAACAATTTGGGTGGGAACACCTTTCATTTTGAATTTTGAAGATCAACGACAATTTTTTATCTCTCTCGAAGAACAAGGCCATGAAGTAATTATTGACGATTGCCCAGCGTACCTTTCGGAAGATGAACTAGTTGAAAAAATCAAAAATGCAACTGCAGTAATTGCAGGTGCAGAACCTTATACAAACAAAGTGATGGAGAATACTCCAAATTTAAAAATCATTGCACGTGCTGGAGTCGGTGTTAATAACATAGATATACCGTCTGCAACGAAAAATAATATTGTTGTTACAAATGCAGAAGGACAAAATTCTTCTTCAGTTTCAGAACATTTTTTTGGTTTATTAATTAACAGTACAAGAAGAATACATTGGATGAATGAAAACATACGAAAAGGGGCATGGAGAGAAATTCAACCCGCACTTGTTCCATTAAAAAACCAAACACTAGGAATAATAGGATTTGGAAATATTGGAAAACTAGTAGCAAAAAGAGCCAAAGCATTCGAGATGAATGTCATTGCATACGATATCGTGCAAGATCAAGAGGCTGCTGAGCAAATAGGAGTAAAATTCGTTTCTCTTGATGAATTAGCAAAAGAAGCAGATTTTGTTACATGTCATGTTCCTCTCACACCAGACACAAAACATATTGTGAATAAAGAACTTTTAGAAAAAATGAAACCAGAAGCTTTCGTTTTCAATACCTCAAGAGGACCCGTTTTCAATTTAGACGAAGTCACAGAAGCACTGAAAAATAAAGTTATTCAAGGAGCAGGCATAGATGTATATCCAGACGAACCACCTGATTATTCACATCCAATCTTCACCATGGAAAATGCAGTTTTAACACCACATATGGGAGGACGTGGCATAGATGCTGTTCGGAATACAATTAATCACGCAGTAACCTGTGTAGATGATTTTTTAAAAGGGAAAAAACCTTCAACTGTTATCAACAAAGAGATGTATGATAATTGATTTTTTTCTATCCATAAAAATTAACAAAGAGAAAAATGACAACAGAAAAAAAATCAACAGTTAAAGATCAGATTGTTTTTGTTGCAGCAGGTGCAGCAGGAATTGGTTTTGCATGTGTTGAACGTTTTGCTAATGAAGGGGCAAAAGTAGCTTTCATGGATAGAGATAAAGTTGAAGGAGAAAAAAAAGAAACAGAAATGAACAACTTAGGAATGGAAGTTCTTTTCCTTCACGGCGAGTGTACCTCAAATGATGATGTAGAAAATTCAGCCAAGAAAACTTTTGATAAATGGGACAAAATAGACATTCTTGTAAATTGTGCAGGAGGTTTTCACACTACGAACAATGTTGAAGAGATTGATGAAATAGAGTGGAAAAGAATGTTAGATTGGAATCTCACGGCAACTTATATGACTACTAAAGCAATAGTCCCATATATGAAAAAAAATAATTATGGGCGTATAATAAATGTTTCCTCTTTAGCAGGTCGTACGGGTATCGCTTTTACTTCTATAGACTACGCAACCGCTAAATCAGCAATTATAGGTTTCACAAGGAGACTTGCAGTCGAGTTAGCTCCTTTTGGAATTACTGCAAATGTAGTAACGCCTGGAACAGTTTGGAGTCCACGAGTAGCAAAACTTCATAAAGATCGGATCGAAGAAATACGAAAGACGATTCCTCTGGGAAGAGAAGGTACAACCGAAGAGATTGCGGACGGTATCTGGTACTTGGCTACTCCGGGGGCAAGTTATATTACAGGTGCTACTTTAGATATTAATGGCGGCATGTGGTTCGGTTAAAATTGAGGGTCGTTAATTATGAAAAAACAGAATCTTGGCATTGCCGTTGTGGGATCTGGGAGAATAGGCTCGCTTCGCTCTAAGTTAATTCGCAATCATCCTTCTGTGGATTTTATTGCTGTTTCTGATTTAAATCTTTCACAAGCAAAAAAACTCGGAAATACAATAAATGCAGATTTTGTATCAGATAACAATATGGAGATTATTTCTCATCCTGAAGTCGACGCTGTGATAGTATCAACCAGCGAACATCAACACCTTGAGCCAGTTTTACAATCGATTTCAAAAAAAAAGCCAGTTTTATTAGAAAAACCAATAGCTCTTACATTGGCAGATGCTGATGAAATCATTCAAAATTCTGAAAATCAAAATGTGGAAGTCCTTGTTGGTTATGCACAAAGATTTAAACGTCGATATTTTGTTGCAAAGGAACAAATTCAAAAAGGAAGATTAGGACAAATTATCGGGGCAAATGGAAGAGCATGTAATAATAGAAGTCAGGGACTAGAAATACTAAAAAGATCTCCCGAAGCAACACCAGTTATTGATGTCCTCACTTATTGGGTCGATATGATATGTTGGTTTATGAGCGACCAAAGGCCAGTCGAGGTTGTAGCAAGAGGAAATAGCGTAGTTTACAAAGAGGCTGGTCATGAGTCCGTAGATGATATCACATGGGCAATTATTACTTTTGAAGATGGAGCAATTGTAAATTTAGGTATCTGTTATGCACTGCCATCAAAATATCCAAGCCAGGGATCAGGAGTGAGGATAGAAATCTTTGGGACAGACGGAGCTCTAATGCTTGACGGTGACCAAAAAGAAGAACTAATCCATACAGAGAAAGGAATTCCACATTTATATATACCTGATCACAATGTAAATACAACATTTCTTAGTACTACCGCTCCAGGTGATTGGGCATTAGGAGAATTTTGGGGACCATTAAATGACGAAACACGTGCTTGGGTAGATCATATTGCAACCGATAGCCCATGCCATATAGCTACAACTAGAGAAGCAAGAAAAACACTAGAAATTACTTTAGCTATACAGGAGTCATCTAGAACAGGAAAAACCGTTTCTATTCCTATAAGCTGAAAGATCTAGGTTATAGAACATGCTCATATTCTTTATAAAAAATTCCATAAGAAATACCTTTTCTTTTCTGAGTTCAAAGATTGTATTGTTTTTTTTTATTTTCATCATTTTCACTTTTGTTGGGTGCAGTCAAAAAAATGAATCGCCCCATAATTTAATAACCTACTCAAAGACCAATGTTTATCTTAGGGGCTACCTTTGTAAACCAAAAGGTTCAGGTCCATTTCCAACTGTGATTTATAATCATGGAGGACTTGGAAATATTGTTGGCGGTGCTCCTAAAGAGACATGTCTAGCACTTGCAAAAGAAAATTTTGTAGGATTTTCACCTATTCGGAGAAAAACACGTTCATTACAAGGACACTTACAAGATGTAATGAACGGAATAGAGTATATAAAAAAACTTTCCTATGTGGATGAAAAAAAAATATCTATGATGGGATTTTCAAGAGGAGGATTATTAACATATCAGATAGCAACGTCTGAAAATTCATTAAATGCATTTATTTTAATGGCACCCGCAATTGGGAAAAGGAAACATAAACTCCGACTTGAAGACGCATACAAAATACAATCCCCTGTTCTTTTATTAATTTCAAAAAATGACACTGGTTCTTTTCGAACACACGGAACCAATCTTGTGGAAGAAATAAAAAACATAGCTAAAGCTTTGCATGAAAATGATAAAGATGTGAAATTAATTATCTATCCCTCATATGGAAGTGACGGACATACTATGTTTTTTGGTATTAACGATTATTGGAAAGATATTCTTATTTTTTTAAAGAAAAATAATGGTAAAGATAAATGAAAATATCTAGGGGGAAAATTTTTATGCATTTCCTATTATCTGCATTGATAATAGGTTGTCATACAACAGCGGGGATGGATTCTAAATCGGTATTTTCTTTTGGGCCTGTCTCTTCTCAAATAACAACGACTTCAGCTAAAGTATGGCTTCGAACCGAATTTAAAGAGAACCTCCAAATAGAATATTCTAAAAACAGGGACTTTAACCATTCACAGTTCACTGAATTAATTATTTCCTCTTCAAAAAGTGATTTCACTTCAATTCATCATTTAAAACATCTTCTTCCAGATACCGAGTATTTTTATAGGGGAGTAATAAAAAAAAGACCTCCTATCTACAGTTTAATCGGTCGTTTTCGCACACCTTCTAAAGAGGATACGCCCTTTAAATTCACGGTCAGTGGAGACACATGTGCAAAATATCAGCCATTTGATTTATTTAATAAAATGAAAAATAAAAATCCAAATTTTTTTATATACTTAGGCGACACGATCTGTGCAGACTCTCCTTTAAAGGAATTTCATCCCGCTCTTTGGCATTATCGTTATAAATACAAGGAAAATCGTGATGATGAATCTCTTCAAAAATTTTTAAGAAATGTTCCCGTTTATGCTATTTGGGATGACCATGAAGTTGAAAATAATTTCAATAGTTCTTGGGGGCCCAAAATCAAAATTGCAAGACAAGCTTTTCGAGAATATTGGCCTGTAAAATCAGAAGAAAAAACAATACTTTACTATTCTTTCTCTTGGTCTAAACTAGCTGATTTTATCATTTTAGACACTAGACAATTTCGAAGTAAAAAAACAGACCGCAATGGATACACTCCAGATGCAACTATGCTTGGAACAAAGCAAAAAAATTGGTTGAAAAAAAAATTATCTAAATCAAAAGCTCCTTTTAAATTTATAATTTCCTCCGTTGCATTCAATACTCACAGAAAGAAAGACAAATGGTCTGACTTCATCACGGAAAGAAATGAGATTCTAAACTATATTAAGAAAAATAAAATTAATGGAATTATAATTCTCAGCGCCGATCTTCATAAAGCAATTGCATTCCCAAAAAAAGAAAATAAAATTAGAGAATTTACTGTTGGTCCTATTGCAGCAAAGAAAAATTGCAGCAAAAAAAAATATTACGAATCTAAAGGATATTTTTTTATGTGTGATAGCTACAATTACTTGCTGATTGATATCTCAAAAGAAGCAGGGAACCCTTCTGTAGAAGTCAAATACTACGATGAGAAAAATAACTTGAGATTTAGAGAAAAATATACTGCAGACGAATAAAATGATTCTAAGTGATAATGAACAAACTATTGAAAATTTGAATTTACAAGAGCAACCCCAGTCAAAGTAATGACCGCTCCAATAGGAACACGCCATGAAATATTTTCAATTTTCCTAAGAAAAATAAACGAGAAAAAAACGGTTATCAAAGGAGAAGTCTGGACTAAAGAAGAAATTCTATATACATTTCCTTTCTGCAAAGCAGAAACATAGAGAAGAACACCTACTGCAGCAAAGAATCCCATCAAAAAAAATGGTTTCCAGGCTGCTTTTATTCCAGGAATTAAAGATTTTCTCTTGAAAATAGAAGTAAAAGTAACAACAAGAACAAACGCAGAAAATGTGCCTATAAACGTAGCAGCAATAGGTTCTTTAAATAAACTCATTGCATGCCTCCAGGTAACGGAACCAATTCCTGATATCAAAGCAGCAGAAATAGGCCAAATAATATCTTTCCTTTTCCACTGTCCTTCTGTAGGAGAGAGAGAAATTAATATCACCCCAAAAACTACAAAAACTACACCAAGTAGATGATACCAAGTAGGTTCTTCCCCGAGAAAAAGAATCGCTAGGAAAGACGCAAATAAAGGTGAAGACCCTTTGATAGGGGCAGCTCTAGAAACTCCTATTTTTAAAATAGAAGTCAAAAGCAGAAGAGAAAAAAGTCCAGGCAAACAAATACCTGCTATCATTACCCATAGATAATCAACACTTAAGGGAGGAAATTTCACTCCCGTCAAAATAATCGCAACAAAAAGAATTACTGAAGCAACTCCCCTGGTCATAGTTGTTCCTACAAATGCGTTTGTCTTGTGTATACCAAAACGACCCGCAAAATCTGCCATAGAAAAAATAAACGCTGATAAAATTGCGTAATAAAAAGCTAAATCAAAAACCAAAACATTCTCCATCTTTATATCGATCTATAAGTTAACAAAGCAGACAGACTTGAAGTCTATCATTTAAAATAATACCATGCCTTATATATACAAACATTTTTTTATAGTTCTAGAACTGGAGAAGTGGAATGAAGTTTTCAATTTTTTATGTTCACGAAACAACTGATGGAAAGTCTGAAAAACAGGCTTTTGATGAATTGATGGAACAATGTAAACTTGCTGATGAACTAGGATTTCATGGTGTCTGGTTTGCTGAACATCATTTTTCAAAAGCAGGAGTAATGCCAGATCCACTCCTCTGGTGTGCAGCAGTAGCACAAAAAACAAAAAATATTCGTTTAGGTACAGGCATCTCAATAATGTCTTTTCATAATCCTATACGACTCGCAGAACAGGCTGCGATGGTTGACGTTTTGAGTGATGGAAGAGTCGATCTAGGAATAGGACGTGGTTCTCAACCTAAAGAATTTAAATCTTTTAATGCAAAACCATCGGAGAGTAGAAGAAGATTGCAGGAGGGAGTCGAGATTGTTGGGAGATTGTTAGAAGGAGAGAAATTAACCTACGATGGTGAATTTTTTAAGTGCAATGAAACGGAGATTTTTCCTCATCCTGTGCAAAAGCCTCGACCACCAATTTGGATTGCTGGAACTAGTCCTGAAACTTATGTTTGGGCAGGAGAAAACGGATTCAAAGTTATGGCTTCCGCTGGTTTTAAAGGACCAGAAGTTTTTAGAGAAAAAATGGCTCTTTTCGTTGATGCTGTTGAAAGAACTGGTGGAGATACGTCTAATATTGATTACGCACTTCTACACCGATGCATTGTTTGTGAAGATTTGGACAAAGACAAATATATCCAAAATTTTGAAGAAAGCATGTCAAAGTATTTACGATACAGAGCAGACGTGAATAAAGTTGAATTCCCAGATGATGAATCGCAGCACCTTCAGAGAAATTGGAGTTATACATTCTCAGTAAGCGATCTTCTCGATGGAGGCGGAGTAGTTGGAAATATCGAAGATAATATTCTTGAGATTAAACGATTACAAGAAGAATTCGGTCTGACAGATATTTTAATGGGCATGTACGGTATAGGTGCAACACACGAACAGAAAATGGAAATTCTAGAAAAATTCGCAAATGAAGTTATGACAGAAGTCTCAACTACATAAAAGAATAGCCTCTTTACTTACTCTCTAGTAAAGAGGCTATATATAAAAAGAAAACAAATTCTTTTTTTAGATAGAATCTAATGCCTGAGATAAATCTTCTTTGATATCATCAATATGTTCAATTCCTATTGAAAGTCTTACGTACCCCTGAGTAACTCCAGTAGCAATTTGCTCATCTTCAGATAACTGAGAGTGTGTCGTACTTGCAGGATGTATTGCAAGGCTTCTTGAATCGCCAATATTCGCAACATGATAAAACATGTTTAGAGAATTAATAAACTTTTGACCAGCTTCAAGTCCACCTTCTAATTCAAAACCTACCAACCCTCCATATGAACCATTTAGATAGGTATCTGCTCTTTTCTTAAACTCACCATCCATAAGTCCCGGATAAATAACTCCGGAAACTTTGTCATGTTCTTTTAAGAAGTTGGCCACTTCAAGTGCATTACTACAATGTCTCTCTATTCTTAGTGGCAAAGTTTCAAGTCCTTGAAGAAACAAGAATGCATTGAAAGGACTTGTAGCTTGTCCTGAATCTCTCAATAGGGTAACTCTAGCCTTAATAATATACGCTACAGGACCAAGAGGTTCAGTAGCTTCTGTCCAAACAGCACCATGGTAACTTGGATCAGGTTGATTTAAATAAGGTTGCCTTTCTGGATGGGCTTTCCAGTCAAAATTACCACTATCAATTACAATACCTCCTATAGAATTTCCATGACCTCCTATATACTTTGTACAGGATGAAGCAATAATCGCAGCACCATGTTCAAAAGGCTTACATATACCATGAGCAGCCGTATTATCCATAATCAAAGGAATACCAAACTCCCTTCCAATATCGGCTACTTCCTTAATTGGAAAAACCCTTAATTTTGGATTTGGCAAAGTTTCAGCATAAAAAGCTCTTGTTTTGTCATCGATTGCATTCCTGAAATTTTCTGGGTGTTCAGGATCAACAAAACGAACCTCAATGCCCATCTGTTCAAGTTGATTCGCAAAAAGGTTCCATGTTCCGCCATATAGATCCGTAGAACTAACTATATTGTCGCCTGATTGAGCTATATTTTGGACT
>DFQF01000043.1 GCA_002377645.1 Nitrospinaceae bacterium UBA3496 | reverse complement strand
TAATCAAAAAGGGCTCTCCTTGGGCAAATGTTAAAGTTAGACAAGCAGTCAATTATGCTTTAGATAAAGATGCTTTGGTCAACACGGTTTTAGAAGGATATGGAAGAGTAATCCCAACGAACGTGGGGCCGGATAGTTATGGTTATAATCCAGCATTAAAACCTTATCCTTATAATCCTGCTAAAGCGAAAAAACTTCTTTCTGAAGCTGGTTATGGGAAGGGTATTTCTACTGAAATATGGATGCCGTTAGGAAGGTATTTGAAAGGAAAAGCAGTTGCGGAAGCTATGGTAAATATGCTTTCAAAAGTCGGGATCAAGGCAAAGTTGAAAGTTGCTGAATGGGGTGTTGTTAAAAAAAGAATGAAAGCACGCTGGAAACCTAAAGTAAAATCTTTCCTTAGAATGGGATGCAGAATGGATTCTAATCTACATTCTGAACATATGTATGCAGGAACGATACATAGTCGTTCAACATGGGGAGGATTCAGAGAAAAATGGATGGACAATCTAATAGATGATGCAAGGGCAACAGTTGACGATGCGAAACGTTTAAAAAAATATCAAGAAGTGAATAGGGTGATTCACGAGAAGGCTATAATGGGATTTTTGTATCAGCAACATCAAGTTGTCGCTAAGAACAAAAGATTAAATTACACACCAAGAACAAATGGATTTGTTATTCCAGCAGAGCTAAGTTTGAAATAATTTCAAAATTTGGCCGAATACTATTTAGTATTCGGCCAAATTAAAGTTCCTAAAAGATTTAGGTGCATGAATGACAAGTTTTATTATTAGGCGTGCATTTCAGGCGCTTGTGTTAATCAAGTGCGTACTGATCTTTGTTTTTCTGCTTCTCCATATTAGCGGGGATCCTATTTCAGTAATGCTTCCTGAGGAAGCAACGAAGGAAGAAGAAGCTCTTTTACGTAAACAGTATGGTTTTGATAAGCCACTCGTAGTCCAGTATGGGATGTTTTTTTCCAAGGTATTAAAAGGTAGTTTTGGGGACTCTTTTGAGACTGAAGAACCTGCACTGGGTTTAGTATTAAGTCATATGCCTGCAACCATAGAACTCGCTGGTACAGCATTCATTGTATCAATCTTAATTGGCCTTCCACTAGGTTGTTTTGCAGCACTTAAAGAACATTCAATGCTTGATAGAGTTTGTATGATTGGTGCGGTTTTAGGTCAAGCTCTTCCTGGGTTTTGGTTAGGATTGATTTTGATACTTATTTTTGCCGTAAACTTACGGATCCTTCCTTCTTTTGGTTATGGAAATTGGTCCCATCTAATCATGCCAGGAATTGCTGCATCTGTATTTCATACCGCGAGGTTAGCCAGGTTAATGCGTTCAGAAATGTTAGAGGTACTTCGTGCAAACTATATAATTACAGCTAGATCAAAAGGACTAATGGAAAGAATTGTATTGTTTAGACATGCAATGAAAAATTCGGCTATCCCGATTGTCACTGTTCTGGGTTTAGATTTAGCTTTAACTCTTGGTGGAACAGTCATAATAGAAACTGTTTTTGCATGGCCTGGGGTCGGTAGATTAACTGTTGAAGCGATTAATACTAGAGATTTTCCTGTAGTCCAAGCTGCGGTTTTTGTGCTTGCTTCTACTTTTGTTTTAATCAATATGATAGTCGATATTATTTATACATTTTTGGATCCAAGGATTAAATTTGAATGAAAAATGTTCGAGATGAAGCAAACAAATTTATAATTTCGAAAAAACAATGGGAGGATGAACTTCCACCAGAAACTACTTGGGTTTCTAGATTGTTGACCTCTCTTTGGAAACAGAAACCTGCTTTGTTTGGAGTGTGTATATTATCTTCAGTCCTATTACTCGCGATTTTTGCTCCTATTATCTCCCCGTTCGATCCAGATGAGCAGTTATTTAAAAGAGCAATGAAGCCTCCTTTAACAGTTTTTGATGGAAAGATATTATTTATGGGAAGTGACCATTTAGGAAGAGATCTGTTTAGTCGAATAATTTACGGCTCTCAGGTGTCAATCATAGTTGGATTCTTTTCTGTTTTCTTCTCTGGAGGTATTGGACTAATGGTAGGTCTGATTTCTGGATACTTTGGAGGGAAGGTCGATTATTTTTTAATGAGACTTGCTGATTTTGTTTTGTCTTTTCCTTTTATTTTGATGGCTCTAGCATTTATTTCTATTCTTGGTTCTAGTCTATTCTTAATCATTTTTGCTATTTCAACCCGTTTATGGGTTATTTATGCAAGGGTAGTAAGAGGAAGTGTTCTTTCATTAAGAGAGACGGAGTTTGTTATTTCTGCAAAATCAGTTGGCGGTAGTCCACTTCGGATTATTTTGAAGCACCTTATGCCTAATGTGATTCCTCCTGTAATTATTATTGCATCTTTGTATTTGGGAAGAATGATCATTATTGAAGCAGGTTTAAGTTTTCTAGGTTTAGGAGTTCCTCCTCCAACTCCAACGTGGGGAGGATTGTTAGCAGAAGGACGTTCGTATATTTATGTGTCGTGGTGGATTGTTACGTTTCCAGGTCTTGCAATTACGATCACAGTTCTAGGGACAAATTTAGTGGGAGACTGGTTACGTGATGTTCTTGACCCGCGTTTAAGGACAGGTTAAGAAATAAATTTGAGTTTATTTTTGTCTTTATTAGACAAAGAAAAACAACCTAAAATCATTCCTGAGAGCATAATTATCAATACTATGAAAGAAAGCATGTAATTTCCTGTGATATCATGGTTAAATCCTGCTAATAGAGGTCCTGTTGCCCCTCCAACTCCATAAAAGATTTGTAGGAGTCCCATTATAATACCAAGTTGTTTTCCTTGAAAAGTATCTGCAGATTGGGCGGCATAACAGGAAGTTAGACCACCACCACCAATTCCAAAAATTATTCCAAAAAAATACCCCCAATAACTATTTTCTTGAAGGAAAGGAATTAATATTAAGAGCATTACAGAAGAAAGTGAGATGGCGCTTACAATCGCCATGGTATACTTTCTTCCTATATAGTCACTGATCCAACCAGAAAACAAACTTCCTGTTATTCTAAAAAAGCCTGACATTCCAAGAATAATTGCAGCATTTGACATGCTATATTTTACATCGATCATATATATTTGAAGTTGACTAACGATGGTATTGCTGAAAATGCCAATAGAAAAATTCATGAACCCAAGTATCCAGAACTGTTTTGAATTCTTTACATTTTGAATAACTTTCAAAATTTCTGAGAATGAAGTTTTCTTTTTTTGTTTTAAATTAAGTTTTTTTGATTGTTCTTTTTCTTGTCTAGAATCAAAAGTTGTTGATTTGTTTCTCATGAATATGAAATTTGAAGGCCCAATAATTAAAATTAAGAGTAAACCGAAGAAAAGAGTTGCGTTTCTCCAACCATAAATACGCATGATGTATTCTAGAGCAGGTATTAAAAAGATAGCTCCTATCCCAGGACCTGAAAAAACAATTCCAGTAGCCAGACCTCTTTTTTTTGAGAACCAAAGTGGCATGAGTGCACTGTGCATTGCAAATCCACTACAAGCTTGACCGACTGAAAGGAAAATTCCGATTAAAAAGTAAACGTGCCATATTGCAGAAATGAAATATCCTCCGCTTAACCCTATGCCAATTATGATCGAGCCTAATGGAATGACTGCTCTCGCTCCATATTTTTCAAAAAAAGAACCGATAAATGGACCGATAAGAGCATAAAGAACCATCATGAGAGAAAATGCTCCCCCTAAAGCGCCTCTACTCCATCCATATTCGTCAATGAGTGCGACCTGAAATAAAGAAAAAGACATTCTTGCACTGCCATGTGTTGATAATGTAAGGAAAGAAAGAACTACAATAAGCCACCCATAATATGTGAATTTGTTTTCATTATTTTTGATGTTCATAGAATTATGTCAGTCATATTTAAGGAATTCCTAAGCTATATTTCGAATCAGAAAGAAATTAAAAATAGTTTAAGAAACTGATTTGCCGCCATCTATAATAATCGTTTGTCCTGTAACATAATTGGATGCAGGTGAAGATAAATAAAGAACAGTACCAATTAAATCGTCAGGGATTCCTAATCTTTGCAAAGGAGTCTTTTTTGAAGCTTTTTCTTTTGAACCTTTCTCGCTATAAACTCTTGCAGTCATTGGAGTATCAAGATTGCTAGGTGCTATAGAGTTAACATTAATATTGAATTTCCCCCATTCATTAGCAAGAACTTTAGTAAGTGTAATAATTCCGCCTTTACTTGATGCATATGCTGCAGCTCCCTTTGCACCTTTCATTCCTTGAAGTGAAGAGGTATTTATTATTTTTCCATCGAGGTTTGGAATCATTGTTTGTTTTGCAACTTCTTGTGCCATAAAAAACATTCCTGACAAGTTAATATTTATAACTTCTTCCCAAATTTCTTTTTTGATATCTACAGCTTTTATCCTGGGATTTATCCCTGCATTATTAAAAAGAATGTCTATTCTATTGAAGTGACTTATAGATTTTTTTACTACATTTTGTACTTGGGTCTGATCTCTGACATCTAGATGTTCAACTATGATCTGGGTTGCAGGAATTTTCATCTTATGCGCAATATTTTGTGCTTCAGGTAGATTGAAATCGGTAAAAATTAATTTTGCCCCAAGTTTTGCAAATCCTTTTGCAATTGAAGAACCTATTGCGCCAGCTCCTCCAGTAATTAAAATCACCTTATTGGAGACATCGAACAATTGAGAAATTCCTTTTTTGCTCATTTTAAGAACTCTCTCTTAAGAAATTACATAAACAGAAAATTTGTGTTTTTGATTTTTACTTTTATCGTGGATCATGTAAATTTAATAAAAAAACAATCTATGAGAGTTGTCGTCTTTTTTTTGCAATTTTTTAAAAGTAATATTAATACTACCTATTGTTTTTTTAATTATGCATGATTCGTAGTATTTAGACTATAGGAGTCATGGTTTGGGTGCATTTGTTGTAAGAAGACTTTTGCAAGCTGTTGTTTTAATTAAGTGTGTATTAGTGTTTTTGTTTCTGTTGCTTCATATCACAGGTGATCCTGTGATGGTTATGGCTCCAGAAGATGCTACTGAAGAAGATATAAAGAAAATTACTATCCAAATGGGATTCGATAAACCTCTATATGTTCAATATTATCGTTTTTTTAGCGGAGTAATAAAAGGAGATTGGGGAGAATCATATGAACATGAAGAACCTGCTTTTGGTATCGTCATGGAGAGACTCCCAGCAACCATCCAACTTACTGCTGTAGCATTCTCCATGTCTGTTCTAATAGGAATACCCCTTGGGTGCTTTGCCGCCCTTAAAGAAAACCAATTAACCGACCGAGCATGTATGATCGGAGCCGTCTTTGGTCAAGCCCTACCTAATTTTTGGTTAGGATTGATGATGATTTTGTTTTTTTCGGTGACGTTAAAAATCTTGCCCTCTTATGGTAGAGGTACCCCTTGGCATTTTGTTATGCCTGCTTTTGTAGCCTCTTCTTATCAGATGGCTCGTTTAGCTAGATTGATGCGTTCAGAGATGCTGGAAGTTTTAAGGCAGGATTATATTCTTACTGCACGTTCGAAGGGTTTAAATGAAAAAATAGTATTAGTTCGCCATGCATTGAAAAATTCTGCGATTCCTATTGTTACAATTCTAGGTATTGATCTTGGTATTATGTTGGGAGGAACAGTAATAGTTGAGACCGTTTTTGCTTGGCCAGGAGTAGGCAAATTGACGATTGATGCCATCAATACAAGTGATTTTCCCGTTGTTCAGGTTGCAGTTTTTGTTTTGGCTTCGGTTTTTATCCTAATTAATACTTTTGTAGATATTCTTTATACCTTTTTAGATCCTCGACTTGATTTTAGGAAAATTTAGAATGGTATCTGAAGAAAAAAAAATAAATGTTCCCCAAATTGAAACTGAATATGATCAGTTTGGAGTAGAAGTCCATTGGATAAAGAAGTTTTTTGCATCTCTTTGGGCGCAAAAATCTGCCTTGGTTGGTCTTGTGATACTTCTTTTAGTAGTTTTTACTGCAATTTTTGCAAAGTTTCTATCTCCTATGGATCCTACAGAACAATCTTTATTGTTAAATATGAAGCCTCCAGGATTTGAATCAGGAGGAAAAGTATTCTGGTTTGGCACTGATCATCTTGGTAGAGATCTTTTGAGTCGAGTAATCTATGGTTCTCAAGTTTCAATTATAGTGGGTGTTTTTTCGGTTTTGATTTCTGGTTCTGTAGGGCTTATACTTGGTTTGATCTCAGGATTTTATGGTGGAACTATTGACTATCTTTTGATGAGATTGGTTGATTTCATTCTTTCTTTCCCTTTTATTCTTCTTGCTCTTGCCACTATTAATGTTGTAGGTCCGAGTCTCACACTTATTATAGTAGTAATCTCAGTTCGTATGTGGACTGCCTACGCACGTGTAGTGAGAGGTAAAGTTTTAAGCCTGAAAGAGTCTGAATTTATTACTGCCGCTCATAGTATAGGTGCTAGTAATTGGCGGATTTTGTTATTACATTTACTTCCTAATACTTTGAGTCCTGTTATTATTATTGGGTCTCTTTATCTTGGAAGAATGATCGTCATAGAGGCAGGTCTTAGTTTCTTAGGTCTCGGTGTTCCTCCTCCAAGACCTACTTGGGGTGGAATTTTAAGTGAAGGTCGTAATCACATATACTTAGCTTGGTGGATAGTTACTTTCCCCGGTATTGCAATTACAATTACTGTTTTAGGTTCTAATATGGTAGGCGATTGGTTAAGAAATGTGTTGGATCCGAGACTTCGTGCACGGTCCTAGTTTTTAAGTAATAAATTTACTACCTATTGTATGTTTGTTCAAAAAGTATTATCATCCCCTCATAACAAAAATTTTAAGAACTTTTTTTATTGAAGCAGTATTGTTTCTTCTAATCTACGGAGGATTTTCACAAATGAAGAAGTTGAGTGTTTTTTTAGTTTTGGTGTTCTCCATATGTCTGCTAAATACAGCGGATTTGGTTGCTGCACCCAAGGGAACAATTAAGGTTGGTTTTACTTCTCAACCATCCACTTTTGATCCGCATAGAATCACTGGATTCCCAATGAACCTTCATTATCCATTAGTTTTTGATAATTTGGTTTTCCGTGATAGAAGCGGTAAAATTATTCCTAAGTTAGCAAAATCTTGGAAGAACCTTAGTAAGACAACCGTCGAATTTAAATTGAGAAAAGGTATTAAATTTAGTAATGGTGAAGATTTAGATGCTCACGCAGTAAAATATAGCTTAGAAAGAATTGTTAAATGGAAAAAATATGGATTTAAAAAACAAAGTAGACAAATTGGTTACTTTAGGTCTTTAAGCCATGTCGATGTTGTAGATAAATATACTGTACATGTTCACTCTAAGTATCCTGATCAGTTCCTGATTTCTCCATTAACAAGTTATGGGGCTATAGTTCCTCCTAAATATTATTCTTCAACTCCACATAAGAAACTTGCAAGAAAGCCTATTGGCAGTGGACCATATGTGTTGAAGAGTTGGAAAAAAGGCGAAGAACTTGTTTACGTTGCTAATCCGAATTACTGGGACAAAAGAAAGTTGTTTGCTCCTAAATTTAAGAAAGCAATTGTAAAAATTATTCCTGAGCCAACTACTCGTGTTTCTGCTCTTCTCTCAGGAGAATTGGATCTAATTAACCAAGTACCACCTCAATGGGTTGGGAAAATAAAATCGAATCCAAATTTAGATCTGGTCTCTGCACCATCTGTAAGAACTTGTTTTGTTGTTATGATTATTAAAAAAGATTCTCCGTGGGCTTCAGCTAAAGTT
The DNA here is from genome assembly GCA_002377645.1 of Nitrospinaceae bacterium UBA3496. GTDB lineage: Bacteria > UBA8248 > UBA8248 > UBA8248 > UBA8248 > UBA3496. The sequence continues at coordinate 17,821 of DFQF01000043.1, read as the reverse complement.
AGAAAAGCTATGAATTATGCGGTTAATAAGGATCTTATTGTAAGTACAATTCTTAAAGGACATGCAAAAGTAGTTGCAACAAACGTAGGTCCAACAAGTTTTGGTTATAATCCTAATTTGAAGCCTTATCCTTACGATCCTGAACTTGCTAAAAATTTGCTAGCAGAGGCAGGATTTCCTAATGGATTTGAAGTTGATCTATATGTTCCCCTAGGAAGATATTTAGGTGGAAAAGAAGCTACTGAAGCTATTTCCGGGATGCTTAAAAAAGTTGGTGTTACAGCGAATGTGAAAACACCTAGATGGGGAACAATTGTTAAGAAATCTAAAGCGCGCTGGAACAAAGGAAACAAACCTTTCTGGTGGTTAGGATGTAGAATGGATATGCATCTTCATTCGGAAGGTATGTATGCTGGTCAAGTAGTAAGTTGGGCTTCTTGGACAGGATTCCGAGACAAGTTTATCGATAAGCTTGCTAAAGATGCTCGTTCCACAATTGATTACAAAACAAGGGAGAAAAAATACCAAAGGATCAATCGTATCCTTAGGGAAGATAAAGCTCCTTTGATTTTCTTATGGCAAAATGATCAGATTCATGCCAAGAAAAAGTCTGTTAAATGGAAATCAAGACCTAATTCTGTTGTACTAGTTAATGAGATGTCTCGTTAGTTAAAGACTCTTTAGAAAACAAAAGGCTCCCGATACAAACACTTAGTATCGGGAGCCTTTATTTTTTTGTTTATTCGAATTTAAATATAATCTAATTCTATACTGTATCTGTGAGTGTCTCCAGGGTAGAAAATTTCTGAGTATTCGATAGGGTTTCCAAGTTTGTCAGTCACAAAAGTTTTGACAAAGAGGACAGGGGCCATAACACTTAGTGAAAGAATTTTAGCAACCTCATTCGATGCGTTTCTGGCTTCAAATTCTTGTTTGACACTTCCTACATTAAAACCTAAATCTTTATCTAGAATCTCTAGCATTGTTTTTTCTTTCATCTGTTTTCTGGTTATCTGTTTTCCGATTTTTGAGGGGATATAATGAGATGTAAAACAATAAGGTTTCTCATTTTGCAAAAGGGCTCTTTTGAAAACAGATATAGAGACATTATTAGTATCGTCAAAATAGTCAGAGATCTTCTTATTGACGACTCTTGTATTCATGCTAATTATTTTGCGCGTGGTATTTTTACTTTTTATTTTAGCGAGTATACCCGATAGTCTTACAGCTGTAGAATCCTCATCTTGGATTCTTACAAACGTTCCTTTACCTCTCTTCCTAATTATCAGACCATCTTTTTCTAATAGTCCCAATGCCTGTCGAACTGGAACTCTACTAATACTGTACATTTTAGCCAGATCTACTTCCTTAGGCAATTTTTCCCCGTCCTTAAGGTCACCACTTTCAATCTGAGAACGGATTTGATTAGAAAGTTGAAAGTAATAGGGAATATGGGGGTGAATAAGCGGTTTTTCTTTTTTCGCAGTGTTCATTTTCATCCTTTTTAATAGTATGCTTCCATTTACAAATTTTATTAGGTAATGTAAATATAACTTGTTAAAATTCTTACTGGAAATTCAGCTAGAAATGTATCTTAGTTTATCTAGTTAGGAAAGTGAGTTTCCTTTAATTCTAATAGTTAAGGAAGAGATAATGACTGATTCGAAAATTAGATTAGGTGTGATTGGTCTTGGAAGATTCGGTTTTACCCTTGCGCATGCTACTGAATTAGTTCCAGAGATTGAGATAGTTAATTGTTATACTAGGACAGAGTCGAAAAGAAAGGAATTTTCGGAAACCTTCAATTGTGAACAGTCTGAGACCTTTGAGTCATTCATAGAGAACAAGGAAATGGATGGCATTATAATTGCTGCACCAAATAATAGGCATACTGAAATTGCTGTCGCTGCTGCGGAAAATGGCAAACACGTTTTTACCGAAAAACCTATTGCTTCTACAATTTCAGATTCAAAGGTAATGATTTCAGAATGTAATAAGGCTGGCATTACTCTTGCCGTTGGTCATACGTATCGACGTTTAAACAGTCACCGTTTTTTAAAGAAGATGGTTGATGAAGGAGAATTAGGAAATATTGCAATGGCAGAAGCAAATTATTCTAATGATAGAGGATTATTTTATACACCGGATAATTGGCAGTGGTTTAATGAAGGTTCTCCCGGTGGACCATTGATGCAAGTTGCAATACACGTAGTTGATAGTCTCTATTATCTTTTTGGTCCTGTGAAAAAAGTATCTGCAGCTTTCAATAAAATTGTTACAAAATCTGAAATTCCTGATGTTTGTACAATGTGGATGGAATTTGAGTCTGGAGTTTTAGGGACAATAGGAACAAGCTTTATAAGTCCACGAAGTCCAAAAGGTAGATTTACTTATTTATTAAATGCATATGGTGATAAAGCGAATTTTTATTTAGATAGATGGGATGGGGTTACTACTCTGAAAGAAGGAAGTGACTCTCTTGAAAGAGTTTTTGAAAAAGATATTAGTGGAAAAGAACTTCTCGCTGTCGAATTAAAGGATTTTGCAGATTCTGTACTTCAAAAAAGAGAGCCTGAAGTTTCGGGAAATGATGGGTTACATAATGTGGCTGTAGTTTGGGCAGCTATTGAGTCTTCTGAGAGAGGAGAATCAGTCGAAATCCAGGAGATGCTGGCCTGAAATTTTTTTCTAAAAAACATAGGAGAGAATATGTTTGATTACACTTTAACCGAGGAACAAGAAAGATGGAAAAAATTAGCTCACGATTTTGCTCGTGATGAAATACGACCTATTAGTCTAGAGTTAGACCACCAAGAAGACCCCGCTAAATGTGCTTATATGCCACATTTGCTTGATAAATTAGATAAGGTTGGACTCAGATGCATGAGTATTCCAAAAGAGTATGGAGGAGGAGGAGTTGATGATTTGTTGACTCACTGTATTGTCGGAGAAGAAATTTCTTGGGGCGATAGAGGTGCTACAGGTTGGATGCTTTCTTCTACAAAGATAACACATTTGCTTACAAGTGATGTCCTCAGTACAAAAGAAATGGCAGAGGAATGGCTCCCACAATATGTGAATGATCCAACATTTATGATAGGTACTGCGACAACAGAGCCTGAGTCAGGTTCAGAAAATCAACTTCCGTATAATGGTGTGGATGGTGGATATAGGGTGACAGCCATTAAAGATGGAGACGACTATGTCGTAAATGGGAAAAAACATTTCATCTCGAATGTTGGCTATGCAAAACTTATGTTTACCTTTGTAAGGACGAATCCGAATGTTGGAGTTGAAGAGGGTGCTTCATTGCTAATGATTCCAATGGATTTGCCTGGTATTAGTATGGGGAAAGTACACAATAAATTGGGATATCGTTTAAATCAAAATGCAGAGATAATTTTTGAAAATGCAAGAGTTCCTTCGAAATTCTTGATGGGACCAGAGAACTGCGGTGTTTCCTATATAAGAAAACATTTAAGAGGAGATGCTTTAATCAATGCCGCAGGTCAAATCGGAACAGCTCGTGCTGCTTATGAGGCGTCCGTAGAATTTGCAAAAGAAAGAGTTCAAAGTGGAAGACCTATTGCAGAACATCAAACAATAGGAGTGAAACTTGTAGATATGTATACAAAATTACAAGCTGCTAGAAATTTCGTGTATTATGCAGCATGGAGACAGGATATGAGGCATGAATTCCCGCCGGATCCTCCTATGACACTTTCTGCAAGCGCATTTGCTCACGAAATATCCTGTGATGTTACTAGAATGGCAATGGAGATTCATGCCGGTAGAGGAGTTCAGAGGGAAAATTTTATAGAAAAATGGTTTAGAGATTGTCACAATATGCTTTTCTCCAGTGACGGTGGAAATAATATGAAAAAAGTAAGAGCTATGTATAGTCTTCTTGGACATTGGGGAGAAAGCGATCCTAGTCATAATCCTGTTGTTAAAGGAGCGGATGTTTCTGCTGGGGACGGTCTATAAAAATGTTATTTAATTCCGGAGGTTACAAATGGCAATAAGAACTCATCATGTGCATCATGTTGCAAGAGATCCTCAAGTTGCAGCAAATTTTTATATACAACACTTTGACGGGAAATTGTTTACCCCGCAAATAGAGTATAAAGGCGCACCTTATATTAGTGTTCTAGTTGGAGAGGTAGAAATTCGTATACGCGGATTGAGAGAAAATGAAACAGGACAAGATACCCCTGTTGATATTGGTCTACATCATTTTGGTATTGAAGTCGATAATATGGAAGAAATTACCAAATCTTTAGATGAAGCAGGTGTAGAGTTTACGAAGAGACCAGGCGATGGTGTTTTAGGTTCTACGACCGCTTTTATAAAAGCACCAGATAACGTTTTAATAGAATTGGTAGAAGAACCAGATGAAAGTTAAGATACCGTAAGACTTTTTAATTAGAGATTGAATTATCTATACCTATGAAGGGGATTCCCGAATGGTCAATTTTGCACGCGGCCAGTTTATTGTAGATTATGAGCATAGAATCAATATTGATGACCTTAGAAGCAAAAGGGTAGAAAAGGCTCAACTTGAAATGAAGAAACGAGGTATAGATGCTTTATTTTGTACGAAAGTTGAGAATGTTCGTTACTTAAGTAGTCTAAGAGCTTCCTTTTTAGCCCATAGAGAGAGTGTTGGAGCAGCTGTTTTAATACTACAGGAGGGTAAACCTCATCTGTTCACTAATGGTGGAGAAATTCCTAGAATCAAAAGGGATATGCCATGGATAGAGGCTTTTCATCATCTACCTAAGTTAGAAGAGCAGCCATTAGTAGATAAAATGGCAAGAGACACTTTGATGCCTCTTCTCAAAGATTTGGGAGTTGTTGGAGGAAAGATTGCTGTAGATTTGATGACGTTTCTACAATTTAGTGCATATCAGAGATTTCTAACTGATGTTGAAATGGTTGATGGAGATAGCCTGATGCATCAGGTAAGAAGGATTAAGCTGGATGAAGAGGTTTATATGATTCGTGAGGCATGTGCTATAGCAGATGCTGTAAATGAAGCTGCAATGGATAGTGTACATCCAGGCAAAAGAGAATGTGATGTAGCTGCTGATGCCATGCAAGTTTTACATAGTTTTTCTTCAGAAATGGCACATTTAGTGTCACCTTTTGTTGCCTCAGGCGAGCATATGTCTCCTCCTACTCGTTTTGCGACAGATAAAATCATTAGAAGTGGTGATATTGTATTTATCGATATTGGTGCTAAGTGGAATGGATATTTTGGCGATGTAGCCAGAACAATGATTTGTGGGAAACCATCAAAAAGGCAACAAGAGATTTATACAGCAGTTTATGAATCTTTGGAAAAAGGGCTTGAAAGAACCCGTCCAGGCTTTACAAATAAGCAAGTTGCAGATGAAATTTGGAAAACAGGAGATAAGTACGGTCTTAAAAAGAATTGGTTTAGTTTGAGTATAGGACATGCGTTAGGAACTTCTCCTAATGAACCTCCTTATATTGGCGAGCCAGATCCTGATTCAGAAGAAGTTGATTTAGAGCCAGGAATGGTTTTTGCTATAGAACCTCTTATATGGGTGCCGGATGTTCCTGGCGGAGGTGGAGTGCGTATAGAGGAAACTGTTCTTATAACTGAAGAAGGACATGAGGTTTTAACACGTTCGCGTATGGATGATAATTTATTGTTATGATTTTTCTAGCAAAGTTTGATTAAACAATCTGCAACTCGCCATCTTCCTTGAGAAAAAATAAGAGGATTAATTTCAATCTCTTCTATATTGTCCTTGTATAGATGGATTATTTCTGAAATTTTACATAATATTTTTGCAAGATTTTGGATGTCTGTTTTCTCTCTTTTCCTGTATCCGTCTAGAAGTTTTTTCCCTTTTAATTCTCTAATCATTTCTTTTGCAGTGTTGTAGTTAATTGGAGCCAATCTCATTTGTATATCTTTAGTAAGTTCTACTAATATTCCTCCACTTCCCAAAAAAATAAGACTGCCAAAAGTGTTGTGTTTATTTGCACCTATTATCACTTCAGGGCCGGGCATATATTTTTCTACTATGAAACCATCTATATTTAATTTTGTTTTTAATCTCTTTGATAGGACATTAAATGCATTTTTCAGTTCTTTTTCATTTCTAATATCTAAACAGATAGCTTTCAGTTCAGTTTTATGCTGTAAAAGAGAAGAGTTTGCTTTGAGAGTGACAGGATATTTGATCTTGGAAGCAATAGAAATGATTTCAGAGATTGTACTTCCTTTTCTGTTTTTAATGATTTCAATTCCAAGTTTTTGTATTAACCTTTTACTGTCAAATTCAGAAAGATATCCATGAGATTTTTTTCCTGTGAATTTGTTGAAACCTAGATTCATTTTTTTTGCGTTCTGATTACTATGGGATTTCAATAAATCCTTGGATTTATTGAAGTGAATGAGACTAGAAACGTTTTGTAATACCGTGTCTATATTTTTTGAGATAGGTATTTTGTTCTTTCTTAAAAACTTTTCTCCATGTCTCGCTTGATCTCCAGCTATCCACAAATTCCATAAAGGAATTTTGCTGTTTTCTGTTAATTCTTTGATTTTTTTAACTCTCTTGGCTGTATGTCCAGGAGGATGAGGTGAAGAAACAGCAAGGACGATATCGAAATTTTTATCTTTCAACAAGGAAGAAATAACATCTGTATAACGTTCAGGATGCGTTACAATTCCACCCAAATCTAAAGGATTTTCAGTACCGCCATATTGTAGGAACTTTGAAAGTTCATTTTTTATTTTTTTGCTGAATTTTGGAAGTGATAATCCATTCTTTTCAGCATAGTCTGCTAATAAAACAGCAGTTCCACCAGAGTGAGTAACAATTCCTATGGAATTGCCCATTGGGATTCGAGAGTAAGCAAATAAATAAGAGGTTTCAACCAATTCTTGAGGAGACGTAACTTCAGTGATTGCTAGAGATTTAAAAATTCCCTTATATATCTCTTTTTTGTCAGAAATTGCACCTGTGTGAGATTTCATTACTCTTTTTCCGCTTTCGCTTGAGCCTATTTTGCATACAATTATTGGTTTATTAGCCTTGAGAGCTTCTTTTGCATGTTTTATGAATTTCTCTCCATCTCTAATAGTTTCTAAGACTAGTGCAATAACTTTTACTTTTGGGTGGGCTACAAGATATCCAAGTGACTCTTCCATTGTAACATCGCATTCATTTCCTGTAGAAATTGAAATCGCGATGCCATCTCCTCTTTCTGCAACCGAATTATGAAAAAAACTACCAGTTCCTCCACTCTGTGTAATTAAACCAATTGGACCAGTTCGTATTTCTTTTTTGGGTCTTTCTAAGCATGTTAGGAAACTTAATACTGTGCGTGATGAAGGATTAATTATACCTGCGGAATTAGGTCCTAAAATTCTTATTTTTCCATCTAATGCAATTTTTTGTATTTGTTGTTCAAGTTTTCTTCCAAAGGTACTATTTTCTGAAAAACCGCCACTAAAAAGTATGGCAGAACCTGCTTTTATCTTAACAGCATCTTTTATAATTTCAGGCGCAGTTTCAGGGGGGGTAGCAACTATGATCGTATCTGGTGGGGCTGGTAGTTTAAGAAGGTTGGAAAAAATTTTTATGCCAGGAATTTTAGGCTTTTTTGGGTTAATTCCCCATATATCTCCTTGAAATCCAAATTTTTTTAGAAACGAAAGAACCCTTTGTCCATGCTTTGTTTTGTCAGTTGAAATCCCAACAATCGCTACGGAACGTGGATCAAATAACTTAGACAATTCATGTGCTTTTTTCACAAAAACTACTTCTTCTCTTTGTTAATATTTGACTACATTTTCATTAAAAAAGAACAAATTAGCAAATTAAAACCATTTTTGATTTGTTTTAGTTATTTGATTATACTTGTGTAAGTTGCAAAGGTTAAGTATACAGATAATGTTACGTGTTGTTTCGTCCTCTTTTTTGAGGTTTTTTTGAGATTTCTTTTTGTTTACCCTAATGTGCAAAAGGTTTGGGCCCCGCGCCTAGGGATATCTGTTTTATCTGCAGTTCTAAAAGAACATGGACATGAAACTTCTCTTTTCGATTCGACTATGATGAAAGGGGAAGAGATTAAAAAAAATTTTTCTGCTTCGGTCGAAGCATTTAGTCCTGATGCTATTGGTTTTAGTGTTCTAAGTAATGAATGGGCTCTTACAAGAGATTTACTTAAACTTGATTGTATCTCAAGCATTCCTAAAATTGTTGGTGGGCATCATCCTACCGTCGATGCTGAAGATTGTCTTGCACATTGTGATTATGTAGTTAAGGGCGAGGGAGAAGACGCTCTCGTAGAACTTGTGAATGCAATTGAAAAAGGTGGAGATACAACTTCTATCCCTAATGTGTGGTCAAGGAATCTACTTGGGATTGAAGTGAAAAATGATATGCGTGATTTAATAGGAAACCTTGATGAATATCCTATTCCAGATTGGGGAATTTATTCCTTGGAACATTACACAAGAAACTTTCTGATTGATGTCAAACCTGGAACTAGCATAATTGGACAATTTGAAGGTAGTAGAGGGTGTCCTTATCATTGTACATATTGCAGCAGTCCACATGTAATGGGAATGTATAAAGATAAGGGGACTTGGCGAAGAGAAAAATCTCCACATCGTTTGATGGAAGAGATCAAAGACTTTGAAAAGACCTATGGTCTAGACATGATTTATTTTGTGGACGAAATCTTTTTGACTCAGTTGGCAAGATTAGAAGAGATGGCAGATATCTTTTCAAAAGATGTAAAAAAACCATTTTTATTTATGGAAAGACCAGAAATGGTAAAAGAAGAAAAAATTAAAGCTGTAGCCAAAGCAGGTGCTTATAGTATGTCTATAGGTGTAGAAAGTGGGGATGAAGAGTTTCGGAGAAGAGTATTGAATCGAAAAATGTCAGAAAAAGTGATAATAGATGCTTTTGCAATGGCTCGGAAACACGGTGTGAAAACTCATGCATTCAATATGGTAGGTTTGCCATTTGATGATAGAGATCGAATGATAACAACTAGAGAACTTATGAAAAGAGTAAAACCAGATACTGCTCAGTTCAGTGTTTTTTATCCTTTGGTAGGAACAAAATTAAGAGATGTATGTATTGAAGAAGGATTTATGGAAGCTGACAATGAAATGCCAGAGAATTATTATGCAAATTCAGTTTTAGATATGCCCTCAATGAGTAGAGAAGATATTCTTAAGTATCAAACTATACTTGAGATTCTTTGCGGAAGGGTAGGGAAATGGTCGGATTTTTTGTGGTGGATGTACGAAACTTTTCCCGTTACTTTAAAGCTTAGAAGACGTTTGAAATTTCTTGGAGAACCAGTTCGATACCTTAAAACATATGGATTTTTTGGAAGTTTTGCGCGTTTGGCCTTTAAATTTAAAAGGAGGTTTCGAGATAAAAGGGTTCAAAAAGATGTTGAAACCTCTCAACCATATTCTTTTAGTCGTCCTGGCAAATAGTAGGTTCCTAATTTTATGTAATCTTTAAGTGTTTTTCTTGAGAAGATTTTTTTCTGATTGATTTATCAGGTTATCTTTTTCTAGGGGAAAGAAAATTTTAAAGGGAAAAAATATTGTTGTTACTGGTGGAGGAAGTGGAATAGGAAGAGCCACTTGTTTGTTAGCGTCTCGAGAAGGTGCTCATGTAGCAATTGCAGATATAGATATCGAATCTGCAAAAGAAACGGAAGCTTTGATAAAAAAAGAGGGAGGCAAAGCTTTTGCAGTCTATGTTGACACATCACTAAAAGAAGAAGTTTTAATGATGACTAAAGAATTAATGAAGAATTTTTCTAAGATTGATGGACTCGTGTGTTGTGCAATAAAACTTGTTCCAGGCAAGTTAGAAGAGTTACCCGAGGAAGACTGGGATATGGTTATGAATATTGGATTGAAAGGTTATTTTCTTTGCGCACAGTCCGTAGGAACAAAAATGATTTCTGAAGGTAAAGGTTCGATTGTTTTTGTTTCCTCTATAGGAGGAATGCAAACGTATCCCTTTGCAGGAGCATATAGTGTCTGTAAGGCTGGAACGATAATGCTTGGAAAACTTTTTGGAGTTGAATGGGCAGATCGTGGAATAAGGGCAAATACTATTTCTCCAGGTCAAGTTATAACTCCTATGACTCAATCTATGTTTGATGACCCTGAAATTGCAGCTGGGAGAGCTTCAGTTGTTCCTATGGGACGAGTTGCTAGAGCTGAAGAAATTGCGGAGGGATGTATTTTCCTTTTATCCGATCGTTCAGAATTTATAACAGGAATCAATTTGCCAATTGACGGTGGTCAAGTTGAAAGTAAAATGATGCATACCCCTGGTAGGAAGTGGGGTGGCAAAGAGTTGAAATAATTTATTTTTATTTATAGGTTTTGCAAAGTCTGGATGTATGCTTTTTCTAGTTTTTCTATGATAATGAAAGTCTTTGAACTTAATAGAGGAGAAGATGATGTCTTTAGTTAAGCGGATTTGTAATAGTTTTGTTTTTTCGATTATTTTTGGTTTTACTCATGTTTCTTTTGCTCAAGCTGCAGATGCAGCAAGCGTTGGTTTTGGAACGGGGATAATGTTGTCAGTAGTTTATGGACTAATTTCAATTATTTTGCTGATGATAGGGTATAAAATCTTCGAATGGATAACGCCGTTTTCAGTATCTGACGCCCTTTCAAAAGACCAAAACCTAGGAGTAGGAATTTCAGTAGGAGCTATCTTCATTGCAATTGCAATTATACTTGCTGCTGTCCTGTAAGAGTTTATATATTTGGAAGATAGGACTTAGGCCGGAAGAGTAATGCCTTGTTCTTCGGTCAATTTGTCCCAGTTCTTTTCAACTCTTGTTTTTAACTCATCCATAAACTCCCGAGTTAAGAAATCAGGCATTTTTACATTTTCGTTGTTTCCTTCATAGACTCGCGAAGGAACATCATATTCTTCATCGGTATATCCTACTTTTTTCTCTAGGAGGCGGCCTAGAAGATAGGATCTAAGAATTGCTCCATCGATATCTTCCTTTGTTACAGATGTTCCAAAAACGTCATTGATACTAGCAACTACGTCCTCGTTTGGTGCCCCTGCAAATTTACACAAACCAATGAGATCGTCTCTTGTATAATAGATTCCTCCCATGACTGCATTTTCCCAATAATCTATATCAGTTTTTTGACCATCTAAAATTAGTAATAGAAAAGTTCTCATACTCATATGCCCACCAGCTAATGCCCAAGGATATCCAGGGTTAGTTTCTGGCAAATAAGCTGGATACTCGAGTCCTTTGCCTTGCATAGCAAAAGAAAGATCCCCACATTGAAGAGCAAGACGAAGAGAGCCCTGGCCTAGTTCTTCACATTCACCTGAAGCACATTTTCTGATTAAAGACATCATTTTTTTTGCATCACCAAATTGAATTCCTTCAAGAACTTGATTATCCGGATTTTTCTTGTTCCATTCCATTGCATAACTAATAGTGGCCCCAAGGCTTATTGAGTCATATCCCATTCGGTCAACCAATTCTACCAAATCTAAAGATTCTTCTTGATCATAGACCCCGCAATTCGCAGTAATCAGGTCTAAAGGTTCATAATCAAATTTAACTCTGAATTTTCCTTTATCTGCTTTTCTACCTTCGCGTTCTTCTCCTTCGGGTCTGTCATATATATTCTTGTGACATGATATTCCACATTTAAAACATGATTCGTCTTTAATAACATATGGTTCTTCAAAAGCACTTCTGTACAGTGGAAGTGCATCATCATTTCCAGGTGCCCAAAAATTATTTTCTGGAAGACATCCCAAAGGATGGAGTCCTGCAATATTTCTCCATGTTCCTCCTCCTCCATCTGCTTTGTAGTAATCTCTGTAATTTTTTGAGCCAGCTCCTCTTGAAATTACTTTGTTTGCTTCTTTTACAATTTCTGTTACTGGAGATTTGTCATCAGGAGACTGTGCAACTATAGCAAGTAAATTTTTAGAACCCATGACTCCACCGAAACCACCACGTCCACAGAACCTTGGTTTGCATTCTCGGCTTTTAAGCTGATTTTCCGAACTTAAAACGATGGATGCCATACGGTTAGATTCATAATTTTCTCCTGAAGGAGCTATTACGGCAAAATGTGCATCTTCATATTCGTCGGCGAGGGCCATTATTTTTTCGTGGCTGTCTTTTCCATGTATCTTTTCAGCACTTACTAATGACAAATTTGGAGGACCGTTAGTTACTTCACTTTGTATAAGAAGTGTTACAGGGACATCACTTTTCCCAAGAAAAATAATTTCGTCTATTCCTGCACCAGCAACTTTTGTTCCGAATTTGCCAGACCCTGCAGACCACATTGCTGAAGGGGCTCCTTTTCTAGTACTTTTTAAGGGACTGTATCCACCAAAAAAAGTTCTGAGTCCAGTCATGACGTTAGTGCCTGAGAAACAACCAAGTTCCATCACTAAAGGAGCAGAAGGATCGAATGCATTTGATACATCATAATTTGCAAGAACTTTAAAAAGCCTTCCTATGCCACCTAGAAATTCGTCTATAGAATCACAATTCTTTTCTTCGATTTGAATTGTTTTGTCAGACAAATTTACTGTTGCTGTTCTATATTTGTAATCAGTAGGTTGATTGCTTCCGTTAGAATTATCTGTCCACATTATAGAATATATCCTTTCAGTGAAGTTCAAGGTAGTCGTTTAAATAATTACATTTTGACTATTATTTCTTTTTTCAAGTTTCCGAGCAAGAGTAGTTCTTTAAAATTAACCTTGTTTTGTTTATTTTTCCAAATTATTTTTAAGTGTAGTGACAATTTCTCCGATTGTGGCATGCAATTTGATTGCATTCATAATTTGAGGAATAACATTTTTATTCGTTTTTGCTGAATTTTCTATTTTTTTAAGTGCTTCTGCTACTTTTAAAGAGTTTCTTGTTTTTTTAACCTTTATAAGTTTTTGGATTTGTTTTTTTTCTATTTCCGTTTGATTTGAAGTAGTGGAAAAAGCATGTTTTTCTTCTGATTCTTCTATATTTTTATTTATCCCTGAGATTATTTTTTCTTCAGATTTAATCCATGATCGTAAATTCCCTTTTTCAATGCAAGGAGTTATACCTCCAAGTGAATCAATCAACGTTAAAGTTTCTGTGATTTCGTTTGTTATTCTATTCGTTAAGTCTTCAAGAAAGAAAGAACCAGATAATAAGTCTTCTGAACACAACAGATTAGTTTCTTCCATTAAAATTTGTTGTGTTCGTAGTGCCAAAAGTAAACTTTCTTTGTTGAAATCAATGGAGTTGTGATCATATGGGCCACAAGTGATTGTATTTGCACCACCTAAAGCGGATGCCATAACTTGATATGAAATACGTACCAAATTATCTTCTGGTTGAGTAGAAATAGAATTAATGGCGTCACATTTAGCATTGAAATAAATAGATTTGCTGGTTTCTTCTTGTGTATAGAAATTATTTTTAATCGTCTCATTCCAAATTTTTCTTGCAGCTCTATATTTTGCAATTTCTTCAAAAAAATCTGATCTAGTATTGAATTCGAAACTCATTTGATCAGAAAAGTCATCTATTTTTAAGCCACTAGCAATACAATTTTTTATATAGGTAACTGCTTTAGACAGACTGAAAGCAATTTCTTGTGGGGCAGTTATGTAAGGATAAAATTCTCGAGTTCCTTGAATTTTTATGGCATGAAAATCAGGAGTGTTCTTTGCAACAAACTCTACTGTATCTATTAAAAGTTTTAATGAATTTTCAAGGGGGAACACGATTTCGCTTTTGGACATAAGTCCACCTAGAAAATCATTGCGAATTGCTCCTTTGAGTTTTCGGATAGGGATTTTTCTTTTTTCTGCTATTGCAAGAAACATCGCATATAGAATTGAAGCACTAAAATCGGTCTCAAACGAAATGGATAAGTTTTCAATCGGGATGTCCTTTAAAACCATCTCCATATCATCAATGGTATCAATTGAAACTCCTTTTTTTCCCACCTGTTCATGAGAATTTAAATCGTCGCTATCAATTCCTAATAGAGTTGGTTCATCTACTTCTAGTGATAGACTTTTATGACCTTGTTCAACTAGGAAAAGTAACTCTTTGTTTATTTTTTCCGGATTGCCTGCAGAAGTCCTTTGATTGAATTCCCATGTGTTTGTCTTTATATTGTTTTCAGGACTGAAGTTATCTCTGATAGGCAGATCTTCCTTTGAGTAGACCTCCTTTAATTCAAACCCTGAATAAGAATAGAATTTTTTTATGCTATTTCCTTTTTTAATTTTAAATTTTTTGTTGAAATCCAGTATGATTCATTTCTGATGTAGGTTGCAAGTAAATGAATTTCTATATTCTATAAAATCTAATTATGTGAAAAAGGAGTAGAATGTAGTAGAGAGAAAATCGGGTTTTTTACCAATACTTCTCGTAATGAATATTTCCAATTTGTTTTGCATAGTCCATTGTGAACCCACGTTCTTCCATAATCTGAATTACACCTTTCTGTCCCTCTGGCCAAATTTTTTCACCGTCTCTGATCTTTGGTATGCCAATCATAGAAGGATTGCCGCAAAGAAATATATGGGTATCTTCAGGATGCATTTCTCTTCCAATCTTTTTTTCAAAGCTACCGGAAGAAATATAATCTTGTATGTACGTTTTATTATGAAGTGTATCAGATTCACGAGTAGTTAACGTATGGTATGAGAGGTTGGGATGTTTCTTTTCTAAATCTCTGTATTTGTTCTCGTAAGCAAGATCTCGTTTGTATCTTACACAATTGATGGATGCAATCTGACCTTTGTACCCTTGCTGCAGCAAATTCCAAATCATATGATTATGTGGTCCTTCTCCTGTTCCAGTACCGGCGAAAATAACTAGGGAGTTGTCATTTTTGACAATCTCTTCCATGCAATGAATAGTATAGTCGCCTGTAAATTTTTCTCCCAGATGAAGACGGTCACCTTCTTGCAGCATAAATAAACGAGGAGTAAGAGCAGGAGGAGTTTCGTTTTCATTGCCAATAACCATAACTATATAAAATTCTAGAAAATCTATTTCTTTTGAGTCGAAGATATTTGAGGTTGAGTCAGTAATTGGGTGCGATACAGAATAAGCTCTTCTTACAAGTCTAGAAAGTTTTTTCTCTTCAAGGTTACTTTCTGGAATTGCATCTTTATGTCTTGGTTCCCAGAATCCTAGACCGAGAGTAGTATATTGTCCCGATTCAAAGTTAGGGAAAGGGAAATCCGGTTTGATGCGAAAACAAGCTAAGGTTTCATGTTGAATGATGATTTCTGTAAGTGTTGCGTTATAGTGTTTCTCACGCAAACCAGCAATTTCAGTTTCCGTTAACAAATTTTTCCCCATGTAGTATTAAAGTTACCAGATACTTATAACATGTATGCTATTTTAGTGAATAGAGTGATTTGTTTTTTTCTTTATGGAAAGATTGCAGTAGAATAATTTCACTTTTAAAAAATGTTTTTGGGGAATTTATGTCAAAAGTTATAGAGTATTTAAGGGAAAATCAAGAAAGTGCGGTTTCAATTTTAGTGGATTATCTTAAATTTCCTTCAATTAGTACGACTAATCATCCTGGATTAGAAAAATCTGTCAATTTTTTATCAAAACTTATGAATGAATCTGGGATTGACACTAGCATATTATCTACAGATGGAATTCCTGTTGTTTATGGTGAGCTTTTAAAAGATAAAGATTTACCAACTTTATTGATATATGGACATTATGATGTTCAACCGGCTGAGATTAAAGAGGGTTGGTCAAATGATCCATTTGACCCTGTGATAAGGAATGGAAAAATATATGCGAGAGGTTCTGGGGATAATAAAGGACAGCATCTTGCTCAAATTTTAGCTGTCAGAGCATATAAACAAATAGGAGAGGAATTACCTATCAATATTAAATTTTTGATAGAAGGAGAAGAAGAAATGGGTTCTCCAAATCTCGGTAAATTTGTTTCTGAGAATAAGGAATTGTTGAAAGCTGATATTGCCTGTTCTTCTGATGGTTCGATTCATCCTTCCGGATGTCCAACGTTAGCTCTTGGTTGCCGGGGACTTTTATACGTTGAACTAAGACACAATGGGGTAAATAAAGATCTGCATTCTGGTACTTATGGTGGTGCGCTTGCTAGCCCCTTTTGGAGATTGCTAGATGCAATTAAGACTCTTAGAGACTCAGAATCCGGGAAAGTTTTAATTCCAGGTTTTTATGATCAAGTTCTTCCTTTAGGTCAGGCGGATCTTGATATTCTCAATAGTATTCCAAATCCTAAATCCGAACTTGAAATTGTTTTAGGGGAAAATGTAGATAGAATTTCTAATGTTGACTCATTTTATGAGTCAACACTTACAAAACCAAATTTTAACATTTGTGGATTTCAAGGGGGATATTCACAGGATGGAATGAAAACAATTATTCCTGGAATTGCGATAGCTAAATTAGATTTTAGATTGGTAGTTGACCAGGATCCAGATTCTATTTTTGAAGATCTATGTGAGTTTTTGGCCAATAGTGGGTTTGACGATATCGAAGTTAAGAAAATGGCAATTTTTAAACCTAGTAAGACACCAGCAGATAATCCTTTTGTAGAGAAAATCGTCCAGACTCTTTTGTGTTATAGCAAGGAAACATTAGTTTATCCAAATTTTGGTGGTAGTGTTCCAGATGTCCTTTTCACAAAAGAAATGAAAATTCCCTCTGTTTGGTTTCCTTTGGCGAATGCAGATACAAATTCCCATGGTCCAGATGAAAATCTTGACTTGGATCTTTTTCATAGAGGCTCAGAATTAGCGGTGCATCTCATTGAAGGGATTTATACTTAGACTGTTTCATAATAAATTGTCAATTTTTCAAAATTAAGGAACGAAATGCCAAACGATAAATTTTCAAATCGACTCTCTTCAGAGACCAGTCCCTATTTATTGCAACATAAAAATAATCCAGTAGATTGGTACCCATGGGGAGAGGAGGCAATTGCGAAGGCTCAAAATGAAGACAAACCAATCTTTCTTTCCATAGGGTATTCTGCATGTCACTGGTGTCATGTAATGGAACATGAAAGCTTCGAAGATAATGAAGTTGCAAATATACTCAATGCAAATTTTATTTCTATTAAAGTGGATAGAGAGGAAAGACCTGATATTGATAGCATTTATATGGATGCTGTTCAGATGATTTCAGGCCAAGGTGGTTGGCCAATGAGTATGTTCCTTTTTCCAGATCTAAGGCCGTTTTACGGAGGAACATACTTTCCCCCGGAGGATAGATGGGGTCGTCCTGGGTTCAAGAGTTTACTAGTTCGTATTATAGAAATGTACAAGAAAGATAAAGACAATCTTCAATCCAATGCTTTAAAGATAGTTGAGTCTCTCCAAGATTATTCGGAGCCACAAAGTTCCGATGGGGTACTAAGCCGAAAATTTATAACGAAAGCAATTTCAAGTTTAAAGGAAAGATTTGATTCTTCTTGGGGTGGTTTTGGAGAAAAACCTAAATTTCCACCTTCTATGGCATTAATGTTATTGTTGCGAGAGTGGAAAAGAAATGGTGATAAAGAGGTGCTAGAAATTGTAGAATTTACTCTTCAAAGAATGGCTTTGGGTGGTATGTACGATCAACTAGGTGGTGGATTTCATAGGTATAGTGTAGATGAGTATTGGTTGATCCCACATTTCGAAAAGATGCTCTATGACAATGCGCTTCTTGTTCGAGTTTATATTGAAGCTTTTCAGGCTACTAAAAATGAATTCTATAAATCTAT
>DFQF01000069.1:44952-53611 GCA_002377645.1 Nitrospinaceae bacterium UBA3496 | reverse complement strand
AAAATGGCTGGGGGACAAGGATTCGAACCTTGGTAACCAGGTCCAGAACCTGGTGTCCTGCCGCTAGACGATCCCCCAACAATTTTTCGTAGTATGACGTATTTTTTTTTCGAGTCAAGAACCTAGTAATAAAAATTCCAGCACTTTTTAATCATTTTTATGAACAACGTCTAGAGCGTTATTGATACGTTCTATCACAAGTTCTTTGCCTAAAAGTAAGAGAGTTTCGAAGATTCCAGGACTCACCGTTCCGCCAGTTACAGCAACTCTTAGAGGCTGTGCTAATTTGCCAATTTTTAAGTCTTCAGAACTCAATATTTCGTTAAATACAGCTTTGATATTTTCAATTTTGTATTCGTCAATTTTATCTATTGCAGAACATAATTTTTCTAGAACGGGCGAGATTTCTTTAGTGAGAAATTTTTTACTGGCTTTCTCATCCATTGTAATTTCGTCTGAGAAAAAATAGAGGGAACTTTTCACGATCTCTTCAATGGTTGTTCCTCTAGTTCTCATTTCTTCGATAATTCCTTTTCTACTTTCTGCAGGCTGTGTGTTTGGGTCGTATCCGATATCTTTTAATTTGTTATCAAAGAGATCTAGTAAACTTTGGATATCTCTTTTTTTCATATGTTCTTGCGTTACCCAGTCCATTTTTTCTGGATTGAAAACAGCAGAAGACTGATTGAGATTTTCTATAGAGAAGAGTTTAATTATTTCATCTTTGTCAAATATCTCTTGATCTCCATGACTCCATCCTAATCTTACAAGGTAATTTATTAACGCCTCAGGCAAGTATCCCTGATTTTTATATTCAAGAACTGATGTCGCACCGTGTCTTTTAGAAAGTCTTTTCTTGTCAGAACCAAGTATCATAGATATATGAACAAATTCCGGAATGGGACTATTCAATGCTTGATACACTAAGATTTGTTTTGGGGTATTAGACAGATGATCATTTCCTCTAATTACATGGCTGATTTGCATATCTATATCATCGATGGCAACACATAAATTGTAGGTGGGGGAACCATCGGTTCTTCTAATGATCATATCGTCAATTTGGTTGTTTTGAAATGTAACTTCCCCTGCTAGTAAATCGTGGAAGCTAGTTTCCCCTTCGTCAGGTGTTTTCAATCTGATACAAAAAGGAATGTCAGGATCTTCTTGGTATCTTTCTCTGCATGTTCCATCGTACATAGGAGTTTTCCCTTGTTTTACAGCCTCGTCTCTCATTTTTTGCACTTCTTCTGGAGTACAGGTACATCTGTAAGCAAGGTTTTTAGATATAAGAGTATCTATAGTCTCGTTATATAGTTTCTCTCTGTCACTTTGTCTAAAGGGGCCTTCATCCCAGTCTAACTCAAGCCAATCAAAAGCTTCTATAATGGCTTCATAGAATTCTTCTGTTGAACGTTGTTTATCTGTATCTTCAATTCTGAGTATTGTGGTTCCGCCATGATGTTTTGCAAAGAACCAATTGAACAGAGCTGTCCTTGCCCCGCCTATATGGAGATGGCCAGTGTTGGATGGTGCAAATCTAACGCGTATTTTGTTGTTCATCAGTAATCAAATCTCTTATGTAAATTCAAAAATTCTAAAATAGATTAACACTTATTTTTTTTTCAAAGAAGGTTAATCCTCTGGATACTGCCAGTTTTCTTCTTCTTTTAATTCCTCAATTGCTTCCAACATACAAGTAACCCCGTATGTAAGAACTTTGGATCCAGAAGGATTTACGCAAACCATCAGAGCTTCAGCAATACTTTCTGGATGCAAACCGAGTTTCAGCCCCTTTTTTAAGTGTTGCTTTAAGTGTGGCTGGTTATGCGGATTTGATCCTTCTACTGCTAAAGAGAGAATATGAAATAATTCATGCATTTTTTCGTCGAATCTTCTTTCCTTAGCACGAATCACGTCGTCAAGTTTGAGGAGTGCTTCCATATAGTCCGGAAATTTTTCGGCGATAAATTTATGCGCTGGATAATGCCTGCCTCTTCGACTAGCAATGTCTTCCCAAAGTGCGTTTTGTTCATTCATTCGATTTCTCCTTCTTTTCTTCTTTATCCTTTATTCTGCAGAGCAGATATATTGAGGGAATAAAGAAAATAAGTATTGATAGAATAGCCATCCTTTGATTGGATAGCATACTTGAAATAACACCAAATGTTATAGGGCCAAGTATAGAACTAAATTTACCGCATATTCCGTAGATTGCGTACCCTTTAGCCTCATGCATTTCGGGAATATAAGAAGCCATCATAGCTCTACTTGAAGATTGTGTGGAACCCAGCAGAACTCCTGCACCTATCCCTATGATAAAAAATTCATTTTTGGAAGTATTTAAGAAAGCGGCGATAATAATCAGACACCAGATAATAAGGGTGGAAATTAAAGTTTTTCTATGTCCTATAGAATCTGAGATATATCCAAAGGCAAACGAACCTAGTCCCGCAGATATTTGTATGCAGATAAAGAGAAGCAGATTTTCTTGCATCGTGAACGCAAGAGTCGATACTGCGTAGATAGAACAGAATGCAATGATTGTAATGATTCCATCGTTAAACAAGAAAAATGCAACAAGAAATTTTAATGCATTTATATTGTTTTTGTACTGTTGCATTAATTGATATAACTCTTTGAATATTAGTTGGCTTTTCGAATTTTTGGTCAATATGTTTTTTTGGTATGATTTTCTTAGAGTAAAAAGCATAGGAAGTGAAAAGATCGCGAAGAAAATGGATGTAATCAGAAAACTTTTTTTATATTCGATTTGATTAGCTAATTCATAACCCCCCTTTAAAAAAGGATAGCAGAGGATCAGGCACAATAATCCGCCAAAATAACCAAGTCCCCATCCCCATCCACTAATCTTCCCGATATTTTCTTTTGTGGAAAGATTAGGAAGGTAAGAGTTGTAAAAGACTATAGAACATTCAAATCCAACTGAAGAAATAACGAAGATAAAAATCGCAGTTAAGATCATTCCCTCTTCTAGCAAGGACAGTAATGCCGTAAAAACTATGCAAATCAAACTAAAGAGGAAAAGAAACATTTTTCTTTTGTCATAGATGTCAGCTATTGCACTTAGAGGGATTGCAATTATAATACTCAAGACCATGGACAATGATATGGAAGTACCCCATAGGAGGTCTCCGTAAACGACACCTTTGGTTATCACTTCTTTAAAGAAAACGCTGAATGCTACTGTAGTGATAATTGTTGGATATGCAGAATTTGCGAAGTCATACAGGGCCCAAGAAAATATTTCTTTTTTCTCTATTGCGGTATTTTTTGTCATAAGAATATTTGTATGAATTAATTTAGAAACTTGCAAGTCGTTCTTCATTTCTAATTATAGGAAATGTAATTTTTAATTTTTGGAGGATGTTGTGAAAAATTCTGTTTTGGTAGTCACTCCATTTCATGAAAGGTATGTGAAGGCTTTAGAGAGCCTTGAATTAGATATAAATTTTGTGGGTTGTTCTGACAATAATGATTGTCCAGAAGATTTAAGTACTTTTGAAGTAGGGGTAGCATGGAAGATTGATCCGTCTCTACTCAACAGATGGGAATCTCTTAAATGGATACAAATGGTTTCAGCTGGGGCAGATGAGATGTTGGATACATTATCAGAAAGAAAAGATGTAGTAATAACTTCCGTGCGAGGAATTCATGCGAATCCGATAGCCACTTACGTTATGATGATGATGCCAATGGTCTCGATGGGGATCCCTAAGATGATGAATAACCAGAATTCTTCCACTTGGAAACAATGGTCTTGGAATGATTTAGAGGGAAAAATTCTTTGTCAAGTGGGATTAGGCGCAATTGGTAAAGAAATTGCAAAAAGGGCTCGGCAGTCAGGAATGATTGTAAAAGGGGTAAAAAATAGTATTTCAGAAGATGAAGATTATGAATACATCGATGAAGTGTTTAGTTCTGACAATATGGAATCTGCGATTAAAGACTGTGATTATTGTGTCCTTGCACTTCCTTTGACTGAGAAAACGAGAAATCTTTTTTCTCAGAAAGTGTTTTC
Organism: Nitrospinaceae bacterium UBA3496; assembly: GCA_002377645.1. GTDB lineage: Bacteria > UBA8248 > UBA8248 > UBA8248 > UBA8248 > UBA3496. Next base: position 49,569 of record DFQF01000069.1, on the reverse strand, counting down.
TTGCATGGAAAAAAAACCTTTCTTCATTAATGTAGGAAGAGGGGAACTCGTGAATGACAACGATCTCATCGAATCTATAGATAATGAATTTCTGTCTGGGGCCGTTTTGGATGTGTTTCATGAAGAGCCGCTACCATCAGACAGTTCTCTATGGTCGCACGATAAGATAATTGTCACTCCACATATTTCTGGTTTAACTAGGGATTATATGCGAAAAGTATGCAATGTTTTTGCCGAGAATTGGAATCTTTGGGATCAAGGCAATGAATTGCAAAGAAAAGTAGATAGATCTTCTGGATATTAAATTTTTTTCTGGAAAGTGTTTCGCTGATAATGTTTGCATATTAATTGTTCTTTTCCCTTAAATATTATATATTGTCTTAGTTAGTTCTTCGCCCATTTAATGCCTTATGCTTTGAAGGATGTATTTAGAAGTATTTTGGCAAGGTGGCGACATGGCCCGCAGACGTTCAATACCTAACACTTTAGAAAAATTAAATGACAGATCTGGTGAAGTAATCGGTCTATCTTTCATGTTTGTTTCTGTGTTTATTGCAGTTTCACTCTTCTCTTTTGATAGTAGAGATCCACATCCATATAATGTGGTGAGCCCAAATTTAGGAATTCAAAATTACTGTGGATTTCTTGGGTCTTATATTTCTGGATTGATGATTTTTTTCTTGGGTGCTCTGAGTTGTCTCATTCCAATACTGATGTTGTTTTGTGGAATTTCTCTTTTTTCAGGAAAACGAATTTGGTTGCCTAGGTATAAAGATTTTTTATACCTTCTTATTTTATTAAGTGCGTGCTCTTTGTTTTACAAAACATTTAAGCATGACGTGGTTTTTGGAAAAGGAGTTGTTTCTGGTGGAATAGTAGGAGAGAGTCTTTCTACTTTCCTGAAAATGTATTTAGGCAATGCTGGAAGTTGGATAGCACTTTTGGCTGTCTTTACTATTTGTGTTTCAGTAGTTTCAAATCTGTCATTGCAATCTTATGGAACAAGGGTAGGTTCTGTTTTTTCCGTTCTTGGGAAAATCTCTTTCAAGCCTACATTACATAGGAAGTTTTTTGGTTTTTTTGCGAGATTTAGAAGAGTAGAGGAATATAGTACTTTTGAGAATGAAAGAATAGAGAATGATTCCTACTATTCTAATTTTTTTGGTTCTTCAAAGAATTTTTTTATGAAAGTGTTTTCATTCATAAGAAATCTGGATATTTTTTCTAGAAGAAAATCTCATGTAGTTGCAAATTTAAATTCTCCTGTATTAGATGAAACAAATCTTCCGGAAGAAAATTTCATACCTGGTCCAGCATTCCATGAAGAGGGAAATGTCGAGCCTGTAATAGAAAAAACACAATTGAAGAATGAAAGATCTAAAGATTTGGATAAGTTGTTAGAGGAAAATTCATCATCGATTGAGAGATTAGATGATTCGAATTTTAATGTTCCTCCGGATCAGACTGATTTTAAAGAAGAAAAAGTAGATTTTGAAAATCACGAGAAAATAATTGAAGATTTGAATCCATCTGTTTCAAATGACGATGTTCCTGTGAATACTGAAGTTGATTCTCCTAGCGTAGTTAGATTAGATGATGAGAGTTTTGTTGAACAGGGAAGTTCTGAAACTGCAAATAATATTCGAAAAAATTCCCCAAAGAAGAATTTGAAGTATGAACTGCCATCTCTTGATTTTTTCACAGATCCACCTTCTGGTGGGGTGATAGTGAACGAATCTCTCATAAGAGAAAAATCTCAGTCACTTGAAAAGGCATTGTTGGAGTTTGGCGTTGAAGGAAAAATAACGGAAGTAAAAACCGGACCAGTGATAACAGTGTATGAATTTTCTCCTGCACCTGGAGTGAAAGTTTCCAAAATTGTATCGCTTTCAGATGATCTTGCAAGAGCTCTTTCTGCGTATAGTGTCAGAATTGTTGCTCCTATACCCGGAAAATCAGTTGTAGGGATAGAAGTTCCTAATGAACAACGGAATGCGGTTTACGCAAAAGAGATTCTTTCATCTAAAGAATTTAATGATTCAGAACAGAAATTAACTATAGGCTTGGGTTCCGATATTTTGGGTAGAACCGCCCTCACAGATTTAGCAAAGATCCCCCATCTTTTGATAGCAGGAACGACTGGTTCGGGAAAAAGTGTTTCCTTGAATATGATGATTTGTAGCTTGTTAAGTAGATGTATGCCAAGGGAAGTTAGATTTTTAATGATAGATCCAAAACTCTTAGAGTTGTCAATATATGAAGGGATCCCTCATCTACTTGTGCCAGTTGTAACTGATGCGGAGAAAGCTGCTTCAGCTTTACGTGGTATAATTGTAGAGATGGAAAAAAGATATCAAAAAATGAATAAACTTGGGGTAAGGAACATTGATAGTTACAATGAATTTGTTGCTGAGGGTCTTACGAAAAAACAAGTTCAAGAGAGATTGCAGAGACCATTAGAAGATGATGCTACTGAAACAGAGGGTGAGAAACTTGATTTTCTTCCTTATATAGTTGTGGTGATAGATGAGCTTGCTGACCTGATGATGGTTTCGTCTCGTGATGTTGAAGAAGCAATGACTAGATTGGCACAGATGGCTAGAGCTGCTGGAATTCATCTTTTAGTTGCAACCCAAAGACCTTCTGTAGATGTTTTGACTGGATTGATTAAAGCAAATTTTCCATCTCGGATTGCACTCAGAGTTGCAACGAGGACCGATTCAAGAACTATTTTGGATTCAAATGGTGCGGAAAGACTTCTTGGAAAAGGAGATATGTTGTTTGTGCCACCTGGCACGAGTATTCCTGTTCGTATACATGGTTCGTATGTTTCGGAAAAAGAGATACACAGTCTTGTAGGACACTGGAAGAATCAAGGTCCAGCAGTGTTCCGTGAAGATATTTTTGTTGAAAAAGAGACAAGGAAAGATGAAGTAGGGGAAGATGATAATGCATATGATGAGAGGTATGATGAAGCTGTTGCTCTTATTTCCAGAACTAAAGAGGTTTCTATTTCACTCATTCAAAGGCATATGAGAATTGGTTATAATAGGGCAGCTAGGATGATCGAACAAATGGAAAGAGATAAGATAGTTGGTCCTGCTGATGGAATTAAGAGACGACCAGTGTTAATTGATGAAATCCCTGAAAGTGATCATGAATAATTTTCGTCCCATTTGACTGTTTTTTTATGGAGGTTTTTATGTCTGATAATGTTTTAGATGTTACTGATCAAAATTTCGATTCAGAGGTGTTAGGTTCGAATTTGCCTACACTCTTAGATTTTTGGGCTGAATGGTGTCAGCCGTGTAAGATGATAGCTCCTGTTATAGAAGAACTTGCAGGAGAGTATGATGGGAAAATACGTTTTGGAAAGATGAATATAGACCATAGTCCATCTACACCCTCAAAATTTGGGATTAAGGGAATCCCGACACTAATTCTCTTTAAGGATGGTCAAGTTGTAGAGCAAGTTGTTGGTGTTCGTTCAAAAAACGATCTAAAAACAATTTTAGATAGAAGTATTGAAGGTTAAATCTTTTTCTTACACTGGGTATCATTATTAAATCTGAAAGAATTATTTTTCCCTTCTTTTTAATTCTTGCTGTTTTTTCTCTTGGTCTTTCTTCTGTAATTTTTCGTTTGATGGATGCTCCCTCTTTAATGGTAGCATCCTTTAGAATGATCGGCGCATCTTTAATCATCCTACCTTTCTGTTTCAACCAACTTTTAAGCACATGGAGATTATTGTCTATACAAGAGAGAGTAGTATTGATTTTATCTAGCATTGTTCTGGGGATGCATTTTTTTATTTGGTTTGAATCATTGAATCATACCTCTATAGCTAACTCTGTTGTATTGGTTACGTTGAATCCACTTTTTGTTTCTCTTGGAGCATATTTTTTTCTTAATGAAAAAGAAGGGAAAGAATTATGGATTGGGATTTTTATAACAATTGTAGGTGTTATTTTAATATGTGTTGATGACTTCGATTCTTTAGAATCTGAAAGTTTTTATGGAGATTTTCTTGCTTTGCTTGGTGGATTGATGTTCTCAATTTATTTGCTAATAGGAAGAAGTCTCAGAAAGTCGATTCCATTTCTGCCATATATAACATTTTGTTATGGGATGAGTGGTTTGTTTTTATTTGTTTTGCTATGTATTACTGGTGTTCCGCCCATAACTTATAATTCAAATTTTTATTTCTATTTGATTATGATGATTCTTTTTCCCACACTTATTGGGCATACAATAATTAATTATGCGTTAAGAAAAATCACTTCTGGTAAAGTCGCTTTTTGTATTTTAGGTGAGCCTTGCGTTTCTATTGTTTTAGGTGCGATTATTCTGAATGAATTCGTCAGTTATGAGAAAGTCTTTTTTGTTTTAATTATTCTTCTTGGTGTTATTGTTGGAGTTAGAAAAGATGTTACACGAATATAGATTTGTCTCTGGAAAATATAAAAAAGTAATTTTGCTATTTATTATTTCTTTAGCTTTCGGATGTTCTATGCCGAAATTCCCGGATTTTTCGATAAACGAATTTAAAATGCCTGACCCAATCGTGTCTTCTAATTGGAAAAAAATAGATATCTCTCAAAATCGTTTCTTTGTTTC
>DFQF01000069.1:0-44565 GCA_002377645.1 Nitrospinaceae bacterium UBA3496 | reverse complement strand
ACAGGTATTTTTGAGAATCCAAAATTTGAAATAAAACTTTTGGAGATTTACCGGAAGCTCTTGTTGCCACCTCATAATGATCTTCGAGTTTACTCCTCTGGAAAATTTCTTTCTTTTGAAGAATCAGTATCAAAAAAAAATAAAAACTTTTTTCAGAGAGCGGAATTCTTTTTGAAGGGAGAAATGGGCCTGAAAATAGAATTGAGTAAGAAAAAAGAAAAAGAAAAACAATTGCATGCTTTGGAACCATTTTCTGGTCCATATACCCAAAAAGAACTTAAAAGGTCGAGAGATTTAAGGAACGAACTCTTGAATGTTGTTGATAAAAGAAAGTGTAGAGTTAAGGTTGTAGCTTATTTGTATCAAAGAAGGTTGTTTAAATTTCTCTATATAAATACACCTGATTATTTCGAAAAAGATTTAGAATTGTTCCATGCTTTTGAGAAAAGTTTGTCAAAGCATTTTTTCTCGAAAAAGAGTAAATTGAGACGGTAAAATCAAAAATCCAAAAGACAAGATAGTAGTTATTTCCGATACGCATGGAGATTTGCCTAATCAAGTTTTAACAACTTGTATTCATGCAGATAGAGTAATCCATGCTGGAGATATAGGTTCCGATCAAATTATCACAGATTTACAATCTTTAGCTCCTGTTACTTTTGTTCGTGGAAATATAGATCCAGTAAATGTTTTTCCTTCACAATCTAAGTTAATTTTAAAATTCTGGAAAATCTTTGTTCAACATATAGGCTGGGAAAAAGGTGAGCCAACTAAAGACCTGAAGGAAATAGTTAATTTAGATAGATATGAAATAGTTGTTTTTGGCCATAGCCATCAACCCCTATGTTTATTATTGGATGAGACTATTTATTTAAATCCCGGAAGTTGCGGGCCTAGACGTTTTAATTCTGACTGTACTTTTTCTGAGATTTTAATAGATGAAAAAAAAATAGATATCAGAATTTATAAGCTCAAGGATAAAACCGAAATATTTCTCCATAAAACTTTCAAGAAAAACAATGGCAAACTATATGATTGCAGTTGACCTAACCACCTTTTGCAGCACGTTTTGAAGCTTTGAGTGGATTTAATTTCTTTTCTATAGGAGTTGAAAAATCAACTTTTACATGAGTTGCTACAGGACAATGACCCCTTTCCCATCTGCTTTCAGGGTTAGGAAATTTTGTGCAATATTTACCATTTGGCATATCCACAATGTTTTCGCATGCTTTGTCATCGTCTCCTTTTAAACATTCGTCTACGATAGGGATACAACCTGACTCATCGTAAGAACATCCATTCTTTCCATTTTCTCCTTTTGTAGCGAAGAAACACTCTATTTCTTTCTCTAGAATTGTGCACAACATGATGGTCACCTTTTTTACTTGGTCCCATTCCTATCTCTGTATAAAAGAGATATTTCCGAGTCCTGGTTTGAAGATTGAACATTTTTTTTTAAACTAGTCGAATACTAAGTAAATCTGATTGTTAATGCAAGTTTGGATTTGACTATTTCTTTTGATTGCTAACTTGGTTTATTAGTTTTGTGTTATAAAGTGTTTTGTGCCTTTATTTTTTTATTCTTGAAAAACATTAGAGGGAGGAGGAGATGAAATTAATTACTGCGATTATAAAACCTTTTAAAATGGATGCTGTAAAGGATGCTCTTGGTTCCGCGGGAGTTTCAGGAATGACCATTACAGAGGTGAAAGGTTTTGGTAGGCAGAAGGGTCATACGGAGTTGTATCGTGGAAGTGAATATGTAGTAGATTTTCTTCCAAAAATAAAAATTGAGATTTTGTCTGAAGATTCAAAAGCAGAGGATGTTGTGAATACTCTTATAGAATCTTCAAGAACCGAAAAAATTGGTGATGGCAAGATTTTTGTGCAAAATGTTGATGATTGTGTTCGTATCAGAACTGGAGAACGTGGAGATGAAGCAATCTAAATAGATAGAGATATAGAAATGAAATCTCTTTTAGAATTATCAAATTTAGAGTCTGATATTTCTGGCAGGCTTTTTCATCCAACTGATTCTGGCAGAAGTGAGTTGATTTCTTTCTTTAAGGGGGTTCTTCATGATGGAAGAGAACTTATTAAAGAAGCTCATTTTCAAGGTTGTGGCGGATTAGAACTTTCACGGTTACGTTCTAGTTTTATCGATACTGTTCTTAAGAGTATTTGGTCTTTCGGATGTTCTTCTTCTGACAAAAAAGATTCAGGTATAAATTGTTCACTTCTTGCTATTGGTGGATTTGGAAGGGGTGAATTGTCTCCAAATTCTGACATTGATCTGCTCTTTGTAACTCCTGCTATTAATTCGGAAGTTCATGAGTTCACACAAAAAGTTCTTTATCTCTTATGGGATCTGGGTTTAGATTTAGGTCATAGTGTCAGGAAGATCAGTGATTGCATAGAAATTTCAAAAAAAGATTATGTTAGTCAAACCTCGATGCTTGAAAGTAGATTGATTTCAGGCAGTCCTACAGTTTATTCAAATTTTCTGAAGAAAATGCAAATATTTCTCAAAAAAGGATATAAGGCCAATCACCTTGTGCAAAGAATTAAAGAGAGAAATGAGAGATATAGAAACTGGGATCCTTCAGTTTATGTGCAAGAGCCTAATATCAAGGAAAGTGCAGGAGGATTGCGTGACTATCATGAAGTAGTTTGGCTAGTCAAATCTTTTGGTTACAATAATTTAGAAGATATAAGCAAGAATAGACCTAAAGGAATAGAGAGTTTGATAAATGCTAGAGACTCTTATGATTTTCTTCTGAGAATTCGATCACAGTTGCATTTTCAATCTAACTCGAAAAATGATGTATTGTCATTTTCTTCACAGATGGAAGCTGCAAAATCTCTAGGTTATGTAGATTCAGAAGCTACCTTTGCTGGCGAGTACTTAATGCAGGATTATTATCGATCTGCTAGAAATCTAAATTCATTTTGTAAGGAAATATTTGAAGATCTTGAATCGGAAGCCAAGCAGAGACGTTTTTTCGCAAAAAAAGTAACTAGAGATACAATTGAATACGGACTGATTTGGGTGGGTAGGAAGAGTTTTTCCGCAGGGGATTTTTCTGAAAATCTTAAAGGTAATCCAAATAATTTAATGTTTATCTTCGAGATAATGTATAAATATAGTTCTAATTTCAATAGTGACATTCGTGATTTGATTCGATCATCAATTCATTTAGTAGATGATAACTTTAGGTCTTCTCTTGAAGTTAGGGAAAGTTTTTTTCGTATTCTTAATGGAAAAACTGGAGTTGCTAGAGTTTTACATGAAATGCATGAATTAGGTTTTCTGAGTGCCTATATTCCAGAGTTTGAGTCCCTAAATTGTTTTGTCCAATATGACCATTATCATAGGTATACCGCTGATGAGCATACCTTGCTAACTCTTAATGTACTTGATGATCTCGCATATACAAAAGATGTAAATCTTAACGTTTTAGCTCATGTTTATAGAGAACTTGATCGAACATATTTACTGAGATTTGCACTACTACTTCATGATATTGGAAAGGGGAAAGGAGACAGGCATGTTCATAAAAGTGCTTCGTTGTTGCCTGAGATTATACTAAGGATGGGTCTTCCATCTGATGAAGGAAGAGTTCTGCAATTTTTAGTTTTGCATCATGTAGAAATGTCCATGACTTCTCAGAGGAGAGATTTGCAAGATTCTTCTTTAATAAGTCAGTTTGCAGAAAAAATGGAAACAAAAGAACAACTTCAAATGCTTTATCTTTTGTCTTATGCAGATATTTCTTCAGTCGCCCCTGGCATATGGAATGACTGGCATGGAACTTTACTTTTTGATTTATATAAGAAGACTCTAGATGTTATGGAATCTGGTCAAGAAAGTAATGAAGAGAAGCACGAAATGGCGGTATTGGAACAGGTAAAGTCTAGAGCTGGCGTTAGATATGTAGATTTGAAAGAAGATGAAATAGAGAAACATCTTCAACTTATGCCAAAAAGGTATTTGGATCAGACAAATGTAGAAACTATTTTGACCCATATTGAACTCAGAAATAGGATGATACAAAGGAAAGAACTCTTCTCCATTGAAGTAATACACAAAAGGAGTGAAAACATTTCTGTTTTGACCATTGTTTGTTTTGATCGGATAGGATTATTTGGTTTGATTTCGTCAGTTTTAACAAAACATGCAATAAATGTTTTAGACGCTAGGATTTATACTAGAGATGATGGTCTTGTTGTGGATACTTTTCAAGTTGTAAGTGCAGATGGCGGGGTTGTTGAAGATAACGAGAAGTGGGCTTTGTTTAAAGAAGATTTTTATGATGTTCTTAATGGGGGTATTGAACTTCCAAATTTGATGAGTCAGAATAAGAAGCATTTAAAACTTAAAAAACAATTACATTTTTATATTCCTACAATCGTTGAATTTGATCTAGGAAGTAGTGAACTTGCGACTGTATTGGAAGTAATTACTCCTGATAGACATGGCCTTTTGGCAATGATTTCAAATATTTTGACAGAATCGGGTCTTTCTATTTTAAGTGCTAAGGTTTCTACACAAGGGCCAAGAGCGGTAGATTCTTTCTATTTAACTGATCTAAATGGATTAAAAGTGAATGACAAATCTCTTTTGAATTCATTAAGTGAAGAGTTGTTTTCTATGTTAGATTTGAAAAGTTCCGAGGAGGATAGTGTATTTTTCTCGTAACATTTTGGAAATAAAATTAATTTATTATCATATTAGAAATTTTTATATAGAAATAATCAATTACCTTGGAGGGTTTCAAGAATGGCGGCGAAGAAAGCAAGTAGTGCAAGTGTTTCAAATGTCTTTAAAATGGCAAAAGATAGTGGTGCCCAAATGGTTGATTATCGTTTCACGGATCTTCCAGGAATGTGGCAACATTTTACATCACCTATCAAAGAATTAGAAAAAGATACTTTTGTAGATGGTGTTGGTTTTGATGGATCTAGTATTCGTGGTTTTCAGGAAATCCAAGAGAGTGATATGTTGCTTATCCCAGATCCAAGTACTGCATTTATAGATCCTTTCATGGAAGTTCCGACACTCGTTTTGATTTGTACTGTACAAGATCCTATTACTAGAGAGGATTATACCAGAGATCCAAGAATTGTTGCCTTGAAAGCAGAAGCATACCTTAATTCAACAGGCATTGGAGATACCGCATTTTTTGGTCCTGAGGCAGAATTCTTTGTTTTTGATGATGTTCGTTATTCTACCGCTGAGAATTATTCTTTCTATGAGGTTGATTCAGGAGAAGCTGCTTGGAATACTGGTTCGGATGAAGTCCCTAATCTTGGACATAAACTCCGTTACAAAGAAGGATATTTCCCGGTGCCTCCATCTGACAGTTTGCAGGATCTTCGTTCCGAAATGTGCCTAACAATGATGGATATTGGTTTAGATGTTGAAGTACATCATCATGAAGTTGCCACTGCAGGACAGTGTGAAATTGATTTGAGGTTCGATACCATGGTTTCAATGGCAGATAAAATGATGAAGTACAAGTATGTGGTAAAAAACGTTGCTAATAGACATGGCAAAACTGCTACTTTCATGCCAAAACCTATTTTTATGGATAATGGGTCAGGTATGCATACACATCAAAGTGTATGGAAGAAAGGCAAAAACGTAATGTATAAGAAGGGAACATATGGTGATCTAAGTCAGGAAGCTGTGTATTACATCGGCGGCATCCTAAAACATGCACCTTCACTTCTAGCATTTACGAATACTACTACAAATAGTTATAGACGTTTAGTGCCTGGTTATGAAGCACCAATTAACCTTATGTACAGTTGCCGTAATAGAACCGCATGCATTAGAATTCCTACTTATTCAAATAGTGAAAAAGCAAAAAGAATTGAATTCAGATGCGCGGATGCTACAGCAAATCCATATATCGCTTTTTCCGCTATGTTGATGGCAGGGATTGACGGTATTAAAAATAAAATTTCCCCGCCTGCACCAATGGATCAGAATCTTTATGAACTTCCACCAAAACAAAAAGCTAAGGTAAAACAAACACCAGGAAGTTTGGATGCTGTGTTAGATGCATTAGAGAAGGATAACGATTATTTGGTTCAAGGAGATGTTTTTACAAAGGACTTTATTCAAAATTATATTGCGTATAAGAGAGAAAATGAAGTAGACCCAGTTAGACTTAGACCTCATCCTCATGAATTCTCATTATACTACGATATTTAATTTTTCGTTTCTAATTTTTCCCCCTCTTCCAGCCTGGAAGAGGGGTTTTTTGTAAATTATAGGTATGGCATAGAACGAACTCTTTGTGCTTCGTTCGTTCCAGCAGAATGCAGAAAGCTTGTGACATCACGCAAGTATTTTTCCATGGGTGCTTCTGTCATATAACCCTTACCACCCCAAACTTCCATAGAGCGTTTTGCAATACGGAAACATGCTTCTGAACCAAAGACCTTCGCCATATAACCCAATTTGGGATCGTATCCCTCATCACGCATAGCCATATAAGCCGCGTAATGTAAAGTTTGACGGGCTGCTTGGTAATCAATATAACAATCAGCAAGCATGAAACCTACACCTTGATGTTCAATAATAGGTTTGCCCCCTTGAATTCGATTATGAGCATGTTTGACAGCATCTTCGTATGCGGCACGAGCTGGTCCAAGTGCAGTTGCGGCAGATTCAATGACAGATCCGCGTGAAAACGAACCAGAACGAGCTTTGACTCCTCCTCCAATCTCGGTTATTCGATTAGAGTCTGAAACTAGACAATCTTTGAAAATTAGTTCTGCATTTTGCGAAAGACGCTGTCCCATTTTTTCGTGAATCTCTCCAATAGTGAAACCATCCATATCGGGAGAAACCATGAAATAAGTTACACCTTCTGAAACTCCTACTTTAGGGTCGGTTCTAGTCACAAGAGTATAGAGTTTTGATATTCCGCCATTGCTGATGTAATGTTTTTTTCCGTTAATGACCCAATTGTCACCATTTTTAGTGGCACTTGTCTTGACACCAAGATCTGGGTCGTTATGTGGGTAGAAATTTTCTGAACCTACACTAGGTTCAGTCATTCCTACAGCTAGGTGAAACCTATGGTCTTCTAAAAATGCCGGTAGATATCTTGAGCGTTGTTCTTCATTCCATACTCGGTCAAGAAAATGAATAACTTTCCAAGTCTGATCAAAAGTGACAGCGATCCCTAAATCTCCCCAAGCAATTTCTTCACCAACTATACATAAATCTAAAATATTCGCACCGCCACCACCTTTTTCCTCTGAAATAGAAAGTGTGCGTAATCCCATTTTGCTCCCTTTCTCAAGTATGTCCCAAGGAAAACGCTCTACGGGATCTTGAATTTTCTCTCTTTCTAGAACAACGGGACGTATTTCATTTTCAGCGAAGTCATGTGCGATTTTTTCTAGAGTTCGTTGTTTTTCTGTCAATTCAAAATCCATTGAATTACTCCTTTATGTTGAAACTTTTTCAGGAAAGATTTTTTGATAAAATTATAATATGTAATTCTTTTGGTCCATGAACACCTTTGATAGGTGTGAGTGCAATATCAGCCGAACGACTAGGCCCGGTAATTAGATTGATACAGCTTGGCGCAATAGATTTTTTCTCAAGAAGGATGTTTTTGATTTTATTCGGCAAATCATTTAAATGGTTTAGGATTTGTTTTTCTAAAACAACACAAATATGTATTTCTGGAAGCAGAGAAAACAGTCTAGGCTGTTTTTTGCTACTGAAAATAACTATAGTTCCTGTTTCCGAGATGGCCCAGTCACAAGTGGTGATCCCGATTCTAGCTTCTTTTAGAGAGTTTCTGTTGTCATCTTGAAATATTGGTTCGAGAATCTCGTTGTTTTTACTTTGGAGATTTGTTTTTATGAATTCAGGCACACTATTAGTAATTGCAATTTTAGATTCCAAAAATCTTTGAGTAATTTCATTAATAGTTTTTAAACTTTCTTCTTTGTTGTTAACGAAATAGGATTTGCCTCCTACTGATTCGATCTCTCGCATGAAGTATTCTATAGGATTATCAATTGGAAATTCTTCTGTAGTAGATTCTTCTTCAGAACTCATTCCATGTAAGTTATGAATTCCGTGGTTTGGAATTATAGGTGTTTCAGGAGAATCATTTTTTTCTTCTATGTCTTCTTCTTTCTGCTTTTTCTTAGGTGTTTTGGTAATTAGTTCTCCTTTTTCTTCAAGGATAGTTCGGAAACTCTTTTTAGCAGGAAGAGGGAGATTTCTTTTTTGAAGCTTTCTTTTTAGAAAATCAGGTTGCCAAAGCAGTTCTCCGTTTCGGGAAAAAATATTGAAGAAAATTCTTGCTACCTTAAATCCTGTTTTCCATAGCAGAGGGAACTTCATTGAAGATGCAGCGACTTTAAAGGTTGTATTTTCTATAAGAGAATTTTCTCTTCTTTTTACTCTCTTCTTTCTCATTTCTAGAAGCATTCTAGGAATATCTACCATTACAGGGCATGCATCCATACATGCGCCGCAAAGACTGGATGCCATAGGTAATTCGTTAGAATTTTCTATCCCATTAAGCATTGGAGTCAAAATAGAACCAATTGGTCCGCCGTATACGGAGTTATATACGTGTCCACCAACAGTCTGGAAAACAGGGCATGCATTCTGGCATGCGCCACAACGAATACAATGGAATGCTTCTTGAAAAGGTCCTCCTAAATGTTGAGTTCTTCCTCCGTCTATAATAACTAAATGAATTTCCTGTGGGCCGTCCGATTCCATTCTTTTTTTTGCTCCGGTGAGCAAAGTGAAATAAGAAGTTAATTTTTGTCCTGTAGCACTTCTAGGGAGAACGGATAAAAGAGTGAAGGCATCTTCAATAGTAGGGACAATCTTTTCTATTCCCATAATGCCAATATGTATTTTTGGAAGAGTTGTTACCATTCTTGCATTGCCTTCATTCGTAACAAGACAAATTGTTCCGGTTTCTGAAACAGCAAAATTGACACCCGTTATCCCTAATTCTGCATTCAGGAATTCAGTACGAATTTTCTTTCTTGCTATGGCGGTTAGTGTTTCAGGGTCTTCGTCTATGTTAGGTTCAACCTTTTTCCTAAAAAGTTCAGTTACTTGTCCTAATGTTTTATGTATTGCAGGTGCAACCAAGTGGCTTGGAGTTTCATGTGCGAGTTGTAAAATCCATTCCCCTAAGTCAGTTTCAACAGGTTTGATGCCCGCATCTTCTAAAGCTTCATTTAAATGCAACTCCTCTGAGGCCATAGATTTACTTTTCACTGCAGTTTTTGTGTTGTTCTGTTTTGCGATGCTCAAAATTTTTGTTTTTGCATCATCGGCTGTATCTGCAAAATGAATATGAACACCATTCTCTTCTAATTTTCGAATAAGATTTTTTAGATGTGTATCAATATTGTCAAAGGTGTCTTGCCTGATTTTTCTGGCACGTCTTCGCAATGCGTCTGGGGAGACAATTGTCTTGAAACTGTTAGCTCTTAATTCTGCAAATCTGCTTGTTGCAATATGCAGTGCATCCTGCAGATGAGGGTTTGAAATTGCAGAATGAGCTCTTTTGTTAAAATTGTTTTTCAAGTTTTTTCTTCCTTAGGCCATCCTGGTTTTCCAGGGCCTACAAGAGCTTGTGCAATGTGGAGAATTTTAGAATTACATTTTCTTTTTTTGAGGCCGCTTTCAATTTGTAGAATACATCCAGCATCTGCTGCTACAATCCAGTCTGCATCAGTTTTTTCTATTTTTTCAATTTTTTGATCCAACATTTCAGAAGATATTTCAGGAAATTTTATGCAGAAGGAACCACCAAATCCACAACATCTATCTGAATCTTCTAGTTCTACTACTTCTTTACAACTGTTTTCTAGGCATTTCCTAGGTGATACGCTTTCTCCAAGTCCACGCAGGAGATGACAGGAGTCGTGATACGTAGTTTTGCCAGGCAATAATTTTTTATTCTGTAACAGATCATTTTTGTTTAAGAATTGAGTTAATTCAATGACTCTTTCAGAAATTTTCACAGCTTTCTTGTAAAGATGTGGTTGATCTGTAAAAAGTGTGGGCAAGACATTTTTTAACATCCAACAACAAGAACCTGATGGAACAATGATCGGGCCTTCTCCTTCAAGTGAATCAAGTTGTTTTTTAAGAACTTCAGCCGCATCTTCTTGGTACCCATTGTTATAATGGGGTAGGCCACAACAAGTTATAGTTTCTGGATAGTATATTTCTTCTCCAGTCTTTTTAAGGAGATAAAATACAGATTCTCCTACTTCTGGCAAAAGTTGTTCTACGATACATGTCGCATATAATGTAATCATTGTAATGTGACTTTCTATATATTATAAAAAAAAATAAAATCCATTCTAACTTAGAGCTTAGGAAATATTCAAAATATTTCTCAAATTCGTTGATGCTTTTGTCTTTTTAATGATAGCTTGGATTTTTAATGAAAAGGTGAAATCGAATGTTTGAAAAAAAAAGATATGTAATGGTTTGTACAAATGAGAGAGTTTCTGACCATCCTAAGGGTAGTTGTGCACAATGCAATTCTGTTGAAATTAGAACTATGCTGAAAGAAGAATTAGAAAAACAGAATTTAAAAGGAAAGGCTCGAATTTTAGGGACAACTTGTATGGATGTTTGCGAGCACGGAGCAGTTCTTTGTGTAATGCCAGATAATATTTGGTATGGGGGTGTTCAAGTTAAAGACGTAAAAGAGATTGTCGATGTTCATTTGATTAACGGAAAAGTTGTAGAAAGGCTTCAAATTCCGAAAGAAAATAGTGGGTTGAGCCTTTTCGAATAGTTTTTTTAGAAGGAGTTTTTTGTGGATATCCAATTAAATGAATTTCAGTTAGCACTCCAGTCAGGAGTAAGAAAATTTGTTGAGCAGGATGTAATACCAGATGCTATGAGATACGAACATAATGATGAATATCCTCATGCGATTGTAAATAAAATGAAGGATCTCGGTTATTTCGGTGCTCTAGTTCCCGAAGAATTTGGTGGTTCTGAAATGGACGCAATGAGTTTAGTCGTTTTTACTGAAGAACTTTCAAGAGGTTGGATGAGTTTGACTGGTGTTCTTGGAAGTCATTCTATGGTTGGATGGTTGATAGACAAGTATGGAAATAATACACAGAGAAATAATTGGCTTCCTGAAATAGCAAAAGGTGAAATGCGATTTGGCATTGGGATTACTGAGCCTGATGGGGGGAGTGATGTTGCATCTCTTAGAACCACTGCTAAGCGTGATGGTCAGAATTATATTGTCAATGGATCGAAAATGTTTATAACGAATTCAGAGAATGCTACTCATTTTGGTGTAATGGTTAGAACTAATCCTAACGCAGAGAAGCCACATAGGGGAATTAGTTGTATTCTAGTTAAACGCGATTTGGATGGTTTTAAGGTCAGTAGACACTTAGATAAACTTGGTTATAAAGGTATACGCACTGGGGAACTTAATTTTCAAGATTGTGCTGTAGGAGTTTCAAATCTTGTAGGTGAAGAGAATAGAGGATTTCAGCAATTGATGTCTGCGCTTGAACTCGGAAGGATTCAAGTTGCTTCAAGAGCATTAGGTCTACACCGTGCTTGTTTAGAAGAATCTTTATCATATGCACAACAAAGGAAATCTATGGGAAAGCCTATTGTTGAGCATCAGGCAATCCAATTAAAGTTGGCTGATATGGCGACTTCTTTGGAAGCAGCGAGACAACTTACTTATAAAGCAGCATTAATGAAAGATAATGATCAACGTTGTGATATGGAAGCAGGGATGGCAAAACTATTTGCCAGCGATGCTTGTCAGAGAGCGTCTGAGATGGCTATCCATATTCATGGAGGATACGGATATATCAAAGAACTTCCGATTGAAAGGTATTACAGGGATTCTATTCTCTTGCAAGTAGGAGAAGGAACGAACGATATACAAAGAATCGTTATTGCAAAAAGACTCGTTGAAAAATATCCAGTCGATTAATAATAATTCAAAACTTTAGCTTAGATAAATTTTATACTGAAAGTTCGTCTGCCACTTCTTTTAGATCTAGCTTATTTAAAGTTTCGTTTGTTGGAATCCCCTCGTTGTCCCATCCTCTGATTTTGTAGTATTCGTCTTTCATCATTTCTAATTCATCAGGAGGGCAGTGCATTCCTTTATGGGGACCATCTGGCACGGGCTCATGCATTACTTTATGCGGGAGTGAGTCATGGGATCTGTTTACACCTTCTCTTACTTGGAATGCTCTTTCTAAATTACATATTCTTTCGCCAGTTGATTCTAATTCTTCGCTTGTTGTATCCCAACCAGTAACCATATTGAGCATGTCTGCATACTTCTCGTTAATCATGGCACCGTATCCACGCTCAGCGGTAAATCGACATTGCGTGATTGAATCACCAATTGCGGTAAAATTTTGTGTTTTAACTGCAAATTCAGATTTTCCATCTGTAGTAGTGTTGTCATGATCGGATGCATACTGAAGAGTTGGTCTAGTATCGTGATGACTGCCTCCTCTTGTTCCTGTTGCGTATCCAATTGACATCCCTTTGAGAACTCTCGCACTATGTGCAGGAAGTTCTAACCCTCTAGACGCATATAGTAAATTTATTGAATCTCCTCCAATTTCTTTAGCTAGTCTTACTCCGCCTTCAGCTAAAATATTTCCAAAACCTTTTCGTAAAGAAATATCTTCAAGAAGTTGTAAGACTGTCTCTGAGTCGCCCCAGGAAAGGTCAAAGCCGACGTCACTTTTCTTTAGCATCCCTTTTTCAAAACATTCAAATGCAAGGGACATTGTTACGCCAGCCGAAACAGTGTCTAAACCAAGTTCGTCGCAAAGTTGATTTGCTCTTAGAAGCGTTCCAGGGTCACCAATTCCTAACATTGTGCCAAGGGCAAAAATGGTTTCATATTCAGGAAGTTTCCACTGCAAACCATCAAATTTTCCACCTTTCATAATATAATCTGCACCACACGCAACTGGACATTTTAAGCAGGTAGTATCTTTTTCATGAAAATTTTCACGCATGTATTCTCCGCTAATTGGTTCACAATTCTCGAAGATTTCACTTGTAAGGTTTCTTGTTCCAAGTGCACCAAGCTTATTGATCATATTGACTAGTATAGGAGTTCCATACTTGTTTAAGGCCGCTGTTCCTGTCCTAACATCTTCTGCAGTATTGTTTACATACTCTCTAAGACCTTTTGCATCGTAAACACTAGTTTTTGCTTTTCCTTTAAGAGAAATTGCTTTAACATTCTTGCTTCCCAAAACTGCAGCTATTCCACCTCTTCCACTTATTCCATCTCTGCTTTTTCTCCATGTGTGTGCCATAGCAGCATAACGAACTTGATTTTCTCCTGCAGGGCCTATCGCTAAGACGTCTGCGCCATTTTCTTTTTCTGAAATGGCATCACAAGTCTCACGAATCCATTTTCCGGCAAGATCTTCTGCGTTTCGAAATTCTAGTCCCTCTTCTGTGATATGAAGATAGAGTAATTTTTCAGATTTTCCATGAAGGACAATTGCGTCATGTCCGGTTTTCTTTAGAGTGATAGGCCAAGCCCCACCAAAGGTACTATCAAAGAATAGATCGGTTAGCGGACTCTTAGTTACAGCACATGCACGACTTGCACTTGGAACGGCAGTGTCAGTGTAAGGTCCTACCGCGATTGCAAGGATATTTTCTTCCGACAAAGGGTCTATGTCTGCGCTAAGTTTGTCCCATAAAACTTTTGCTCCTAGACCGTTGCCACCTAAATATCTTCTGGCAGTATTTTCATCTAGTTCTTCTATGTGGGAAGTTTGATTGTTTAAATGTATATGTAATATTTTTCCTTGGTATCCGTGCATGAATTATCCCCATTATTTTGGCAGTCTTAAAATACAAACATAAAATTATAGAAATAAGATTAAAATGAAAGTTCTTTTATGGCAACTCTAAAGTGCGGAAAGATTCCGCAAAATTTAACCCTGCTTGTTTCCCATATTCTTTAGAACGTTCCATTATCCTGGGGATAATTTCTTGTATGTCTTCAATTTGGCTCTTGTGACATGCAAGTGCTTTCATCTTTATCTCAAAAAAATCTTCAATGTCAGTCCAGGTGTCGGCATTTTGAGAATTCCCGAACATAGCTAACTTTGGAGTAAATGGCATGAGTTTTTCCTCAGAAATTAGTTCAGGAAAAAAATTTTCATTTCCACATGCAGGATAAAGAGATTCAAAAACCGCTGCAGCGATAGCTAGATGGTCACTATGGTATCCGGGAAAA
Organism: Nitrospinaceae bacterium UBA3496; assembly: GCA_002377645.1. Classification (GTDB taxonomy): domain Bacteria; phylum UBA8248; class UBA8248; order UBA8248; family UBA8248; genus UBA3496. The sequence continues at coordinate 30,271 of DFQF01000069.1, read as the reverse complement.
CTGTCGTAGGAATTCATTGAAGGATCTCCTGAAACAACTATTTGCGGTTTGAAAATTCTAATTAATTTGACAATCTCTTTTCGCAGAAAAGCATTGTTCTCTAATTCTCCATCTGGAAATTTAAGAAAATGTATTCTCTTTACTCCTACAACTTCAGCTGCAGAGATTTGTTCAGATTCACGTATTTCTTGTCTTTTTTCACAGCTGAGAATTTCTTTCCCATTGCTGTTGAAACCTTTCTCCCCACTAGTTGCTATACAATACTCTACTTCATTTTGGTCATGAATCCATTTTGCAACTGAACCCGCATACCGGAATTCAATATCATCTGGATGGGCAACTACTATTAATATTTTTTTGTTTTTCAATATGACTCCATTAATTTTTTGCATCTTTTTATAACAGTAGAAAGGATAGGGCAACGACTAACCGATTCTTAGTTGAATTATTGTATCGTTTGTAATTTTATTCTGATATATTTCTGAGAGCTCTTTGATAAAGGAACTACTTTTGAAACTTGTTATGTTAGGAACTGGTGCACCTCCACCAACAGTTGAAAAGAATGGTCCATCAAATGGAATAATCTCAGGCGAAAAATTGTTCTTGATTGATGCTGGTCGAAATGTTGCGACTCAAGCCGTTCGCGCAGGATTTCCTGTTGACCAGATAGACAATATTGTTTTCACGCATTTTCATTCTGATCATTATACCGGTTTTGGAGAATTTTTTATCTCACGATGGATTATGGGTGCAAAAGAACCATTAAAAGTCTTTGGTCCAGCTCCGATCGTTGAAATTGTAAAAAGGATGCTTTTATATTATGAATATGACATTGATCTTCGCGTAAATGAGGGAAAATCAAGAGTTGGTACTCAAATTGATGTGGAGGTGGTTTCTTCAGGTGACACTTTCTCAGTTAATAATGTTGAAATATCTGCGGTTAAGGGAACTAATCACGGAAACGTAGATGATATTCTCTCTTATAAATTTCATAGAAATAATAAAACAATAGTGATCGCGAGTGATGGAAGTCCAACGAACCAATTACTTCCTTTTTCTAAAGATGCAGATATTTTAGTAATGCATGCCTGTGTCCCTGAACTTATTCAAGGAAGATTTGGAGGAAATTCGGAAACTGCGAGAATAGTAGCTTCTCATCATGCGACATTTAAAGAAATAGGAGAAATTGCAACGAATGCAAAAGTAAAAAAATTAGTTTTTTCGCATGTCGTTCCACCTTTAGCTCCTGATGCTAGGGTTATCGAAGGGATTTCAGAATATTTTAGTGGAGAAATTATAGCTGGAAAAGACCAGATGGTACTCTAAATTTCGATTCGGAGGATGGTATGCATTACGATAGTATTAAGAACGAGCATGGCTTGAAGCATGATCCGTTTAAAGCGCTAGTTGCCCCTCGACCGATAGGATGGGTTTCTACAGTTGATAAAAACGATGTTCTCAATTTGGCACCGTATAGTTTTTTTAATGCAGTTAGTGAGCGTCCTCATTATGTAATGTTTGTTTCTGCTAATCGAAAAGACAGTTTGCGTAATATAGAAGACAACGGTGAGTTTACTTGTTCTATTTCGACAATGGACACACGTGATGGCATGAATATCTCTTCGGCTCAAGTAGACTCACTCTCTGATGAATTTGCGCTCTCCAATTTAGAGACAGCTGAATCAATTTTTGTGAAACCACCACGTGTTAGACGCGCACCCGCTTCACTCGAATGTAGACTTTGGAAGATTGTTGAATTGCCCGATGTTAGTGGAGATCGTGGTCATTTTATCGTTATTGGTCAGGTGATTGGAATATTTATTGATGATAGCGTAATAAAAGATGGAATTGTTGATACCGCATCTATGCAGCCCTTGGCGCGAATGGGTTATATGGACTATGCGGTTGTAACACCAGAAACCACTTTCTCTCTTCAGCGCCCACAAGTTAAAGAAGATGGTACAGTTACAGTTCCCAAGGGAGATTGGGATGGTATCTATCGCTAGAGTGGTCGGCATTAACCTTTTGGATAATTTTTTTCTGCTTCTTCTGCTTTTGCCGATTTATTGTGATCTTCGTTTAGATCTCCGCTTCCTGAAGGACTTTTGACTGTGAAAAAGGTAGCAGGTCCTTCTATAGCACGACTCCTGTGTGGGACTCCTCTAGGAATATGGATCATGTCTCCTTGTTCTACAATTTTTTCTTCATCCCCTAAAACATAGTGAAGCTTTCCTTCTAAAACCAAAGTAAATTGTTCCTCATTTGGTTGCTCGTGTAATGGAGGTCCAATTCCCTCTGGTTTAGTAACTATACCTGCTTTCATTAATTCTCCTGGAACTCCTTTTTGAATTGAACCAGAGGGAGATATTTTTTCATCCATTGTATTTTTTTTATAAAAAGGCATTTTTTCTCCAATTTTATCTGAAACCGCCGCCACCATTCACTAGTATAGTATCAGCAGTCATAAAGTCGCATTTTCCTGAACATATAAATAAGACAAGTTCTCCAATCTCTTCTGGTTTTCCATATCTTCCCATAGGAACCCAGCTTTCTAGTTCTGTTCTAATTTCTTGGCTTGCAGTTTCCTGGAATGGTGTATCAATTGGGCCTGGTGAAATAGAAACGCATCGAATCCCTTGGTCTGCAAATTCACGAGCAACTCCCTTTGTCATAGTTACCACAGCACCCTTGGAAGCTCCATAATTTATTGCAATTTTAGGGGACCCATTTAAATGAGCCATACTTGCCATGTTAACTATGACCCCACTTTGTTTTTTTAACATTTCAGGAAGGACACATTGCATGGTGTAAAATGTGCCTTTTACATTTAAGTCGAAAGTTTTGTCCCAAATATCATCATTGATCTCAAGAAAAGGTAATCTTTCAAGTATCGAACCAGCAGAATTGAACAAGAAGTCAATGCTTCCAAATTCTGTAACAACTTGAGAAACCATTTTTTTAATGGCATCTCTTGAAGTAACATCTACTCCATATGCAAGAGAATTTCCTCCGGATTCGTTAATTTCGTTTGAAATCTTCTTAGCGCTTTTTTCGTCAATATCCGTGCAAATTACTATTGCATTCTCTCGTGCGAAAATTTTGGCAGTAGCTTTTCCTATCCCGCTAGCTGAACCTGTAATGACAGCAATTTTATTTTCAATGAAGTCATTTCCGTATGTCATCAGACACCTCATTCTCTAAGGAAATATTTATTCTAAATCAATATTTACATCCTCAAGTTTTAGTACGTTAGGTGGAACCTCTAATAAATCAGCAATTTTTTCTTTAAAATTTTTATAATGTGGAGTTTCTCTGTGCAAATCTAAATCGTTTTCTGATTTCCAGCACTCAATAAAGTGAAACCCATCTGAGTTTTTAAAAAGACTATAAAAAACACATCCTGTTTCTGATCGTGAAGGATCACACATACCTCTAAGAAGAGATTCCATTTCTGATTCCAGACCATTTTTGGGAGTAAGTGATGCTACTAAGTAGACTTTGCTCATAAATTTCCCTCTTATTTTATTAATAGTATTAATATTGGTTATGATATTAATACTTTAATAAAAATTTTTAAAAGACAGAACAAATATTTAATATAAGTGATTATGTTTTTTTATTAAGAGTTATTTTAAATTAAAGAATTGTTGTATTCTTAGGAACTAAATCAACTACAATGTTTCGGTCTCCTATTTTTTAACTTTTAATTATTGGAAATTTTAATGAGCTTTCATATTTCTTGGCCTGAGATAATGGCGCTGACGTCTTCTTTTACGTATTCGTTTACTTTGCTTTTTCTTCGTCAAGGAATCAGGAGTGCATCCCCTTTATCAGGAGCTATCGTTACAAGTACCGTAGTTTTTCTAGTTACTGCCATAGTTTGTTTAATTAATGGTTCTTATATTGATATGAATATAAGTGCTGTCTTTTGGTTTGCTATCTCTGGCTGTGTTGGTCAAGGTCTTGGGCAGTTTTTAGCTTTTACAGGTATAGAAAGGATGGGTGTTAGTCGAGCTTCCCCAATTCAAGCATCTGCACCAATTTGGTCCGTATTGCTTGCAGTAATTTTTCTAAGAGAGACACCATCGTTAGGAGTCTGGATAGGTGCATTTTGTGTTTTTGCTGGAGTAGCCTTGCTTTCAAGGTCTACCAAAGATGATTCTTCTTCAGGTTGGAGTTGGTTTAGAGGAGCTCTAATTTTTCCTATTCTTGCTTCGTTTTGTTTTGGTATGATGCCTGTTTTAACAAAATTTGGATATGCTTATACTCCTACTCCTCTTTTGGCTATAAATATTGCTTTTGGTTCGGCAAGTTTGTTTCTTATTTCTCTTTATTTTGCTTTTCGGTCTAAGTATCAGTTTCATATTGATAAAAGAGCAGTAGGGTGGTTTTCTTTAGCTGCAATTACTACTGGGTTGTCTTCGTTAACATTTTGGACTTCTTTAACTTTAGGTGATGTTTCAGTTTTAATGCCGTTAAGTAGACTGGCACCATTATGGATTCTTTTATGGAGTTATCTATTTTTAAAACATCTTGAAAAAATTACTTTGAGAATTGTGATAGGTGCGTTTTTGGTTGTCTCGGGTGGATTTTTTATTCTTTCTTTTAAATAAGAGTTTAATAAGTTGCTAGATCTTACAATTTTCCAAATTAGTTCTTTATTGGTCCTTCTTGCCGCTTTTTTTGGATACTTGAATGAAAAATATCTGCGCCTTCCATCTACGATTGGAATAATTTTAATCGCTCTTTTTTCTTCTTTTGTAGTCATCTCGATAGATCTTCTTTTTCCTTCCTTTGATCTAGCCGTTCGTTCTCGGTCGTTTATATATAAGATAGATTTCAACAAAACTTTAATGGAAGTGATGTTAGGGTTACTTCTTTTTGCTGGGGCCTTGCATGTAGATGTCGAGAGTCTCCTGAAAAGAGGGTGGGCTATATCTTTAATGGCCACATTTGGAATTGTTTTTTCTACTCTTTTTGTTGGAATGATTTTTTATTTCGTCTCTGCTTTGTTTGATCTTTCAATTCCTTTTGTTTGGTGTCTTATTTTCGGCTCTCTAATTTCACCAACTGATCCAGTTGCAGTTTTGGGAATTTTTAAGACTGTTAAAATTTCTCCAACTTTAAAGGCTATGATTTCAGGGGAAAGTCTTTTTAATGATGGTGTGGGCGTCGTTGTCTTCACAGTTTTGGTAGCAATTCTAACTGCAGGAAATATGGATTTTTCATCAAATTTGATTGTGGGATTTAAGTATTTTGTGAAAGAGGCTTGTGGTGGTGGGTTGCTAGGCTTTTTGACAGGATGGATTGCATTTAGAGGTATGAAATCAATTGACGAGCATAATACCGAAGTTTTGATCACTCTTGCTCTTGTACTTGTTACGTATTCTTTGGCTTCTATTTTGCATGTTTCTGGTCCTATAGCCGTCGTTATTGCAGGCTTGCTGATAGGAAATCATGGTTCTAAATTTGCTATGAGTGAGAATACAAACGAACACGTTCAGAAATTCTGGGATTTGATAGACGAGATATTAAATGCAATTCTTTTTCTTCTTATAGGCTTAGAAATAATTTTATTAGATTTTAAATTCAATATTCTACTTCTTTCTCTTGTATTTATTCCCATTGTTATTCTTTCACGCTTTTTGAGTGTAGGTGGAATAATTAAGACTCTCTCGCTATTTAGAAAATATGAAAAAGGCACAGTGCGAATTCTAACTTGGGGAGGTATTCGAGGGGGTATATCAGTTGCTTTGGTTCTTTCTTTATCTGAAGGAATTTATCGAGATATTCTTCTATCTATAACTTATATAATAGTTATATTTTCAATTATTGTTCAAGGTTTAACTATTGAGAGGGTGATTAAAAGATTTTTATGAAATCGTGATCCCAGGTCTACCCACCTTTATGCTGGATAGACTCGGGCGGAGGGATCACAACATTTTCTTGAAAATTGAACTGTAATTTATACTATATGATTGTTTTTTTTGCAATATTTAATTTTGGCAGGTTTTTATAATGAAATTTTATAAGTAAATGATAATCAGGTAAAAGTAGCAAATTCAAACAATTGAAAGGTACAGTTAATTATGAATATTAATGTAGGGGTAGTGGGTCTAGGTAATATGGGTAGTGGAATAGCTCATAATTATATTAAAAAAGGAGTATCTCTAAAAGTTTGGGATTCAAGCAATGTGTTATGCAAGAATTATGAAAAGAAGAAAAACGTTGAGGTGATGCATCCTGCTATTATGTCGAAGTGTTGTAATGTAGTTTTCTTTGTTGTTCCTAGTTGTATTGAAATAGGTACATATTTAAATGGTAGAAATTCTATGCTGACTAATCCAAAGAAAGGTTTGGTAATCTATGATCTCACTAGCTCAGATCCTAAAGAGTCAAGTAAATTAGCTAAAAAAGCAAAAAGAAAAAATATAGATTATTTAGATGCAGGAATGAGTGGAGGCGCAACTGGAGCGAAGGCTGGGACTTTGACGCTGATGATTGGAGGGGATGAAAAAGCTTTTAATAAAACCAAAAAGATACTTTCATTTTTTGTTGAAAATTTTTTCTATCTTGGCAAGAGCGGCTCGGGCCATACCTTGAAACTAATTCACAATATGGTTTGCCATTCAATATTTTTGTCAACTTGTGAAGGTGGAAAAATGGCAGAAAGGGCAGGAATTAACCTTAAGGATATGATTGATGTTTTTAATGTTGCGAATGCAAGAAGTTATGCTAGTCAATTTAGATTTCCTTTGCACATTTTGTCAGAAAAATGGGATGCAAAATCTAGAGTTTATAATTTGCATAAAGATGTTGGGATGGCAGTTGCGCTTGGCAAAAGTTTAAAGGCACAAGTAGATTTAGGAGAATCTACCTTGAATTTCCTCAAAAAGGCTATGAGCTTTGGAATGCAGGACACAGATTACTCACTTCTTTATAAAGATTTTGAAAAAATTCGAAAAGAAAAATAAAAAGGTGCGGTATTTTCCTTATGTACGAACTAATATAAATTAAGTTAGAATTAAGTCCTTTTTTTAGGAAATATATATGAAACTTGTGGTTGGAATAACTGGTGCTTCGGGATCAATATACGGAATTCGTATGATGGAAGTTCTCCATAATTCATTTTCTGAGGTAGAGACCCATCTCGTGATTTCGAAAGCTGGGCTTAGGGTTATGAAGTATGAAACAGAATTTACGGATAAAGATGTTTCTGGACATGCTTCTATTACACATCCTGATTCTGATATTGGAGCTGTGCCCGCAAGTGGAAGTTCAGGGATGGATGCTATGGTGATTATCCCTTGTTCGGTTAAAACTCTTGGTCAAATCGCGTCTGGTGCAGGAGATAACCTTGTGTGTCGTTCTGCAGATGTTTTTTTGAAAGAAAATAAAAAATTGATTTTGGTAGTTCGTGAAATGCCTTTGTCTGCAATACATCTTGAAAATATGTTGAAATTGTCAAGGCTGGGTGTAACGATAATTCCTGCTTCCCCTGGTTTTTATCATGAACCGAAAGATATAGATGATCTTGTGAATCATGTGGTTGGAAAAGCTCTAGACTCTCTAGGATTGGAACACGATATTTTTAAAAGATGGACTGGGCAAAAAAAAGAAAAATAATATTTCCTATTACAAGAAAAACAAATCCCCCCCCCTATAATTTAGTAGTTGATCTTCGGGTAAAGATTGTCTATGATTTCGCTTAATCAATAATTATGTTTTTTGCCCTGTATTTCTTTTAAGGGTGTACTACTGTTCTGAAACTCATAGGAGGAAGTATTGTGAATTTAGTAAGAAAAGTTTTTTTGCTTGTTCTAGTTACAGTATTTGCTGTTAGTTTTAGCGCTTCAGGTGTTTTTGCTGCAAAGAGAGTGAAAACTGCTGTTGCAACAGCGGGACCAGGTGCTGCCGCATATGTTATTTGGGGTGGTTTGGCTGCTTTGGTTTCTAAAGAATCCAAAACAGTGGAAATGAATAACTTAACCACTAGAGGTGCTGTGGAAGATATTCGTTTAGTAGAAACTGGTAAAGCTGAATTTGGGTTGGGTGTTGCAACACTTCTTCGTTTGGCTTTTGCTGGGAAGAAAATGTTTAAGAAGAAATACACAAATAACTGTGGTCTTGGACCTGCAACTGCTTCTAAATTCCATATTGGAGTTAAGAAAAGTTCCGGTATCAAGACAGTTGCTGATTTAAAAGGAAAAAGAGTGAGTTATGCGAAAAAGGGTAGTAGTACTCACTTCATGACAAGAACTATTATTAAATTGGCAGGACTTAAAGGTAAAGTTAGAGAAGAGAATCTTAACTGGAACGTAGCAGCAGATGCTATTAAAGATAATCGTTTGGATGCATTTACAATTCCAAATCCAGTTCCTTCACCTGCATTTGTGAAATTCTCAACAGCACAACCTATTACATTACTTCCAGTAGAAGGAAATATTTTAAAGCAGATGTTGAAAATGAATCCTGCATATTTCCCAATTACTATTGAAGGTGGTGTTTACGATGGTGTAGACAAACCAGTTCCAACTATTGGTTACACAGCATGGACAATCGTAGGTTGTAATGTTCCTAATGATGTTGTTTATGAAGTAACACGTTTAAACTATTCCAAAGCAGGTATGGACTTCTTGTTGAAGGTTCATAAAGGTTGGAATACTGGATTCTCAATCATGCCTGCATTGGATCAAATGGCTGCAATCGGAATGAAGATCCATCCAGGTGCTGCTCGATATTGGAAAGAAAAAGGTCATAAAATTCCTGCATCAATCCAATAAGTATTTTTTAAATTCCTCCCAGGTTCAACCTGGGAGGAATTATTTTTTTATCCCTAATTTGAGAAATTGATTACTTCCGCCAAGTTTTTCAATCTCTTTGTGAGAAAGTCAAATGTCACAGGTCAGTGCTTTTTTTGAAAAAGTAAGGGGTGTTTTGGGCGCTGGTTTACCTGACACTAGAAATCTATCCGGTGCATATCTTTGGTTATTTAGAGTCCTTGGTTTTATTTTTGCGGTTTATTTTTTGTTTGGTGCCGTAAATGGAAGTTATACATTCTTTGGGCCTAGATCATGGACCGGACTACAGGATTTAAGAACACTGGAATTTCCATATTTAATTGAAGTGGGAATTTATGAATTTAGCAAGAACTTATACGGCGAACAGTTTATGCTTCCTCTCTTTATTTTTTTCACTTGTGCTTTGACTTATTTAATTTATCCAGCAAGAAAAAATTCTCCTAAAGATCGACCTTCTTCGATTGACCTTGTTCTGATTATTTTGTCTTTTCTTGTTTTGTGTGATTTTATATATTTTTATGAACCAAGAGGAGATAGAGCGGGAATTGTAGTGGATACGGGATTTTGGGGTAATGATGTTATGTTTGGATTTATTGCCGCTGTTCTTGTATGGGAGTGTTGTAGACGTGTACTCGGAATGGTTCTTCCTGCAGTAGCATTTGTCTTTTTATTTTATGATTGGGCTGGGAACTGGTTCCCAGGAATTATTGCTCATAAAGGAAATGATTTCGGATATGTAATGAGTTATTTGTATAGTCAGGAGGGTATCTATGGAATCATTACCAGGGTGTATGCACAAGTAGTATTTATCTTCATGATTTTTGGAGCTCTCTTAGAGGCTACTCGTGTTGGAGATGTTTTTGTAAATCTTTCTTTTGCTTTAGTGGGACGTTTTAAAGGTGGTGCTGCAAAAGCTTCTGTTGTTTCCAGCGGTCTTGTTGGTTCAATAGTAGGAAGTGGTGCGGCGAATATAGTTATTACTGGAACCTTTACCATTCCCCTAATGAAAAAAGGTGGATTTAGACCAACATTTGCAGCTGCAACCGAAGCGGTATCAAGTATTGGTGGACATTTAATGCCACCAATTATGGCATCAACAGCTTTTATCTTAGCTGCTATGACTGAGACTCCATATTGGAAGGTTGCATTAATCAGTCTTGTGCCCGCATTGTTATATTATCTTTCTGTTTTCATGTCAGTACATTTTTATGCTACCAGACACGGATTGCGCGGTCTTGAAAAAGACGAACTTCCTGATTTCTGGAAAATTATGAGAGAAGATGGAATTCTTTTGGTTCCAGTAGCGCTACTTATTTTTCTTCTGATTTTGCAATTCTCACCTTTTTTTGCTGGGTTTTGGGCGATAGTAGCAGCGATAGTTTTTGCTACGATTAGAGAGAAATGTTGGTATCTTTTAGGTGTGGAGGCTCTCGTGTTTGTTGCCAGTCTTATAAAGGGTGGGGACATGTTGTATTTGTATACTATTATTGGATGTCTACTTGCCTGGAGACAACAGCAATCAAAAGAAATTATGATTCGAATTGCAAATGCCTTTGTGCAAGGATCAAAAAATTCTCTAATAATAGGGGCAACAGCAGGAGTTATGGGTTTAGTTTTGACAGGTGTAACTCATCCTGATCTAGCACAAAAAATGACATTGATTATTTTATCTTATTCCTACGATATGATTTGGCTTGCCGTAATTCTTGTTGCTCTTGCCAGTTATATTCTTGGGATGGGAATGACAATTACAGCAAGTTATATTCTGATTATCATTTTAGCGGGACCTGCATTACAAGACCTTGGTCTAAAGATGTTGACTTCTCATATGATTGTTTTATGGCTTAGTCAAGATGCTGCGTTGACCCCGCCGTTTGCGCTAGGTGCATTTGTGGCAGCAGGAATAGCAAAGTGTGATCCAATGAGAACAGGGTTTACTTCATTGAAATTAGCTAAACCTCTTTATGTTGTTCCTCTACTCATGGCTTATACCCCTGTTTTGATGGATAGCCCTAACCCTGGTTCGACAGCTGAATGGTCATCTGTTTTGCTAGTATGGTTTGGTGCGTCTTTAGGATTCATTTGTTCTGCTGCAGTTTTAGAAGGGCAATTTCTAAGGACTTTAACTGTGTCAGATCGAGTTTTATTGTCAATCGCTTCTCTTCTTTTGTTCTGGGAACAACTGGGTGAGTGGGATAGAATTTGGTTTAATTCAGTGGGACTTGCTTTGATGGTTCTTTCATTAATCATTCAAAAATTGGGAAATATGAAGGACAAAGACGATAATTCTCAAAAAATGTCAGCCCAGCCTGTTGCTTAAGCTTTAGAATTAATCTTCCATTTAAAACTAATCAGTCCAGAAGCCACCGTTGACGTCAAGACCTTCTCCATTAATATGTGCGGACTCTTCACTTGCAAGATAAAGTACCGACGGCCATACGTCTTCTGGTGTTGTAAGTCTTCCCATTGGATGAGATTGTTCTGCTTTTTCTAGCATGTCCGGAGGAGATTGGAAATGCAGACCAGTGTCTGCTGGGCCAGGCATAATACAATTCACAGTGACACCAGTTTTTGCTAATTCCCTAGCTAAATTAAATGTCATAGCAAGAAGTCCTGCTTTTGCAGCAGAGTAGGTAAGGTTTGGACCAATTCCACCCATTTTTCCTGCAATTGAAGCAAAACTAATAATTCTTCCGCTTCCAGACGTCTTAAGCGCATCTATTGTCTCTTGAATGCAAAAATAAGGAGCTAAAAGATTTACGCCTAATACGGGATCCCAATCCTCTTTTGTGAGTTCAAGTGGTGGTCTTATTGGCATATATCCCGCAATATTGCAAAGAACATCACATCCATCAAGCCAGGATAGTGCATTTTGCATTGTAGATCTAAGTTCTTCAATGTTAGTTAGATCGCAAGAAGTTTTTTTTAAATTTTCTGAATCAGGCAATGAAGAATCGAGGAGGGACTGGTCAATGTCAGTAGCAAAGACCTTCGCTCCTGAGTCTAAGAATGCTTCTGTAATTCTTACTCCCATCCCACCTGTTGCACCAGTGAGAATTATCTTTCTGTTGCTGAAATCAAATTTGATCGGCATGTTTTGCTCCGAAATTAAAATTGAAAATAGAATCGATTTTTGTAACAAAGTTTTATCATGAGATTTGCTTAGTTACAATTCCACAAAGAACTAAATTCATTAGACACTTTCGTTTTCTAGTTTCTCAATAGAATCTTCTACCATTTTTGTGATTTTTTTTCGGTGTTCACTTTTCGACTGAAATTCTATTTGTTTCGGGTTTATTATTTTTCCAAAGTTTAAGGAAAGTCTCGTTGAGTCTGAGAAGAACGATCTTAGATTAAAGAGTGTGTCTGACCCTTTAATAGAAACAGGTAAAATAGGAGTATTGCTTAGTGCAGAAATCATGCCAATACCTGATTTTATAATGAGTTGATCTCTTTTTTCGAGTATTCCACCCTCTGGGAAAATGACTATGCATTCTTCTGATTTTAAAATCTTATTTCCTATTTGAAAGCTTCTTCTAGTGAATCCATCACGATCTATCAATATAGCTCCAAATCTAGTAATAAGTTTAGAGAAAAAATAATTTCTGAAAAGTTCTTTCTTGGCATAATAGAATAAATTTCTAGAGATAAAAGCGCTTAGAATTATTGGATCTAGATAACTTAAATGGGTTGAGGCTATAATTAATGGGCCTTCAGTAGGTATGTTTTCTATGCCTTTAGTTTTGTAGCCGGAGTACGCGATCCATAGAGCGATTCGTACTAACTTTTTTGCCCAAAGAGGATGTTTGTTTTTAGATATACTAATTTCAGATATTTTGGATTTATTTAAATCATTCATTTCCTAGTAAAGCTCTTCTATAGTTACTATCCTTTTTTCTCTAGAGGAGAGAATGATGGCTTCCAAAACAGCGCTATTTCTTAAGCCGACAACTCCGTCTACCTCAGGAGTGTAATCTTGAATAATAGATTGTGCGAAATCTGATATTTCTGCAACCAGTGGAGCAGTTACTGGATCTCCTGAAACTTCAAATTCTTCTACTAATTCGCTATTGTCTTTTCCCCACAGAGTAATTCTTGTCCCCTCATTTTCAGCGATTGCATTTCCTTCGGTTCCGTAGACTCTAGCGTAAAAAACTTTTGGAGTTAACATATTAGAGCCGAGATATCCAAATGAGCCTGACTCGAATTCTAGCAATGTTACGGTCACATCTTCTAGATCTGTGTCTGGTTTTACAGACTTGCTATAGGAAAAAACATTTTTTACAGGTCCTAAAAAATATTGAAGATTGTCAACTTGATGAATTCCTAGTCCTGTCATAGCGCCTGCAGGACTTTCATCTGGATTTGATCTCCAACTATCAGGAGAAAGAGTAGAAGCAAATCCATAGGAAAAATTTGCTTCTGCTTGGACAATAGTCCCTAGTTTTCCAGATTGAATCCAATCTTTTAATTTCCTGTGTGCTGGCTGAAAACGTCTTTGGTGACCAACAGCTAGTTTTACATTAGCCTTTGAACACGCATCTAAAGCAGTTATTCCTTCTGCTACGTTAAGAACAAAAGGTTTTTCTACTAAGATATGTTTTTTTGCATTTGCAGCATCTACGATCATGCTTGCATGTGTGGAATGTGGTGTTGCAAGAAAAATGGCATCTATCTCGGTATCATTTAGAACTCCTTCCCAACTTTCGATGGGTCTACAAGAGTGTTTTTTTGCGAATTCGCTTCTTGTTGATTCTGTTCTTGCGAAACACGTATTTATCTCTAGTCCGTCTACGTTCTTAGAAGCATTGACTAACTCATCACCCCACCAGCCTAATCCAACAATACATGTCTTGATGTTTTGTTTGCTCATTTAACTTGCTCCTTGATTCTGTTCTTTGTCTCTTTTGATTTTTACTTTTCCGAACGCTAATATTACATCTTCAGATGTGATAATGCCAAGCAATTCCGTTGGATCTTCTCTACTAACGACTGGCAAGCGGGAGATACGTCTCGATCCAAGTTTTGCCATAACAGAGTCAAGAGATTGATCTGGGTGAGCGTGCAGTACGTATTTTGTTGTTGCAAATTCAGTTATTCTGTTATCCTCTTTTTGTATTGCTTGAGCTTGTCTAAAATCATAGCGACTTATCATTCCTTCTAGTTTGTTGTTTCCGTCTAAAATCGGATATCCAGAGTATGCTAGATTTCTCGTTTCTTCGATTGCCTCTGTTATGGTTAATTTGTTCGATAATGTTTTGACATTTGTTACCATTGCGTCTTCCACATGTATCTCGTGTAAAATGTGATCGGTTTCGTAGTTAGGAAGGGCAATTCCATCTTGATGGGAAAGAGAGGCGTAAATCGAGTCTGGTTGCCAATATTTTGATAATGAAAAAGAAATAGTATTCGCTATCATCAAAGCTAAAATAATATTGTAGTCTTGAGTAAGTTCGAAAATGATAAGTACCGATGTCATCGGTGCACGTATAACTGATGCAAAAGCCGCACCCATACCTACAAGAGCATAACTTCCAGAATTGCCTATAATAGATGGAAAAAAAACTTCCATTATAGAAGCAACTGTCCCTCCAGCCATTGCACCTAAAAATAAAGTAGGTGCAAAAATTCCCCCGCATGATCCTGTGCCGTATGAGATAGAGGTTGCTATTAATTTTAAAATTAGCAATATGGATAGAATGTAAAATGTGTAACTACCAGATAACGCTTTGTTTACAAAGGGATATCCTACACCAAAAATCTGAGGAAATTGTAATCCAATGATCCCTATACATAATCCTCCTAGAGTAGTAAGTAAAATAGATTTCCAGCCAGTAATATTTATCCATTTTGATCTTGTATATAAGAGAGTCCTGCAAAAGATTGTCCCTACTAATGCACAAAAAACCCCAACTAAGGCATAAATGAAGAGTTCCATTGGATTTTCAAGCGAATATTCTGGAACCAGGAATACAGGTTGATTCCCTAGGATAGATCTTTCAACTACTGCTGCAGTTACGGATGCTAAAACGATAGATCCTAAAACACGAGCATTTAAATCTCCAACGATTTCTTCAAGGGTGAAAGTGATTGCAGCAAGGGGAGTATTGAATGCAGCCGCTATTCCTGCAGCAGCGCCAACTGGAATGAGAGACTTTATACGTTGTCTTTTCATAGAAAACATCTCTCCTATCCAGCTCGCCATTCCAGAGCATATTTGAACGGTTGGTCCCTCTCTTCCTAAACTAGAACCAGAGCCTATATTGATTAGTCCTATAAAGAATTTTCCAATCCAGACTTTTTTAGGGATATGACCGTTGTGAACTGCATAGGCAATTTTAGTTTGTGGGATTCCACTACCTCTGGCGTCTGGAACTATGTATTGGAGTGAGATAGCCGCTATTAATGCACCAAGAGCAGGAATGAGTATAATTAAGAACCAAGAGAGAGAACTTTGCGAAGTTAAATGAGAAGAGCCAAAAAGAAATTCTTGAAGCCATGCTATCGACAAATGAAAAGAAACTGCCGTTAGTCCAGCTAATAATCCAACAAAAATTGTTACTACGTAAAATATGCCATCTCTTGCAAATCCGAAGTGCAAAAGCCAACTGAGCAGATTAATTCTGAATTTTTGTTTTTTCATGATGGTTCCGTTTGTTTTGCTTTTATGTGCGTAATTATTTCAAAGAAATGTGAGAGTTCTAAATGAATTTAGAATCCTTCTCTTTTAAGACGAGCACTGTTCCAAGATGCATTGATAGTGTTTGTTTTTTCATCGAGTTCTGCCATATCACAAAATATCTCAATCCGATGCCCATCAGGGTCGCAAAAATACATCGCTCTGTTTTCACCCCATGTCCCATCACCTTCAGGGTGAGTGGGGCTGTGAACAACAGGTCCTCTGACAATTTCAATATTGTTTTCTGTAATCCATTCTTCCCATTCATGAAATTCTTGGAGGGATTCAACTTGAAAAGCAAAATGATGCACGCCTAAATCTACAGTCGAGCCTTGGTCGGTTTTTGGGATTTTGGCAAGTTCTTCTTTTTCTGTTTCTGGAAAAAAAACGAGATTGAGATCGTGGTGTAGTGGTCCGCATCTGAGAAAGCAAAGACCTGATTTGAAAATAGGGTGTTCTCCTGGGTCATGTCTTTCAGAAACAGTGAAACCTAAGACGTTTATATAAAAGTCTAAAGAAATATCTATATTTGAAACTTTTATGGCTATATGTTGAAGGCCTTTGAAACCATTTGAGGGTATTGGCATCTTGTATCCTTTATTTTTATGATGCTTCTAACTGTAAAGATGATATTATCTCAACTTCATTCTCGGTCAAGTGTTATTTTGTCTTCTGTTCAATTTAGTCTTTTGAGTTTTACCGAGAATTTGCTATAGGATAGGTTGTATGAAAATTTCACATAGAGGAGCTGAGTATGAGTTTGAAAACTGGCGTAGTTGGTTTAGGTGTTATGGGAGGTGCTTTTGCAGGTCATATGCTTGATTCAGGTTTTGAAGTTCAGGGATTTGACCCTTCAGAAGAAGTATTTGAAAAATTTGAAGGAAAATCTTTAGTTCGGTCGAATTCCCCAGCTGAGGCCGCTTCAAATGTTGATTTGGTCATGCTTTCCCTTCCTAATTATAAGGTTGTTGAGCAGGCCGTAATCGGAGATACCGGTGTTTTTGCTGGATGTAATGAAGGAACGGTCATAGCTGATATGAGTACTGTCCCTCCGAAATTTTCAAAAGAGATGGCAAAGATAGCGCAGGATAAAGGGTTGACATGGTTAGACTGTCCTGTGAGTGGTGTTGGGAAGCAGGCTGCAGTAAAGGATTTGGTAGTTATGGTAGCTGGTCCCAAAGCCGCTTTTGAAAAGTCGAAAGCAGCTTTTGATGCTATTGGGAAAAAAACTGTATATGTAAGTGAAAAAAATGGTCATGCAGCTCAACTTAAATTGGTTGTGAATTTGGTTTTGTTCGTGACAATGGCAGGGGCAGCTGAAGGATTGACATTGGGTCTCAAATCGGGACTAGACCCAGATGTTATGTTAGATGTTCTTTGTTCGGGTGCTGCTGGTTCAAATGTTTTAGAAGTAAGAGGTAAGGATATGCTTTCAAATCATTTTCCTCCATCAGGACCAATCAATATAGTTTTAAAGGATCTCGAATGCGCCATACAATCTGCTAAAGATCAGGATGTGCCCGTGCCATTGGCTGGTTTGCTAGAACAGATATATCTTTCTCAAAGAAGTAAAGGAAGAGGAAATGAAGATGGAAGTTCAATCTTTAGAATTTTTCAAGAACTAGCAAACTACCAGAAGTAGTATATTTCTAAAATTCTTTTATAGTGGTTCTGATTACTTTTTCAAGTTCCTCATCATTGAGTGTTTTCAATTGCTCGAAGGTCACGACTGCCTGTTTTTCTTGATCTCCACGTTCTCCCCACCATAAAAGAAAACTCTCGTTTAGGTATCCATATTTTATAGGGATTTCTACATCTGTTATCTGTTTCCCCAAAATATGACTAATACGTTCCGCATATTCTTTGCTTTTTTTTCTTATTTCATCTATTTCTTGCATAACAAAACCTTTTTCATTAGAGATTTGTGTTTTTAAAAATATAGCCATCTTCCGCTTTTTTCACGTCTACGTTTTCCAAAATCGTTCATTTTGAGAAGTTCGGTTCCTTTAAAAACAGGACCGTCCACACAGACTCTCCATCCTGAACAGGAACATTGTCCACATAACCCTACTGCACATTTCATGTATCTTTCAATTGCGAAAAATGATTTTTCGGGAGGGAGTTCTTCCATACATGCTTTCATCATCATTTCAGGACCGCAAATCGCGTAATTTTCTGAATGAAATGGAAGAAGTTTTGTTATAACTCCTTTTTTGCCTAAAGAGCCGTCATCTGTTGTAACATGGACATCTCCCATCTTTTTGAATTCTTCTAAGTATAGAATTTCACTTTCAGTTCTGCCGCCAAGAAGAAAGGTAGGATTTTTTGAGGATAGTGCTAGTAATCTTAATTCAGCAATCCCAACACCACCTCCAATAAGTGTGATATTTTTGAATTCTGGGTAACCATTTCCCAAAGGACCTCTTATTCCAATTTCTCTTCCTGGTTCTAACGCGGCTAGGGATTTAGTGAATTCTCCTGCTATTTTCAAGGTAATTCCATTTGAGTAAGAAAGTGTGAATGGTTTTTCTCCGATCCCAGGGATCCAAACCATGAAAAATTGTCCGGGTCTTGCTTTGGGTTCGAAGTCAAAGAAAATTGTATGGATTAATTCACTTTCACGTTTGTTTTCCAGTATTTTGACTATTTCTCTCATTTTGACTCCTGAATATTCTTGTGAGCTTTTCCGACAAATTCGTGAAAGTTTTTCCCTTGGAGATACGATTGAATGCCTGACCAAATATCTTTCGTTGTTTTTATAGATTCTTCCGTTGATTTTCCAAGAAAGACAGTCCCAAGACCTAAGACAGATGCTCCTGCTAATAAGTATTCTACTCCATCTTCCCAAGTCTCAATACCTCCGTAGGCTATTATAGGACATGAAAATCTTGAAAATGCCTCGAAGGTCATGAGCAAGTTGATTGGTTTCAGTGCCTGACCACTAATTCCACCGGAAGTTCCTGCAAGGATAATTTCTTTTGTTTTGATATCGATGGATAGTCCTGGACCTAAAGTATTAGCGCAACCGAGTCCGTCAGCACCAGATTCTAGACATTTCTCTGCTACAGCTAAATAATCACTATTGGGAGATAATTTAGCAATTATTGGTTTGTCTGTTGAATTTCGGACACTAGAAGTTATTTCTCCTGAAAGAATAGGGTTTTGGCCAATGCTCTCCATGATTGTTTTTTCTCCTGGTTCTTTATTCGGACACCCTAAATTGATTTCTATAATATCCGCAAAGGGAGAAACTTTTTCGGTAACATGAGAAAATTCTTTTGGATTGCCACCATAGATTGAGGCAATCAAAAGGGATTTTTTAAGTCTGATTTTTGAGAGTTCCTCAATCCAATCATCTAGGTCTTGAGTTGGAAGAGCAAGAGAATTGAGAGTAGGTCCTCCTGGCGAATTGTTGTAAATGATAACTGGATTTTCGTTTCCTTTTTTTTCGTTAGGACCGATAGATTTTGTGACATATCCTCCAATTGAAGCACCCTGATTTTCAAAAGTTTCAAACACTTCAGGATAACTTAAAATTCCACTAGCATTTATGATAGGAGGTGATATTAAAGGGAATGATTTCAAAATTTGTATCCATATTTGATAATCAAAAAAAACTAGTCTAAGTATAAGAATGATTAGCGTTCACTGCAAAGAGGTATTTTTATTTCTTTAATTATTTTATTCTTATCTTTGATTGTAATATGTTTCAGTTGATTTATTTTTTTTGTTTTTCTTTTCATTTTTATGGAAGAGACCAAAATGCTGGCTCTGGTAGTTCTTTTATATTTAATTTCTTCAATTGGTCATCTGTACGTTATGTTGACTGGTAGAAAAAAATTATTCAATTTTGTTCTTGTTTGTCTGATTTCCGGATTTGTCGTCCATGGTATTTTATTGGCATCAGCATTTTCTTTGTCTGAAGATAAAGGTATGGGTGTTTGGTTTAGCGGTATATCTTGGGTAATTTTGTTATTTTATCTTCTTCTTTATGCAAAGTATAAAGAAATTGCATTTGGCGGATTTGCTGTCCCAGTTGCTTTTGTTATTGAAGGATATGCATCTACTTTTCCTGGTCTTTTGGGGGGTGGTTCTTCAGAAATAGAAGGGTATCTACTGAAAGGTCATGCATACTTGGCTGTTCTAGGTATGGCGGCTTTTTTCCTCCTTATGTTTACTTCTGTTATGTATATCATTCAGTCTTCGCAATTAAAATCAAGGCGTCCTGGAGCATGGCTTCATAGGTTGCCTGCCTTAAATGTTCTAGATGATTTGGGCCATAAAATTTTATATTTTGGATTTGCGTTCTTAACTTTTAGCTTATTGCTAGGATCAATGTGGGCTCGATCTAAGCATGGTACATTTTGGAGCCTTGATCCTTTTTCCCTTATTCGAACATGGCCATTAGGTCTCACGTGGCTTGCTTATGGTTTGCTGTTGATTTGCAGAATAACTAGAAGTTGGAAAGGAATGAGGTCGGCTATCTTTTCTATGTTTTGTTTTGTATGTGTGATTCTTTCTTTGTTAAGTCATTTTTAGGAGATTAAGTGATAGACAAAAATTCCTTGATATTAGTAGGAATAAGTCACCATAGAACCCCTATAGAAATAAGGGAGCGATTGTTTATTCCCGAAAATGCTCTTTTGGATTCTTTGAAAAAATTGAACTCTTCTGGTTCCCTTGAGGAATGTTTGATTTTATCAACTTGTAATCGAGTAGAAGTTTATGCGTCTACTCAAAATTATGAAAAGTGTGTAAGTGCAATTCACGATTTCTTTGTTGAAGTGCAGAATATTGATCCTGGAGTTTTAAAGAAACATTTGTATGTTCTTAGGGATGAACAAGTTGTGGGGCATCTTTTTAGAGTTTCTGGAAGTCTAGACTCTATGGTCATAGGGGAACCTCAAATACTCGGACAAGTCCGTAATGCATTTAAGATCGCTTCTGAGAATCAATTTGTTGGTAAGAATTTGCTGTCATTGTTTAGTTTTGCTTTTAGGGTTGCAAAAAAGATTAGAGAGCAGACCAAAATAGGGAATGAACCTATTTCCGTTAGTTCTGTTGCGCTTGATTTAGCTAAAAAGATATTTCGTACTTTTGAAGATCGCACAGTTTTATTAGTTGGTTCAGGTGAGATGGCAGAATCCGCAATGCAGCATATTGTTTCACAGAAACCAAATAATATTCTTGTGGCAAATAGAACTTACGCACATGCGCAAGCGTTGGCCTCGAAATATTCTGGATGGGCTGTAGATTTTGAAAACTTGAAAGATGAGATAAGCGAAGCTGATATTATACTCACTTCTACGAGTTCTCCTGGCTTTATTATAGATTCTTCAATGGTAAAACTTTCTCTAGAAGTGCGCAAAGATAGACCCATGTTGTTCCTTGATATTGCAGTTCCAAGGAATATAGATCCATTGGTTAATGAAATAGAGAATATTTTCCTTTTTGATGTAGATGACCTTCAGAAAATTGCTTCTGATAATATGAAAGGAAGAGAAGAAGAATCTCAGGAAGCAAAGTCTATAGTAGAAAAAGAAGTCCAGTCTTTTTTGAATTCAAAAATTGTTGAAGATTCTTCAGATATTCTAATCGAAATAAGAAAATTGGCTGAGAGGTTTAGAAGGGAAGAAGTTAAAAGGACAGTATCGAATTTCCCAGAGTTAGACGAAAGAGTAATTGATGGTATTGATTTGATGACACGAGCAATTATCAAAAAGATTCTTCACAGTCCTTCAGTAGCAATAAAAGAAATTTTAGAGGAGGGTGCTGGTGGAGAGTCAATTCATCTTGTGAAACGTTTGTTTGGACTTGAAGATACTTCTTCTAAACAATCTTTTTCATCCTCAGAAGAAGAATCTGAAAGTATTTCTTAAGTAAATTGGAGTGAAATTGAAAGATAATCTGGTTATAGGAACGAGGGGAAGTTTGCTCGCTATGACCCAAGCGAGACTCGTTGAGAAAGATTTAAAAAAGATTGTCCCTTCGGTGAAGATAGAATTGAAAGTGATTAAGACGAAAGGGGATATGTTGTCTTCATCTTCTAATGAAGAAACTGACAAATCCCTCTTTGTTAAAGAATTAGAAGAGTCTCTTTTGAAAGAAGAAGTGGACTTGGCGGTTCATAGCTTAAAAGATATGCCCAGTGAACTTCCAGATGGTTTAGATTTGATTGCTATCCCAGAAAGAGAAGATCCTCATGATGTTTTGATTTCAAGAGATGGAGAATCAATTCGAAATCTCTCTCCTGGAAGCAAAGTAGGAACAAGTAGTTTGCGTCGCTCCTCACAGTTGAAAAAGTATCGTGATGATCTGCAGGTTTTCCCTATTCGAGGTAATGTGGATACGAGATTAGAAAAACTTGCGAAAGGAGATGTAGATGCACTGATTCTAGCGTCTGCAGGTTTGAAAAGATTAGGGAAGGAAGGAGAGATAATCGAGGTCTTGTCTCCTGAAATTATGTTGCCTTCTCCAGGTCAAGGAGCATTATGTATAGAAGGAAGGGCTGGCGATGAGTCCATTATCGAGTGTCTTCAGCAATTAGACCATTTTGTTACTAGATGTTTAGTATCTGCTGAAAGAAAAGTAATGAAGATCGTAGAAGGAGGTTGCAGGGTTCCTTTGGGGGCCTTTGCTGAAATGAGGAATGATCAAATCTTTTTAAGAGCTTTGTTGTTAAGTCTGGATGGCAAGAAAGTATCTTACGTTGAAGGATTTGGAGAATTGTCAGATCCAGAAAAATTGGGAATGGTTATTGCCAAAGAGCTTCTTGATACTGGCGGTGATGAGATTCTTTCTAGTTTGTCGGAGAATTAAATTTGTCTATAGTAGATGCTCCTTTAAGTTCTCGTCGAATTATGATTACAAGACCAAACAATCAGAGTGGTGATTTTGAATTTCTTCTACGAGAAAAAGGTGCAGAAACAGTATCCTTTCCTCTTATTTCAATAGTGGAACCTGAAAGTTGGATTCCGTTAGATAAATCTATCCAAAAAATAGAAGAGTATGACTGGCTGGTTTTTACGAGTGTTAATGGTGTTTCATTCTTTGAGCAGAGGGCCAACTTTCTAGGGAAAAAAGAAGATCTGTTGTCTTCAAAATGTAAGATATTGTCAATTGGTCCAATTACTTCAAAAGCAATTGACAATTGTCTGAAAAAGAAAGTTTATGGATATCCTGAAGATTATACATCTGAGGGTCTAATAGATTTTTTGAAAGATATTGAAATCGAAGGAGACAGTTTCTTGCTGCCTAGGGCAGCAGTTGCTAGAGAATTTCTTCCTGAAAAACTCACTTCACGAGGAGCTAAGGTCGATGTTGTTTCTGCTTATCAGACTAAGTTTGTGAAGTTGTCCAGGGATTCGCACTTTTTTGACTTATTATACGGGGGAAAGATCGATATGGTC
This sequence comes from Nitrospinaceae bacterium UBA3496, assembly GCA_002377645.1. Lineage (GTDB taxonomy): Bacteria > UBA8248 > UBA8248 > UBA8248 > UBA8248 > UBA3496. Next base: position 7,382 of record DFQF01000069.1, on the reverse strand, counting down.
ACTTTTTTAAGTTCTTCTTCTGTAAACGCCTTTGTGAATTGTTTTACAGAAGAGGAGATTAAAGAAATTTGCAAAAAAACTGATTTTGCATGTATAGGACCAATAACTGCTGCTACTTTAACAGAACACAATCTCCCTCTTAGTGTGGAGTCTGATGTTTCTACCTCTGTCGGTTTGACGGATAAGATAGTTGAGTTTTACCATGGAAATTAATTCATTTTAAATCGTTAGTCTTGGAGGTTCGATTGAGCAGCGAATTTTCAGAATCAAGAGAAAAAAAAGATGGATCATTTATTCGAACAAGAAGAACAAGAAGTTCTGAATCTATAAGAAATTTAGTTCGGGAAAACAGACTTCATCCAGAGAATTTTGTTTATCCTTTTTTTGTTGTGGAAGGAGAAGGGGTTAAGGAAGAGATTCAGTCAATGCCAGGGCAATTTCAAATGTCTGTTGACAATCTACTTGAAGGTTGCCGAGAAGTCATTGAATGTAAAATTCCTGCTGTTATTCTTTTTGGGATACCTAATTCAAAAGATGATGAGGCTACCGAAGCGTATTCTGAAAAAGGAATAATTCAGATTGCTATAAAGGCCATTAAAGAGAAGTTTCCTGACCTTTGTGTGATTACCGATGTTTGCCTTTGCGAATACATGAACCACGGTCATTGTGGAGTGGTAGAAGGTAATAGAATCGTTAATGATTCAACTTTAGAATTGCTGTCGAAAACTGCCCTCAGTCATGTTGTTGCCGGAGCGGATATGGTTGCGCCTTCAGATATGATGGACGGTAGAATTGGGCATATTCGTGAAATCCTTGACAGCAATGGATTTAATGAGACTCCAATAATGTCTTATGCGTCAAAATACGCGAGTGCGTTTTATGGACCTTTTCGAGTTGCAGCTGAAAGTGCTCCTGCATTTGGAGATCGTTCTACCTATCAAATGGATCCAGCAAATTCTCGAGAAGCGATTAGGGAAGTTGCGATAGATATACAGGAAGGCGCGGATATCATTTTGGTGAAACCCGCACTTCCATATTTAGATGTTCTTTCCAAAGTAAGATCAAAGTTCGATATTCCGGTTGCGGCATACAATGTTTCTGGAGAGTACGCCATGTTAGTTGCAGCGATGAAAGCAGGTTGGTTGGATCCAGAAAAAGCTTTCATGGAGTCTCTCGTTTCTATACGTAGAGCAGGTGCTGATTTTATTATCACTTATTTTGCGAAAGATGCCTCAAGAAGGTTGCTCGGTGATTTCGAAACTCCACTTAGTTGGATGTGAATAAATTTTAGTTTTTTGAACTTTTATTATTAGGAGAGGAAAATGCCTTCCAATGAAATAGTTTTTTTAGATGGTGCCCGTACTCCATTTGGGACTTTTCTCGGAACTTTAAAGAGTTTGTCCGCTACAGAATTAGGGACCATTGCTGCAAAGGAAGCAATGAAGCGTTCAAATGTTACTCCAGAAATGATTGACCACACAGTAGTAGGTAATGTGATGCAATCCAGTGCGGATGGGGTGTATATAGGCAGGCATGTTGCTTTGGCAGCAGGTGTTCCCCAAGATAAACCTGGATATTGTGTGAATCGAATGTGTGCCTCAGGATTTCAATCTGTTTTAAGCGGTGCGAAAGAGATTTTGACTGGAGATGCTGAATTTGTTTTATGTGTTGGTGCAGAGAATATGAGTTTGGCCCCGCATGTGATTAGGAACTCTAGAACGGGTATTGGTCTTTTTCAAACTTCTATGGAAGATTCCTTGCAGTCAGCCTTAACGGATTTGCAGGCAGATGTCCCAATGGGAATTACAGCAGAAAATCTCGCAAAAAAATATGATCTTCACCGTGAAGAAATCGACGAATTCGCTGCACTCAGCCAAAAACGTGCACACGATGCGTGGGAAGAAGGAAGGCTTGCTGAAGAGTGTGTAGCAGTTGAGATTGCCGAGCGAAAGAAGACCGTTCTGTTTGAGGCGGATGAACATATACGAGTAGATAGTACTGCTGAAAAATTAGCAAATTTGCGCCCTGTTTTTAAAGAAGATGGAGTTGTAACCGCAGGAAATGCAAGTGGAATTAATGATGGAGCCGCTTCTGTCGTCATATCTTCCAAGGAAGCTGCCGAAAAAAATGGACTGAAGCCCATAGGGAGATTGGTTTCATGGGGTGTTTCTGGTTGTGATCCCCATATCATGGGAATTGGTCCTGCTCAGAGTAGTAGAATTGCTTTAGAGAAAGCAGGTCTAACTTTAGAGGATATGGACCTTGTTGAGATTAATGAAGCGTTTTCTGCACAGTATCTGGCAGTTGAAAAGGAACTTGGATTAAATAGAGATAAGACCAATGTGAATGGCGGTGCAATTGCGATCGGTCATCCTGTTGGAGCGAGCGGGACACGTCTTACGCTTACTATCTTAAAAGAACTAAAAAGGCGTAATGCTAAATATGGTCTTGCAGGTGCATGTATAGGTGGAGGTATGGGGCTTTCGTTGATAGTAGAGTCTTTGACTAATTAATTTAAAGAAATGATCGGTTTCTTATGTATGAAAATATTTTGCTAGATATTAATGAAAAAGAAAGGGTGGCTGTTCTTACATTCAATCGCCCAGAAGCTTTAAATGCATTAAATGAGAGGACTTTAAAAGAACTAGACGATGCTTTAGACATACTTGCCAAAGATACTGTTTCTAAAGTAGTTATTGTTACAGGATCTGGAGAGAAATCATTTGTTGCAGGCGCAGATATTAAGGAAATGCAGGGTCTAGATAAGAAGCAAGGAATAGAGTTCTCTGTGAGAGGACAAAATGTTCTCAATAAACTAGAGAGATTAGGAAAACCTTCAATTGCTGCAATCAACGGTTTTGCCCTTGGCGGGGGTAGTGAGGTTGCATTGGCATGTTCCATTCGAATTGCATCAGAGAACGCGAAATTCGGCCAGCCTGAAATTAATCTTGGAATAATTCCTGGATATGGTGGTACACAAAGATTGCCCAGAATAGTTGGACTGGGAAGAGCCATAGAAATAATGACGACTGGAGAAATGATTTCTGCGCAAACTGCGAAAGAAATTGGTCTTGTGAATGCAGTAGTTCCACAAGATCAACTTTTAGAAAAATCTATGGATTTAGCTCGAATGATCGCCTCTAAGAGTGCACCGGTTATAAAATTAATTTTAGATTCTGTTTACGATGGTTTAAGTGTAGATTTTCAAAGCGCTTTAGATATAGAGAGTGATGCGATTGGTTCTAGTTTTGCTACAAAAGATGCACAAGAGGGTATACAAGCTTTTATTGAAAAGAGAAAAGCAGATTTCCAAGACTGCTAGGGATAAAAAAGGAAAGTTCGATGAAGAGAAGAAAGAAAAAAAACAGGAAATCATCTTCAGGAAATTTTCATGTATCTTCTCTCTATTCGTTACCTCTGCATAAAACAGATCGTGAACTCAGAAAAATACAGATAAAAGAATGGATGGACGTAAATCTTCCTCCAGTGGGATCGAAGGAGTGGGAAGATCTATGTACAGGTTGCGGAAAATGTTGCTGTGATAAGGTGTGGAGAGGTAAGAAATTAGTAGCTTTGGCAAGCTTTTGTAAGTTCCTGGATTTAGAAACGAATCGCTGTAGCGTTTATAAGAATCGTTTTTCCTATGAGCCTCTTTGTTCTCAGATTGATGCGGAAATTATAGAGATGGGAGCTTTACCGGAAGACTGTCCCTATGTTGTAGACTTGCCTGGTTATAAAGGTCCTCTTGTGATCGAAAGAACAATGCAAGAATTCTAGTTTTATCTTCAGTATAAATACTCATTGAAGGGTTGGTGATGCTTGCTTGATTTTATTCATCCAAATTTGCTTGCCTTGATTGCCGCTACGAATGTGGCAATTTCACGTATTCTTTATCGAAACGCAATTAGGAAATTAAGTGCTTTCCATATAACATTTATTTGGTGTCTGGTTGCAGCAGTCACTTCCATTTCCTTTTATCTTGTAGACAAAAAAATAGATGTGTGGCCTATGGAAGCAATTCTGTGGTTTATGTTGGTAGGTGTCATAGGCGGGTTTGTTGCGCGGTATGTTTTGATTACGTCTATAGAATATGTTGGGCTAGCGAGAACTTCTGTGCTGAATCAGACCAGTTTGGTTTGGTCTTCTGCATTTGGGGTTTTTATTTTTTTAGAAAATATGAACGTCTGGCTTTTTTGTGGCACGTTGTCGATTATGTTTGGTTCGATTCTTCTCGTGTATGATCCAAAAGGAAAGATGAAGGTAGTTTCCAAGTATGTTTATCTCATTCCAATCGGAAATTCATTTATTATCGCCATATCTCATATTTTGAGAAAATTTGGAATGATACTTTTGCCCTCAGGTTCTTTTGGGGTTGCTGTTGCAAGCGTGACCGCATTAGTTTGTATGATAATTGTTTTGCCTTTTTCGAAGGGATTGAATATTAAATCCCTCGATAGAAGATCGATTGTTCTGGTTGTTATTGGTTCTTTTTTTAATTCCGTTTCGGCTATTTTGTTTTGGACCGCAGTAATGAACGGAAGGTTGGTGGAGGTAGTTCCTGTAAATAGACTTTCTGTTCTTTTGATTATATTTTTCTCCTGGCTCTTCTTTAGGAAACAAGAACTGGTTAGTTTGAGAGTAGTTATGGGAGGATTGATGTCTGTTGCAGGAGCTCTTCTAGTAGTGCTTGGAAAATAATCCAAAGGAGTTTGAGTATCGAATTTCTAGATCCCAGATTATCTGCTCTTATAGCGGCTGTTTTTATTTCTTTCGCAAGACTTCTATATAAGGCTGCTCTGCAATATATAGGAGTAGGAATATCTACTGTCATTATGAGTTTGGTGTCAGTGGTAGTGGGATATATTTTCTTAAAGATCGAAGGAAAAGTAGATTCTTTTCCATTGTATGCATGCCTGTTATTTGTAGGTGTGGGAATGAGCGCAAATCTTGCAGGTCGTTATTTTAGCCTTGTTTCTATTAATTTAGTCGGATTATCGAGAACCTCTATTTTAATGCAGACCAGTTTAGTTTGGTCTGCTGCCTTTGCGGTATTATTTTTAAATGAAGAAGTCAATTTCTATGTTTTCTGCGGAACTATGGCAGTTATGTTTGGTTCAATTTTACTTGTGTACGAAAAGGATTCGAATTACTCCAAAGTTCCTTTTACGCATTTTCTAGTTCCAGTCATCACGGCGGTTACGTTTGCCTTAGCACATTTGCTTGGGAAATTAGGTCTTGCGATTGTCGATTCTGCACCTTTTGCGCAGACTGTGTCTAATGCAACCTCTTTTGTGGCAATGTTTATGATATTTATCTGTTCGAAAGAATTTAAGGTGGGCGGCTGGAAGAAGATGCATCCTATTATTATGGTAAGCGTTGGAGCTTTATTTAATGCGATGGCGGCATTTTTTTTCTGGACTGCACTGCGGACCGGAGATATTGTGCAGGTTTTACCGATTAACAGATTAAACGTTCTGATGATAATATTTCTTTCCTGGATTTTTTTTCGAAAACAGGAAAGTATTACGAAGCAGGTTGTAATTGGAGGCGTGATGGCAGTTGTGGGTGCTTTTTTCGTAGCTCTTGGTAAATAACTTTTAGGAGACAGATGTGGACGCGAAAGTGCAAGAATGTGTAGACGGAATTTTGTCTGGAAACATACGTCTTGCTGCAAGGGCAATTACGATGATTGAGAGTAGAGATCCGATTGCGAAGAAAATTGTAGAGGGAGTTTTCCCTCATGGTGGAAAAGTCCCCGTGATTGGAATTACAGGACCGCCAGGTGTGGGGAAGAGTACCTTAGTCAATAGCATGGTTTCATTGTGTAGAGAGAAAAAACAGAGAATAGGAGTTTTGGCGGTGGATCCTAGCAGTCCCTTTACTGGAGGGGCAATCTTGGGTGATAGAGTAAGGATGTCTTCTCATTTCACAGACGAAAATGTTTTTATTCGATCAATGGCTTCAAGGAATAGTCTGGGTGGTTTGGCTTACGCAACTAGAAGCGCTTTATATGTAATGGAAGCGATGCCTTTAGATATTATTTTTGTAGAGACGATAGGGGTAGGGCAAGGAGAAGTAGACATTATGAAAACTGCCGATATCGTCATTTTAGTGCAGGAGCCAGGTGCAGGGGACGATATACAAGCTGTGAAAGCAGGGATTCTAGAAATTGGGGATATCTTTGTGGTTAATAAAGCAGATAGGGACGGTGCAGAAAAGACGGTCAGTGAACTAAAGGAAATGATAGATTTTCACTACGAAGAAAAAGATCTGGTATGGGTGCCCCCGATATTGAAAGCAGAAGCACTAAGGGAAGTGGGGATAAAAGAATTATTAGAAGAAATTCATAAATATCAATTATTTATGGAGAATAATATAGAAATTAAGTTAAGTATAGAAAAGAGGAAAATTCAGAGTATTCTTTTGGAAATATGCAAAGAGATTGCTGCTGAAAAACTATTTGAAAATATAGAAACTCAATTTGATGAAAATGTTATTAATTTAATTCTAGATAGAAAAAAAGACCCCTATTCCATTAGTTCAGATGTGATGAACTTGTGAATCAGATTTGCCAAGGATTGTTCGAGTAGTTTCAGTTAAGGTATAATAAATACAAAATATCATATACTGGGGGGGCTAATGCGTTTTTTAAGATCTTTTTTCGTTTTCATTTCTTTTATCTTCTTTTTCTCTTCCTTTGTGCAGGCTGCAATAACGCCGGTTTCGCTTAAGAATTCAAAAATCCTCAAATATCAAAATGAAGCAGGAAAAGAAATACTTTTTAAAGTTCTCAAGAGATCTGGTTTTACAACTATCTACGAGACCAATTTGGAAGCTTTTGGAGATGAGTACGAACTTGTAGGAGGAATTGCTTCTTCAGGGGGTAGACCTTTCAATCCTAGGCATGGGGGTCTTTCCAATACTATCGATGAGGACAATCGCTCTAAAATCAAGAATTTTTTGTCGAAATCTACTGGTCATCAAGTAAAATATACAGTTTTAGAAGAATGGAATAATAATTACACTTCGGAATGGACTCTTGTTTCAAAGATTATTTCTAAACGTAAACAATCTATTCTAGGAAAGGTATGGACGTTAGTTGAGGTTTCAACAAAAGGAGAGTGTACCAATGCGGATAGTTCAAGCTCTTGGGCAGAAGATGGAGCAAAATTTTCAGAAAAACGTTTGATAGATGCATCTACAGGAATCACTCTCACATTTTCTAGAACATGGAAGGATCCTCCTAGATATGGATATGAAGATAATTCTACTCAAATTCTTAAATTAAAATCATTTGTTGCTGCTTTGTCTCAAAACAAAAAATGGGAAGCAAAAAGAAAAGAAGAACTGAAAAGGAAAGCGGAACTAGCCAGAAAGAAAAA
>DFQF01000031.1 GCA_002377645.1 Nitrospinaceae bacterium UBA3496 | reverse complement strand
GAAAATAAATAACTATTTATCTTTATAAGAAGGGAGAAAAATCTTTTTTTATGATCTTTTTGTGTTAAGTTGAGGATATATTTCCTTTAATAGGCTATTAAATTTTGCTTTTTTTGTTAAACAAAGAGGAGGTTATTCAATGTATCTCAAGAAGTCGATAGGAGCGGTTTTAGCATTCTGTTTTTTTGTTGTTTTATTTAGTACTTCCGCATTTTCAGCTGATATGAGAGCAGCCAAAAAAGAAGGTAAAGTTGTTTGGTATTCTTCTATTACTCTGAAAATATCCCAAAGAATATGTAATAACTTTAACAAAAAGAACTTAGGAATAAAGTGTGTTTTACATAGGTCAGGTTCTAGTAAACTTTATAAACGTTACAGAAAAGAAGCTAGGGGTAAAATTTACAGGGCGGACGTTTTCCATACTTCTAACATCGGTCAGTTTTTGATCATGCATGAAAAGTTGAAGTATATTCGTCCCTATAAAGTAAAAGGTGGAGACAAACTATTGTCTAACTTTAGAACGGATGATGGAAGATGGTATATTTTGCGTTCTAGTGTAATGGTACCTGTGTACAATACAAAATTAGTGAAAGCTTCAGAAGCTCCTACAAGTTGGCTGGATTATCATGATCCAAAATGGAAAAATAAACTAGTTGTTTCCGATCCGAATTATGGTGGTTTTGCCACTGCAACAATGATCGTTTTGGAGAACTTGTTTGGTGGTGATTATTTTGTAAAGCTTAAAGCTAACAATCCACGTCGATATGGTTCTGCTGCAGGGACACTTGGTTTGGTTGCACGTGGTGAAGTACTAATGACACATGGTGCAGTTGCGTATTCTGCATTTAACAAGATTTTGAAAGGTGAACCTTTAGCGATGGCGATTCCAAAAGAAGGAGTTCCATTTGTGCGTTCTCCAAATTCTGTTCTAGCTAAAGCACCTCATCCAAATGCTGCAGAAGTATATGCAGATTATCTTTTTTCACAAGAAGCACAGCAGATTCTTGCTAATATGGGTCTGTATGTAGGTCATACTGGAATCACTTATCCTAAAGAGCAAACACCTCTTAGCAAGTTCAAATTGGTTGAGGTTCCAGCTCAGGAACTTAAGAAAAAATCTAAACCTTCTAGGAAGAGATTTAAGAAGATCTTTAGTGGTATTAAACTTGAAGGTAAAAAGAAGAAGAAAAAGAAGAAGAAATAATGCGTTTCTAACTGTTTATGTTTAAGAATTCTGTGAAGACAATTTACTTTGTCTTCACAGAATAGTAATTTTTGTTTTTTGCTGAAGTATAAAAGGTAGGTTTGTCTTGTCATCTGATGAAACTTCTAAAAAATTTGACCCATCTTTTTTAGTTTGGGCTACTGTTGCTGTTGCTCTACTAATTTTGATTGTTAATCCAGTATACTATCTTATTCAAGAGAGTTTTCTTATTTCTGAAGAAGAAGGTGGTGGTTGGACTCTGCAAAATTTTGTTACTGCTTTCACTACTGAAGAACATTTAATTCCTATTTATTGGACATTAATAGTATCAATCCTTGTAGGAACTCTGAGTTTACTAGTTGGAGCAATACTGGCTTGGTGCGTTAGTAGGACGGATATACCTTGTCCTGGAATGATTCGCAATTCAGTTCTTATTTCTTTTGTTACCCCTCCTTTTTTAGGTGCGATCGCATGGATTTTCCTAGCAGGTCCAAGGATGGGTTGGTTAAATATTATCTATAGAGGAATTTTTGGTTTAGGTCCAGATTCTTATTTATTTGATATTTTTACTATATCGGGACTAGTTTTCTCTATGACTTTGTTTAATTTTCCACTTGTTTTTATTGTTGTCTTAGCAGGACTAAATAATATTTCTTCAGATGTTGAGGACGCTGCCAATATAGCAGGTGGTGGAACATTCAGTACTATGTTGAATATTACATTGCCCCTTGCTTTGCCTGCTCTTTGTGCAGGTTTTATCCTCGCTCTTTTGGAGGCTATGATTTTATTTGGAATTCCGAATGTTCTGGCCATTCCAGCAGGAATAGAAGTAATGACGACTCAATTACGTTCTTTTATGGTATCTGAGGATGATATGTTGGGTATTGCTTCAGCTTATTCTTTGCCAATGTTGGCTACTGCATTTTTCCTAGTATATATTAGGCGGTATATTCTCGGAAGAAGGGGATATGCAACAATTGGAGGTAAAGGAGGACAGAGAAGGCCTCAGGTTCTTGGCTTTTGGAGAATTCCAGTGTTTATGCTTTGTTTATTGCCAATTATTTGTTCGGTCGTTTTACCAAGTTTTATGCTTATTTCTACTTCGTTTCTTAATACAATAGGTTACGGATTACAAATCTCTAATCTTACATTTGATAATTATCGATTTATTTTTAGTAATGATGCATTTATCATCTCTTTAAAAAACACAATTATACTGGCTATTTTTGCTGCCACACTATGCACTCTGATTGCTGCTGTTTCAGCTTATATTACGCAAAGACAACTTGTTAAAGGTCACAAATACATTAGTTTTCTAGCAACCGCGCCGATAGGAATTCCAGGTATCGTACTTGCGATTGGGTTATTTTCTGCATATACAAAAGAACCTTTTTTATTATATGGGACACTTTGGATTATGATGTTGGCCTATGTGACTAAATATATGCCTTTGGCTTTTCAAACTAGTAATGCTGGTCTTATGAATATTCACTTTGAATTAGAGGAAAGTTGTCGAATACTTGGAGCTAGTAGATTTCGCGTATTCAAAGATATAACAATTCCTCTTTTTAAAGTTAGTCTAATTGCATCTTGGATACTTGTATTTATGCCTTGTCTAAGAGAATTGAGTGCATCGATAATGTTATGGACTACAGATACAAAAGTAATTTCAGTTGTTATAATGGACTTTTATGAGGAAGCACTTTTGGGTCAAATTTCTGCAATAGCTGTTGTTTTGCTTTCTCTTACCCTGATAGCCGTTTTCTCAGGATTTAGATTTGTGGGTCGAGATTTTATGCAGGCTCGTGAAAAAAATTAAAGGAGTTTCCTCTTGGCTACTTTAGATTTAAGTAAATTGTTAAAGGTTTTTGGTACTGATGTAAGAGCGGTGGATGAGATTGATTTACATATTGAACATGGAGAATTAATTTCATTACTTGGACCATCTGGTTGCGGAAAGACTACGACTCTTCGTCTGATTGCAGGATTTTTAGATCCAAATTCTGGAGAAGTTATTGTTGATAATAAAGTAGTTTCAGATGGAAATAAAATTTTACCTCCTGAAAAGAGAAATATGAGTATGATTTTTCAAAGTTATGCAATTTGGCCTCATAAAACTGTTTTCCAAAATGTATCGTATGGTTTGAAATTTAGAAATCTTACAAACCATGAGTCTGAAAAGAGAGCAAAAAAGATGTTGTCAGTAGTTAGAATGGAACATTTAGCAGATAGATATCCTGGTGAATTATCCGGTGGGCAACAGCAAAGAGTAGCTCTTGCGCGTGCAATTGTAGTAGAACCGGCAATCTTACTTTTAGATGAACCTTTATCAAATCTAGATGCAAATTTACGTGAAGAAATGAGATTTGAGATTCGTAGATTACATGATGAGTTTCATATAACGAGTGTATATGTAACACATGATCAGTCTGAAGCTATGGTAACAAGTGATAGAATTTGTGTTATGAATGATGGAAAAATAGAACAGGTAGGAAAACCGCAAGAAATCTATGATGAACCAAAAACACGATTTGTGGCTGAATTTGTGGGTGT
>DFQF01000055.1:54792-63480 GCA_002377645.1 Nitrospinaceae bacterium UBA3496 | reverse complement strand
GAAAGAAAAGGAATAGTAGCAACAGGTAGAGCAAAACCAATGGAACCTTTAATAATTCCAGCTATAAAGAAAAGTGGTGAAAAAACAGCAATCATATAAAAAGACATGAAAAACGAATGCATCCTTTTTGCTAAAAAAATTACAATTTGAAAATTCTCAGTTTAATCGAATGGATCTCTTCTAACTCTAGATTCACCTAGAAGACAAGCCCGAAGCAGATGTATCATCACACTAGTTTGAGGGATTATTTGTATAAAGTAATCCAATTTTTTATCAAGTACTAAAATTTCATCTTTGCTAAGTTTCTCTATTTCAAGAACAAATTCATAAGGAAATTCTTGTGCTGCAGCTGCAGCTGCGCCTTTTGAAAGATCAATTGTTATTTTAAATCCTTCTTGAGATTTTTGATTCGAAATAAAAGTAGAAATGAGTTTCAAAAGTTCTGGAAAATTTGAAAGCGCTCTCCATACATCTGGAATAGCTTTATCATTTCTTTCGGATAATATTGCATTTAAAAAATCAACTGAAAGATTTTCAGGATCTATTAAAACTGGAAACGGCATCTCAACAGGAGCCCCTAGAGGAATAATCTCTAAGTCATCTTTTGAACCAGGAGTAGTTCCTCCTATACCTATGCCATTTAACGAAGCCTTTAAGGCTATAGCAAAAATTAAATCTTTTGGACCCAAATAATTATACATGTCCAAAATACGCGAAATAGAAAGAATTTTCTCGTCATCATACTCTTCATCTAACAATTCTTCTTCAAAATCTGGAACATCTTCAGGCATTGGTGGAATCATTCTCATACGAACATTTTGAGCACATCTTTCAAAATATTGAGAAATTAAATTATTACGAACTTTTTCCCAAAACTGAACAAAAATATTTTCATGAACTGCGAGAGATCTATACAAAAGACCAACTTGTGTTGAACGCGTAACACTTTGAATATCGGAAAAAATTTCCCTAATCTTTCCTTCTGCTTTTTCCTCAGAAATTTCCAATATTTCCAAATTATGACTCCTTATTAAAAAACTATACTTTATTCTTTTGGAGCGGATGAATCAGGAACAGGAAATTCTGTAGGCCAATTTTCCAACATCGTTTCCAAAAAAGCTTTCACTTTATCTGGACTCAAATAAACGGATTTTTTTATCTTGTCTACTTCAGATTGATCTTCTACCTGTATGCCAAGAGAGTCCATAAATCGATTCCATAAATTAAAAGTTCCACACATAAGTGTAAGTTCAACAATTTCATTATCTGAAAAGCTCTTTTTGACAACTTCAAAAACATCATCTCTGGAACGAGCAGTATTTTTTGTTACGTGTTCTGCCCATAAAACTGCAGCTTTTTCCCTATCTGATAAAATCGAAGAATCCATGTAGTCGTCACTAACGATAGATGAAACCTGTTCGTCTGTAATTCCTGCCGCTTGTCCAAGCGCCGTATTATGTGCTAGTCAATAATCACATCCATTAACTTGACTAGTTTTAATGATTACTATTTCCTTGATTTTTGACGAAAGATAACTCCCGGCACCTTCTCTTTGCATAACTGCACTAAACAGAAGAAAAAACTTTGAAACCATAGGTATATTGCCTAAAACCCTGACAGAATGGGGAACTCTTCCAATCATTGCCGTACTTGCATCATATAAATCCTTAGTTGCTCCTTTTGCATCATCCAACTCAACCATTTTAATTTTAGACATTTAAACAATCCTCCTTATAAAACCAAAAAAAGATATATTATAATTTTATGTTTTTTTCGCAAAAACATTTAAATACCAATTTCTAAATTTTCTAAATGCTATTGATCTATGACTAATATTATTTTTTTCAGTTTGCGACAAATTTGCAACGGTACATTTTAAGTTTGGAAGATAGAAAATTGGATCATAACCGAATCCATGTCTTCCTTTAGAACCTTCAGTAATGGTCCCTTTCAGATAACCGTCAAAAGAGTAATACTTTCCATCCAAATTATAAAAAACAACTAGACTTACATATCTTGCAGTGCGCTTCTCAATCGGGACGCCTTCTAACTTTTTTAAAAGCAGTGTGTTTTTCTCTTCATCTGAAAGTCCTAATCCTCCAAATCTTGCGGAAAAAACTCCTAGTTGATCAGGAATTGCATCCACTTCTAAACCAGAGTCATCTGCAAGAACTGGCAGTCCAGTTAACTGACTTGCATTTCTTGCCTTTAGCAAAGCATTTTCCAGATAATTGGCACCTGTCTCCTCAACTACAATCTGTCTTCCTATCTCATCAAGCGTTAAAATATCAATTGTCATAGAAGACAAAAGTTTCTTTACTTCAAGGATTTTATGTTGATTGTTACTAAAAAAAAGAATTTTCATTTTTTTGGAAAATACACAGATTGCATGTCGATAAGTTCACCAATCCCTTTTTGAGCAAGAGATATCAAACGGGACATATCACTTTTCCGGAAAGGTGACCCCTCTGCAGTCCCCTGAAGTTCAACAAAATGACTTTTCTCAGTCATTACTATATTCATGTCAACATCTGCCCTGACATCTTCACTATAATCGAGATCAAGAATACATTTTCCATCTACGATACCAACACTAATCGCGGCAACTAACCCCTTTAGAGGATTATCAGTAATCTTCTTTTCTTTTAAAAGTTTATCAACAGCTCTACAAAGAGCTATGTATCCTCCAGTAATAGATGCACATCTTGTTCCACCATCTGCTTGGATCACATCACAATCAACATAGACAGTAAATCCATCTAGTGGCTTCAAATCAACGACAGCCCTTAAAGAACGTCCAATTAATCTTTGTATTTCGACAGAACGTCCTGCTCGAGCTCTATCACGAGAAATGCGATCCGAACCACTTCCGGGCAACATTGCGTACTCTGATGTTAGCCATCCTTCTCCTGAATTCCTCTTATGTCTAGGAACTCTTTCTTCTACAGAAGCAGTACATAGAACTCTTGTATTTCCAATCTGGAAAAGTGCACTACCAGCACAAGTTTTCACATAATCAACTTCTAAGTTAACTTTTCTCATTTCATCCGTTTTTCTTTTATTCTCACGAAAGAAATTATTTGTTTCCTTTTTTTTCATAAAAATCATCCGCTCTAAAATGGGAAATATATCTCAGAAATAAATGCAAACTTAATATAAACAGTAAAAGTAATTATCTATCCGCCAATTGCACTCATTGTTCTGTCAGGTTGTACAAATTCTTTTTGTCCTATTAAATGACCAGGTGTTTTAGTAAACAAAACCTCACCTAACCATTTTTTAATAACCTCATCACCCTTATTTCCTCGAAGCAGTTTCTTTAAATCGTGCTCATCATTTGAAAATAAGCAAGTTCGTATCATTCCTTCTGCTGTTAATCTCATCCTATTACAATCTTCACAGAAAGGTCTCGTAACTGATGGAATAACACCTATCTCGCCCTTACCATCTTCGTAACGATATCTTGTCGCTGGATCAGAGATATTTCCAGAAACTAGTTCAAGTGCACAATTTTTCGAAAGACCAGCAAGAATTTCTTCAGCAGAAAGTACTTTGTCTTTATCCCAAGTCTTATCAGCATCTAGAGGCATATACTCAATAAATCGAACTATATGACCTGTTTCTCTCGCCCAATCCGCAAAACGAGGAATTTCTTCTTCAGTCAAACCTTTAATTGCTACTGCATTAATCTTAATAGGATTGAAACCCACATCGGATGCAGATTTGATACCTTCCAAAACTTGTTTCAACTGATTTCTTCTTGTCATGAAAAGGAATTTCTCTTCATCAAGTGTATCAAGACTTATATTAATTCTTCTTAATCCAGCTTTATATAAATCTTCCGCTACAGTAGGAAGAAGGATTCCATTCGTTGTCAGGGCAAGATCCATTTCGGGTTGGATATCTAACATTCCTGAAATAAGTAAAGAGAGATCTTTTCTGAGTAGGGGCTCACCTCCCGTAATGTGAAAGCTGTCAAAACCTAGCTCTGTAGTTATTCTTACAACTCTCAAGATCTCTTCATAAGACAAAACCTCATCATGAGGTAACCATTCCATGCCTTCCTCTGGCATACAATAGAAGCATCGGAAATTACACCTGTCTGTAACTGAAATTCTCAGATCGTTATGCCCTCGTCCATATTTGTCATAAAGTTGAATCTGTGGCATTTAATTACATTCCCTTTTTTTAAAATTCCTCAATGACCGTACCAGACAATCCAGTTTTATATCCACCTAAAGAAGAAACATTTTCAAGAAAGTCATTATCCTTTAAAACAGAAATCAAATTCCCACCCAAATTTGAATTTGCAAATTCGACAGGAAAAACAAAATCAAATCTTTCTTTATGCAATGGAATAAAATCAAGTCCTAAAAGATTAGAAGCCGAACGAATACCTAAACCAGCGTCAGCTCGTCCGGATGAAATAGCCATTGCTACACCAATATGAGTAGTCTCAATTTGATCATAGCCCAGAAAATCTGAATGATGTAATCCTTCTTTTTCTATAAAATGATCAAACAAAACTCTTGTACCTGCACCAGACTGTCGATTCACAATAGATAGGTCTTTTGAAACAAGATCTGAAAAGTTTTTTATGTTTTTAGGGTTACCAGGCCTCACGAAAATACCTTGCTCTCTTTCAACAAAGTTTACAACAACTACTTCAATATTCGGCATATATCTTTTAATATAAGACCAATTATATTCTCCACTAACAGGATCTAAAAGATGGGTTCCCGCAAAATGTGCTTCTTCATTCTTTAAAGCAATCAGCCCGGCCATTGAACCTACAGATGAAACTGATAATTGATATCCGAACTTACGTTGAAGAGCAACAATCAACAAATCTAAAGCATTATCGTGACTTCCTACCATAAGAATATTCTTTTCAATTTTCTCTATTGGTCTAAGAAGTTCAACGTCTAATTCTTGATTCGCCTCTAAACCCTCTGAATTACGTGGAATTCTTACTATACCATCTGCTTCAACGAGACTACTAATAACGCTTGCACCTCGCTTTGCAGGTATTGCAAGCATTTTGTCTCTTACTATTCCCATTTTCACTCTCAGAAATTCTTCCATCCCAAGCCTTGAAGCAGTTTTGCGACCTAACATAGCTTTTACTTTTTGGTTACTTGGAACATTTATTCCAAGTAAATGCGCAAGAGTAGGCTTCACAAATTCTGACAAAGCTAACACTGCAGAAACAGGATACCCCGGGATTCCAAAAACAGGCTTTTCAACATTTTTACTATTTTTACATAAACCCATAATCGTTGGTTTCCCTGGGAAAATTGCAACTCCATGGACTAATAATTTTCCAAGTTTCTCTATAATTGAAGAAGTATAATCCTCTCTACCAGCAGAAGAACCCGCGTTTATTAAGACAACGTCAAATTTTTCAACTGCGTCACTGACAATTTTTTCAATCTCTTCAAAATTATCTTTTGCTATAGGAAAAACTTTTGAAACTGCACCCCAATCTTTCAGTAAATTAGACATAACAACTGAATTAAATTCGATTAGATCTCCATCCTGTAGTTCTTTCCCAGGAGGAACAAGTTCATCTCCTGTTGGAATAATTGCTACTTCAAGACGTTTTCGAACTTCGATATCTAGTATTCCCGATGCGAGCAAGGCTCCTAGGTCGACTGCAGACAATACATGCCCAGCTGGAAAAATTAATTGGCCTTCGACAATATCTTCTCCTGCAACACGAACATTTTGCCAAGGAGAAATTGAAGATTCGAGTTGAATTTCATTTTCTGTTATTTGATTCACGTTCTCAATCATTACTACTGCGTCCGTACCTATTGGCAAAGGATCTCCGGTATCTAATGGAAAAATATCGGCATCAATTTTGAATGACTTTGGATTAATTGGGTTAGCACCAAAAGTTTTTTTAGCTTCTATACCATACCCATCCATCGCTGCAGCATGAAAATGTGGACTAGATATAAGAGCATTTACTTGAATATGAGTAATTCTGCCCAAGGCATCTTGAACGGGAATATTTTCGAAAGTAAATTCGTGAACCTTTCCTATCTCTTGAAGAAGTCTCTCTAAAGCTTTTTCCCTTGGCACATTTTCAAGGTAGTACTTCCTTCCGTTAAGAGGTAAGAGTGAATCTGTCAACTTTGTCCTCCAATTCATAAAAAAACTTTTTCAGTACAGTAAAACTTCGACTTCTGTTTCTGCAACTAATCCATCAAAATCCGTGGGAATAATCAAGTATCCATCAGCTTTCGTCATGGTTGAAATCATTGCAGAATTACCCATCAATGGAGAAGCAATCAACTTGTTTCCTTCGATTTTCAAACTTACACGAATCATATCTTCCCTTCCTGGAGCAGAAGGTAAATTTCTAGATAAACTAGCCAATACTTTCCCTCTTTGCGAAACAAAAATATCTTTTTCCCCTCTTAACCTTCTTATTGTAGGAACTACAAATTTATGGAAAATCATCATCGCGGAAACAGGATGTCCAGGAATTCCTATTAAAATTTTGTTTCCACCCTCAAAATCAAGACGTCCAAGAATAGTTGGTTTTCCTGGCTTAATAGAAATCCCATGGATTAAAACACCAGGTTCTCCTAATGAATTGATAGCAGATACCGTAAAATCTCTCATGCCCATGGAACTTCCTCCAGAAACAAGAACAATATCTGCATCTTGAATAACTTTTTCCAACCTAGATTTTATAACTTCTAGGTCATCTGGAAGTATATCTTCCACCATAGGTATGCAATCCATTTCAGAAACTGCTGCGGCAAGTGAAAATCTATTGATATCACGTATTTGTCCTAGCTTTGTTTTTTGTCCTGGACCAACCAGTTCATCTCCTGTAGGTAAAATAGCAACTTTCGGTCGCGTACTTACTTGAACCCTCGTTATTCCGACTCCAAACAACGCTCCAATATCATGACTTTTAAGTGGGATTCCTGAAGCTAAAAAATTTTCTCCTTTTTTTAGATCATCTCCTACATTTAAAATGTTTTCGCCAACAGAGGTAGATTTTAAGACCTCAAGAGTTTTATCATCCATTAGATTCGTGTACTCCTGCATTATAACGCAATCCGAACCCTCTGGGAGCATTCCGCCAGTACTGATTCTTGCTGCCTGACCTATTTCCAATTTAAAATTTGGTGCTTCACCCATTAAAATATGACCAACTAGTTCTAAATACGTTGGAATAGAATCATTCGCACCAAAAGTATCTTTTGCTTTTAAGGCATACCCATCCATTGTCGACCTTGCAAAATCCGGCAAATCTACAGGGCTATATACATCTTCTGCTAATATACGAGATATTGCTGAATCCGTATCAAGAATTTCAGATTTTAGAGGTGAAAATTCGGATATAGTCTGCAACACTCTTTCAGAAGAGACAACTTCAAAAAAATCCAATCTTAATCCCTTATTTAACGAAAAAAGAAATTCCCGAAAGAAGTAAAAATTTAAAAGTTTAAAAATGGTTACTTAAGAAAACCAAAAGATTGATTCACGAAAAATCTATGGAAAATGTTCACATTATTTTTTATTTAAAGATTCTTCTTCTGGGATAGAATGCTCTTTTTCATTCTCCTTTAAAGAATCAGAATCTTCGTTAATCCCCTTCTTAAAACTCCGAATCCCTTTTGCAAGTCCAGAACCTATATCTGGAAGACGTTTCGCACCAAAAACCAGAACACATATAGCCAAGATAACTAATAGTTCTGTAAATCCCATATTGAAAGGCATCTTTTTGCAAACCTCCTAAAGTTTTTTAAATTTAAGAATCAGAAAAAACATTAGCACAAGCAGAAACACCAGAACCAACTTTTTCAGTGTAACCCATTTTTTTAAAAATCACCTCAAGCGCAGATAGGAAATAGACTACATTAGCTTGGGTTGCACCGTGACCCATCATCCCTACTCTCCATATTTTTCCTGCTAAAGGCCCCAGACCACCCCCAATTTCTATATTGAAATCGTTCAAGAGTGTTTTTCTTATAGCACCATCATCTAAGCCGTCATATAGAGAAATTGTATTTAGAGTGGGCGTTCTAGCACCCTCTTTTGCAAACATCGAAAGCCCTAAAGCTTCTACTCCTCTTTGCAAAGCTAAACTTGCTAATTTATGTCTTGAAAAACGCTTCTCTAAACCTTCTTCAAAAACAATTCTTAAAGCTTCTCTGATAGCGTAGTTCATCGTAATAGGACCGGTGTGATGGTAAACACGATCGTTACCCCAATATTTCTCAACCATACTTACGTCAAAGTACCAACTTGTAACCTTATTCTTCCTCTCACGAACCTTACCAAGTGCTCTCTCTCCAAAAGTTATTGGAGCCACACCGGGTGGGCAAGACAAGCATTTTTGCGTTCCACTATACGCAATCTGAACTCCCCAGTTATCAATCTCAACGGGAACTCCACCAAGAGAAGTAACACAATCTAGTAACAATAAAGCATCATACTCTCTACAAATTCTTCCTATTTCTTCGATAGGTTGAAGTACCCCAGTGCTAGTTTCTGCGTGAACTATTCCAACCAGAGTCACTCCTGAGTTTGATTTTAACGCTTCTTCAAGATCGCTAGGGTCTATGGGCTGGCCCCAAGGTGCCTCAACACGAATTACCTCTGCACCAAAACGAGCTGCAACATCTGCCATTCTTTCCCCAAAAACTCCATTAATACAAATAA
>DFQF01000055.1:0-54422 GCA_002377645.1 Nitrospinaceae bacterium UBA3496 | reverse complement strand
CCAGAAACTGGAAAAGTTACCTCATTCTTCGTATTAAAAAGATCGCGTAACATATTTTGACAATCATCCATTACTTTCAAAAAATAGGGGTCTAAATGACCAATGACATGTGAACTCATAGCTTTTAAAACCCGAGGATGAACAGGGCTTGGTCCTGGACCAAGAAGCAGACGTAAATCTGGATTTAATTCTTCAAACAACATAATTACTCCCCAATAAAAGGCAACAAAGACCTAAACAAAAGTAAAAATATATAAAAATGATTAAATAATAAGTTACGATAATATCATAAAGAATAAGCGATTTTAAAATATTGTAATAATTAAATTAGAAGAAAAATTATGTAAATTTTTAAATCAGATTGACTTTATAGAAAGCAGGGTCAAAAATTAGAATTATTTTCTTTAAGGTTATTTAATTCGACTGCGGTACTTAGAGCTTTCGAAGTGTTTTTTAATTCATTTTATAAAAATTTCAATAATTTTAATTTTGTAATAAGGAAAAACGCTATGCCAAAAATGACGGGTGCTCAATATCTTGCTGAAGCTCTTAAAGCTTATGAAGTTACACATCTATTTCATGTTCCAGCTATTCTTAGAAAAACTATGGTAGAACTAGAAGAAAGAACTCTAATTAATAGAGTACGTAGCCATGGAGAGAAGTCTGCAGCATATATGGCAGACGGGTATGCAAGAGCAACCGGAAAACCTGGTATTTGTGCTGCTCAAGTTATTGGTGCGATGAATCTTGCTGCAGGATTACGCGATGCATTTTTAGCAAGATCTCCTATTATTGCCTTAACTGGAGGAAGACTTCCGGAAACAAAATTTAGAAAAGTTTATCAAGAAATAGATGACGTCCCAACTTTTGATCCTGTCACAAAATTTAATGCTACTATAGACGACGTATCCAGAATTCCAGATATGCTTAATCAAGCTTTTCGGAGTGCTACTTCTGGTTCTCCTGGACCTGTGCATTTACAATTTGCTGGAAATGAAGGACAACTTGATCAACAAGAAGCAGAAATGACATTGCAAATTGATAGAAATTGTATAAAAATGCCTCCTCACAGACCAGTTGCAGATTTAAATAGTATTTCTGAAGTTGCAACCATTCTTGCAAATTCTTCTAAACCCGTTTTAGTTGTTGGCGGCGGAGCAAGATCATCAGAAGCATCAAAAGAAATATTAACACTTGCAGAGAAGTTAAATATTCCTGTAGTTACTTCCCTAAATGGCAAAGATGTTTTTCCATCTACTCATCGTTTGTCAGCTGGTGTGGTTGGAACTTACTCACGAGAAAGTGCTAACAAAACAGTTCTTGAATCCGATTTAGTTTTCTTTATTGGAACTCAAGCAGGTGGCATGACCACACACTTCTGGGCAGTTCCTCCAATTGGAAAATCTGCAATTCAACTTGATATTGATCCAGAAGCTCTTGGTAGAAACTATCCACTCAACGTCGCTCTCAATGGTGACGTAAAAGCCACCGTTCAAAAGCTCATTGAAGTTTGTGACCCTTCTTCAGCAAACAAAAGAGATAAGTGGGTAAAAACAGTAGAAACAATAGTAAAAGAATATTACGACACTTACTCTTCACTGATGAATTCTGAAGATATTCCTATGCGACCTGAAAGAATTTGCAAAGAAATGACAGACCATCTACCTTCAGATGCTATGGTTGTTGTAGATACTGGACATTCTGGAATGTGGATGGGTGGAATGTATGACTTAAGAGAATCTACTCAAAATTATATGAGAAGTGCCGGTCATTTAGGTTGGGCATTCCCTGCAGCGCTAGGTGCAAAGTGTGGTATTCCAGACAGACCTGTTATTTGTTTCACAGGAGATTCGGGTCTTTGGTATCACATAGGAGACATAGAGACAGCAGTTCGTTGGAATATCAATGCGGTAATCCTTGTTAATAATAATCACTCCGGAAATCAATCCAAAAGAGGTTTCGATAGAATCTATGGTGGTGAACAAACAGAAAAAGCATTCGAACTTTGGGGCTTAAGTAAAGTTAATTTTGCAGAAATCGCTGAAAACATGGGAGCATTGGGAATTCGTGTCGAAAAGCCTGGAGAACTAAAAAGTGCGTTTGACCAAGCTTTTTCTGCAAATCGACCTGTAGTCTTAGATGTAGTAAGTGAAATTAATGCCTTAGCCCCACTAGCTCACAGCTAAAAAATGTGTTTTTAGTTTTCATCTAGTAAAATGTCTTCATAATCAGGTATGGCACCCTTGCCCTTTTTAGCGGCAAGGGATTTTCTCTTAAATTCCATCACAAGAGTATTTCTTTGATTAAAAGCTCTTGTCAAAATTGTAACAATCCCACGATCTGATTTTGATTTTGACTCCCTTTTTTCAATTATTTCTGATTCAGCGTAAATTGTATCTCCAATGAAAACTGGATTAGGAAGTTTAATAAAAGTCCATTCCAAATTTGCAATGGACCGATATGAAACATCCTCTACTGACATTCCCGTAACAACAGCCAGTGTCAAAGCAGAATTTACAAGGGGTTTGCCAAATTGTGTTTTGGAAGCATAGTGGTAATCAAAATGTATAGGATGATTATTATTAGTAAGTAGTGTAAACCATGTATTATCGCTTTCTAAAATAGTCCTTCCAGGACGGTGTTTAATTATTTCTCCAACATTAAAATCTTCAAACCATCTTCCTTTTTGATTCTTTTCCATATTAAATCCTGTATCTAAACTGGATAACGTTCTAGCAAGCGTCTAGCAATAATAATTCGTTGGATTTCGTTAGAACCTTCTCCTACAGTTAAAAGTTTACAGTCACGAAAATATCGCTCAACTGGCAACTCTTGAATAAAACCCATCCCACCGTGAATTTGAATGGCCTCACTCGCACAAAATTCTGCTGTCTCTGAGGCAAAAAGTTTAGCCATCCCTGCCTCCAAATCACATCGTTTGTTATCGCTCTTCAAATTCGCAGCCTGATAGGTCATTAGTTTCGAAGCATGAATACGCGTTGCCATTTCCGATAATTTTGACTGAATCAATTGATGATGGGCAATAGGTTTCCCAAAAGTTTCTCTTTGTTGTGCATACTTAACTGAGTCTTCAAAAGCAGCCCTAGCTAAACCAACACTCCTGGCCGCAACATTAATTCGACCTCCTTCTAATGCACTCATAATCATGGGGAACCCTTCATTCTCTTTACCAAGCAAATTTTCAAGAGGCACCCTCGCGTCTTCAAAAATTAATTCGCTAGTTCTGAGTCCACGGTATCCCATTTTTTTCAAGTGACGGCTCACTTTAAATCCTGGACTTCCTTTATGTACGAGAATTCCTGATATTCCTTTTGCTTTTGGCAATTCTGGATCAGTCCGAACTAAAACACAAAACATATTTGCGTGTTCAGCATTTGAAGTCCACATTTTAGTTCCATTAATAACCCATTGATCTTCTTCTTTTTTACCTTGTGTTCTAAGAGCAGCCGAATCAGAACCTGAACCAGGCTCGCTTAATGCCATACCTGAATGCCAATCTCCCGTTGCCATTTTTGGCAAATAATTCTTCTTCTGTTCATCAGATCCATAATGCAAAATCATCCAAGAAGTCATCATATGCGTCCCGAGTATTCCTGCAACACTCATCCAGCCAACTGAAAGTTCTTCCATGGCAATTGCATAACACACCTCATCCATACCACCGCCACCAAATTCTTCTGGAATTGTAAGCCCGAAAAAACCTAATTCCTGCATTTTTTCAACAATACCAGTTGGATAACGATCCTCTAGTTCATATTCCATTGCTACAGGTTTGATTTCGCGATCCACGAAATCCTTAATCATTTTTTGAACACTTATTTGCAATTCATTAAATTCAAAATCCATCTCTTACTCTCCAGTAATAATGAAACCATTAAAAATTCTACTATATTAGATAATTCCTTGTTCTTTATATTTCTGAATATCTTCTTTTGAAATCCCTAAGTTCTCTAGGATCAAATCTGTATGCTCTCCCAATAAAGGAGGCTGTTCCAATAATGGCTCAATATTATTAAATAAGACAGGAAATTTACACATCTTTATATTCCCATATTTCCCATTAACTTCTTTAAAAATTTCTCTAGAAATTGCTTGAGGGTGATTACAAACCTCATCGAGACTGTTAACACAACCACATGGAACACCAAAATCAAGAAAAATTTTTCTCCATTCCTCACGATCTTTCGTTTTTAAAACTGGAAGAAAAACCTCTAGTAAAGCGTGTAAATTCTCATATCTTTTAGCATTCGATGAAAAGCGTGAATCTGTAATCCATTCCTCATGATCAAGAGCTCTAGCAAAATTATGCCAAGTTACCTCACTAGCACAAGCTATAGCGATCAATTTATCGTGTTTGTCCGGATAAGCACCATATGGTGCAAGTAAATGATGACCAGTTCCTATACGTTCTGGGATATAGTCATTCTCAAAGAAATGAAAAGGGAAATAGCCAAGCATGCTTACCATGCAATCAAACATCGAAACATCTATTTCCTGTCCTAAACCGTCTTTATCTCTTTGCTTAAGAGCCATCATGCAACTTAATGCGACAAACAATCCAGTAACACCATCACAAATAGATAGTGCCATTTTAGCAGGTTCTTCTTTAGAACCAGTCATCTCCATAATTCCTGTTTCTGCTTGAATCAGTCCGTCAAAAGCTTTCATGCTTTTATAAGGTCCATCCTGTCCATATCCCGAAGTGTGAACATAAATAATATCTTTCTTAATTGTCTTAACATTTTCATAATCATACCCAAGTCTATTAATAGAACCTGGACTAAAATTTTCTAGAAAAATATCAGCGTCTAGAATCAATCGATTAAGGATTTCCTTTCCTTTCGTATCTTTCAAATTAAGAGTAAGACTCTTCTTGTTTGGATTTACCCAAAAGTGAACAGAACCTTCTCCATTTACAACGTTATCCCAATGACGAACCATATCTCCTTTTTCTGGAACTTCTATCTTAATAACTTCCGCACCAAAATCTGCAAGATGGCGGAGACCAACAGGACCACTTATAGAAACACCAAGTGAAACTATTTTAATTCCTTCTAGAGGAAGTGACATAAGAATTCTTTCCTTTAAAAAATTAGATTCGGTATTAAATTTTTCTTAAATATTCTTGAAAATCATAAGTCAGAAACAACAGAAACTTCAAAGTTAAATCTAATGCAATAAATTCTAAATCCTCTTCGTCATCTGATATTTCATCTTTCAACTCCTGAATAACTTGAAAGATTTCTTTTACATTTTGACTTATTAGTGACCCATTGATTCTGTTTTTAGGTTCAATATCGTTTTCAACGAAATCAGAAAATGAATTAATCTCGTAGGAAACAAAACAAAAAGCATGAAATACCGCTTGTTCTATTTCATTTTCGCCTTTGCAATCCTTCCTTAACTCATTCAATTTTGCAAGTATCGATTCTACTTTCACTGAATAACCTCTTATTTATCGCTTTTAAAAATTCAAAAAAAACATTATCCTAATAGAATCGATTATAATGATGCAGTTTGATCTTTGCGAGGCTCAATCTTTAAAGAGTTAAAATCTTTTATAAGACAGGATTTAGTTATGGAAAAAATAGACCTGATTTCCTATGAAGAAAACTTAAATAAATTTTTGCGACTCAATACATTCCCAGTCGCCATTAAATTCTTGAAAAACTTAGCAGAAATTCCGGAGAGAACTAAAAGACCTTTAAAGGATTTGAAAAATCAATTTACCACTTGCCAAGCTATAGGCATGGCTAGGAAATACGGTTGGGTAATTGCCCTTGGAAAAGAAGATAGTAGTTGTGTTCTTGGAGCAATGGCACTTGGTTTAGAAAAGAAATTGGATCATTACAATGAGGGGAATTTATGCATAAATTTATATACAGAAAATCTAAATGCTGGTCGAATTAGTGAAGAAAGTGTTCCTAGACTTAATGAGGATGAATATGTTGGGATAATAGTTGGTCCACTTAATCGCACCTCATTTATTCCTGATTGCATCGTAGTATATGGAAACAGTGCACAAATTATGAGATTGGGACAGGCATGGCTTTGGAAAAGAGGTGGAACTATGAGTAGCGAATTCAGAGGAAGAATTGATTGTGCTGATATAGCAATCGCTCCTTTTATTTATGGAAAACCCCAAATGATTGTTCCTTGTACAGGTGATAGAATTTTTGGACAAGTTCAAGACCATGAAATAGCGTTTAGTTTCCCATTCGATTTGAGTAATGAGATAATGGAAGGATTGGAAGGAACTCACAAAGCTGGTGGAGCAAGATACCCGGTCACAAACTGGATGAATTACACCGGCCACTTTCCAAGTTCATACGAAAATTACAGAGAAATGATAAAAGAAGAAAACGAAGAAAAGATTTAGACCTTTACTCCGGTATTTCTTAATTCAGATAATATTTTTGAGATCCCTTTTTTTGCAATTGTTCTGATTCCACGAGCAGAAACCTTCAATGTAACCCATCTTTTTTCTTCAGCCACCCAAAATTTTTTCTTATGTATATTGGCATTGAATCTTCTTCTAGTTTTTTTATTCGAATGACTTACATTATTTCCAAACATCACACCCTTGCCTGTAACTACACATCGTTTGTGAGAGAGGCTCTTAATCTTAGACATTTTATTTCACCTCTCGAAATAGAACATGCTTTCTACAAAAGCTACAGAATTTTTTGAATTCGAGTCTGTCTGGAGTAGTTCTTTTATTCTTTGTAGAAGCGTATCTTATCTTTTCACAATCGACACACTCTAATAAAATTTTATCTCTCATAATACACAAACCTTCTGTAAAAAAAGCACTTCCTTGGAAAACGTGAAAGATACATCAAATTTGAGTTAAAACGCAAGTAGCATTAACTTGGTTTTTTCAAAAAACCATCTACAGGCAATTTTGTCCCTATTTTTTTTTCTTTGGCAAGTTTGAAAATCTCTGAACCAAGTGCAACATCCTCTGAGGCCACACCTTGACTTAAAAATAGATTCACTTCTTCTTCCGACAATCTTCCAGGCATTGTACCATTTGCTAACATACCTATCTCCACTACCTGTCCCCAATTAATAATATTTGAACGAACTGCACCTACTAAATCTCCACTCTCAAATTTTGCACCTTCTAAATTGTCTGTAACAATCCGACCTTGAGAAGCTTTCCTAAATGTCTCATCATCGACTTCTCGATTGGTAATTCGATTCGAACCAGCTGCAATAACAGTTGTTCCCGGCTCCAAATCTTTTCCATCAAAGACAGGTTCGCTAGCATTTGTCATTGTACAAACTATTTTTGAACCTTTCACAGCCTTTGAAGGATCATCAACTGTAACTAGTTCTGTCTTCACTCTATCTTTCATCCTCATAACAAATTTTTCTCTTTTATCCTTAGTCCGGCTAAATATTTTGACTTTTTTGATATTTCTGGCTAAACAAATAGCTTCTAATTGCGTTCCCGCTTGTCTACCTGTCCCAATTAATCCAGCTTCTTCTATCGATTCATTCGCCATATATTTAGCAGCAATACCACTAGCAGCTCCAGTTCTAAGTTGTCCAAGTAAGTTAGCTTCCATCAAAGAAAGTAATTCTGAACTATTAGCATCCCAAAGTAAGAAAATAAATCGAACACCAACTCCAGGAAAAGCAGTGTAAGTTTTTAGACCTAAAAAACCCTCATTTTCCCTGATCAAACTTGCAAACATAACATGCATCATGCCATCTGGGACATAGACCCTTCTCCTAGGTTGATTGGTTGCCATTCCTTTCCCCTGCAACCTAAAACACTCATCAACCACCCTCATAACATCTGGCATTTCTATAAGCGATTCGACTTCTTCTTCATTTAAATAGAGCATTAAAAACTCCTTCGCTTCTATATATACAAGTCAAACTATACTCGAAATTTTTCAATCTTATCCATATCAATTGAAACACCTAGACCAGGCGAATTTGGAACAGCAATTTTTCCACTATCAATTTCAATAGGAAGATTTACAATGTCATCGACCATTTTATAAGGACCTACCGATTCAATCGCACTAAGAACATTTTTAGAAGTCGAAGCAAGATGAATTTCAGCAATAGTCATAGGAGTAAGCCCAAATCCATGGCCGATAACGATTTCCATTCCTACTTCTTCGAGCATACTGATCATTTCCCTCACTTTAAATACTGAACCTTGCTTTAAAATTTTTAGTTTTACAATATCAGCAGCCTCATGCTTAATAACTTCCAATAAACTACGATAGTCAGTAATACATTCATCCGCCATAATTGGAACATCTACAGATCTTCTAAGTTCTGCTAAAAGAGCTAAATTTTTTCTATCGAAAGGTTGTTCAAAAAGTCGGACTTCAGCGCTGGAGACTTCTTTAATAAAATTCTGAGCATCTTGTATACTTTTATAAGACTCATTAGCATCGACTCTGATTTCAAAATCTTTACCACCTCCCTCACGAACTGACAGAACCCTTTCTATATCCCTCTCTACTTCCCCATTTAATTTTACCTTACATGCTATCCACCCATTTTCTTTAAATTTTTTCGCTTCGATAGAAGCATCGTAATTAGAAAGAACACCAATCCACGCATTGAAAAAAACATCTTTTACTACTGAACCACCTAATAATCCAGAGAGAGATACCTCTAAAGATTTTGCATGTATGTCTGACAGAGCAAGTGTAATAGCAGATTTTCCTTCCCAAAATCCATCGATAGTAGAATCTAAAATATAAGAAATCTTTCTCAAATTTCTTGGATCTTCACCAATAAGAACAGGAGACAGTTTTTTTTCAACAGTTTCTGCAATTTCGTTCCGGTTTAACTTTGTATATCCCTCAGATGGTTCAATATCGCCAATTCCATCTAGACCATTATTAGTCTTCACATGAACAACTACTCCTTCTTGGACATTGTGATTATGTCTAGCATTACGAAAGAAACCTCTCATTGGCATATCAATTTTATAAACATCAATAGTAGATATTTTCATTTTTACACTCTTCTGAAAAAATTCATCAAAATCATTTTTCTAAAACTGATTTCCCAAACAATTCTTCTATCTGGATAACTCTATCTGTCAAACCTTGTTCGTGTGCATACAAAGTAAGCTTTTCTAGCGTCTTAATGTTTTTCTTAACTCCATAAGGCCAGTAGTCATCCCCAAAAATAGAGCGTGTTTCATCCATAAAAGCCGGCAAAAAAGGAATCATAGCGGAAAGTGCGCCAGTATCACTTAAACTTTCTATTGTTTTTTTTCTACTCTCTTCTAGAGCATCAAAGAGATTCTTTAATAACCAAGGGTATTGTTCATTTATCTGTTTTCTTAATACAACACAATGCATTATAGGATGAACTCCAGTCCTCTTGTAATAATCTATCTCGTCATTCTTATAATCAGGAAATAATCGAAACACTTTATCAGGACTCTTCAAGAAGGCCTGAGGAACCTGATGTATAAGAGCAGCATCTATCTCACCCGTTTCAAGCAAATCGGACAGGTTTTTATCTGAAGGTATCAAGCTTATTTTACAACCGTCAGGCATTTGAATTGGCACTCTCGGTTCTTTAGCAGCAAACCAATCTACAGTTTTAATATCAAAACCATACTCTTCTTTCAAAATGCCAATAATCCAAACAACTGCCGTCATCCCCCATTCTCTAATTCCTATTTTCTTTCCGTTTAAGTCAGCAGGAACCTTAATACCTGAATTTGCGTTAGCATAAACCATCGAATGTCTAAATACACGACTGGGAAAAGCTGGTATTCCAACAAATGGAGAATTCCCCTTAGCAAGCATAAAAAGGTGCGCGCCCATAGACATCTCTGACAAATCGAATTCTTCATATCTACACATTCGATAAAAAATATCACTAGGCGAAAATTTCAAAACCCTAAGATTTACGCCTGAAGGTGAAATTACGTCAGTATCAAGTAAATGTGTTCGATCATAATCTCCAAATGCTCCAGTTAATTCCAAATCTGACATTAGAGTAATCCCTCACTTAAAGTGTTTGGTATAGGAAAGAAGAAGATACAGAATTTCTCATAAATTAAAACGAATAGCAATTAATACTCATTTTTTTAAATTAGATCTTAATTCACTCTACAACCAAAAAAAAAAAATATTACAGATAGGTTTTTTAATTGAAACTGATACAATGTAGAAAACTTGAATCGGAAAGAAAACTAACCTATTTTAAAGAACTATATTCTAAAATAATTTGAATGGGGAAAAATGAATAATGCAGATTTAATCGTTAAGACATTAAAAAAAGCAGGAATTAAATACGGTTTCGGAATACCAAGCGGTAATGTTCTTCCTTTAATGGAAGCTATGAGAAAAGGAGGAATACAATTTGTTTTGACAGCTCATGAAGGTTCTGCAAGTTTTGCCGCCGACGTCATGGGTCGTCTTACTGGCAAGCCGGGATTTTGTATCTCAACTCTTGGACCTGGTGCGACAAATCTTTCAACAGGTATAGGAAGTGCTTTTCTAGACAGATCTCCAGTTATTGGAATTACATGCAATTTGAAAACTGAGCAATTAGGTCGTCGAATACAAATGTATATTGACCACCACAAACTTTTTGAACCTATTACGAAATCTAGCCTCGCGTTCAGAAAGAACAAAGTATCCCCCATACTCCAAAAGAGTTTAGAAATAGTAAAATCTGAACCATTTGGCCCAGTACATTTAGACCTACCAGAAGATATCGCGCTCTTGAAAACAAACGAGAAAGTTCCATTAATACCTAAAACGAAAGATATAAGAAAAACTTCTAGTCGATCTATTCAAAAAGCAATCAAAATCTTGAATCGTTCTGATAAACCAATTGCAATACTTGGAGCATCAACTACAAGGATGAAGAATCCAAATCTTATTTTGAAATTTTTGGAAAATCTTCAAATTCCTTTCGCCTCTACAACAATGGCAAAAGGAATAATCTCCGAGGATCACCCTCTTTCTATAGGATGTATAGAAAGAGGAAAAAGACAGATACAAAGAGAATTTTTGAGTACTTCTGACCTCATAGTAGGATTAGGATATGATGTGATAGAAGTAGAGTATGAAGCATGGATTAAAGATACCCCATTACTTAGTATAGACATAGAAAAAGCAGATACAGATAATTCGGTAGAAATTGCACACGAGGTAATTGGTAACCTTGATTTCTCAATCCAAAATCTTTCAAAAGAAATAGGGACCAGAAAAAGATCACTTTGGGATAAAAACATTATCACTAAACATAAAGTTAATTTTCAAAAAGGATTGAGACCTAGAACAAAAGGGTTCGCAGCACATGAAGCGATTGATATCGTCAGACATATCTTACCAAAAAATGGAATCATCTCTTTCGATGTTGGAGCACACACACACCAAATTGCAAGTCAATGGACTGCATATGAACCAAAAACTTTTTTAATTACAAATGGATGGTCTTCAATGGGATTTGGATTACCTGGAGCAATCTCTGCAAAATTAGCTTCTCCCGATCGTCAAGTTGTTGCTTTAATTGGAGATGGTTGTTTTCAAATGACTTGTGGAGAACTTGCTGTAGCAAAAAGATTAAACATTACTCTCCCTGTTGTTGTCTTAGATGATAGTTGGCTCTCTTTAATTCAAGTAAAACAAGACAGAAGATCTTATGAATTATACGGAACAAAATTAAATGAAAGGTCTCCGAAATCACCACCTTCACATTACTTTGGAGTCCCAGCATATGGGGCAAATACTCCTGATGATTTAGAAAAATTACTAAAAAAAGCATTTAAAAATGCAGGACCGTCAGTTATAGAAGCAAAAGTGAATCCAGAACATTATATGGAAACAGTTTTTGATTGATTACAGAAGATGAGGTACTCCAATGGAATTTAAAAAAGTTGGAATAATTGGGATAGGCACAATGGGCTCAAATATTGCGATTTTGTGTGCAAAAGCTGGCCTGTCCACATTTATTACTGATGAAAATCAAGAAAATTTGAAAAATGGTTTTGAAAATATAAAAAACTTTCTGTCTACTGGAATCACAAAAGGGAAACTAACATCAGAACAAAAGAAATCAATCGAGAACTCAATACAACAAGTGAAAACAATTCAATCACTGAACGATTGCGATATAATTATTGAAGCTATAGTTGAAGATCAAAATACAAAAAACAAACTATTCAAAAATTTAAATTCGTTTGTTAAAGAAGAAACTATTTTTGCTTCAAACACCAGCACATTATCAATAACCAACATGGGATTACATTCTGGTCGTCCAGACAGGACAATAGGAACACACTTTTGTCTTCCTGCAACTTTAAACAAAACAGTTGAAATTACATCGGGAATCAATACTAGCGAAAATACTTATACAAAGACTTTCGAGTTTTTAGAAAGATTGGGACAAATTCCTACAAGAACAAAAGACTCTCCTGGTTTTATCTTAAACTATTTTTTATCTCCTTTTTTAAATGATTGTATTCATTTAATTGAAACCGGATATACCAATCCTTCGGATCTCGACACAGCAGTAAAATTAGGTCTTGGCTACAAAATAGGTCCAATGGAGTTGCTAGATATTGAAGGTCTGGACATTCATAGAACCGTCTCTCTTTCTCTTTATAAACAACTTAAAGACCCTAGATATAAACCGCCAGATTTGGTTAACAAAATGATTGACTCTGGTTATATAGGAACAAAAAGCGGAAAGGGCTTTTACAACTACAAAAAACCAGGATTTTACGGAACAGTTGAAAAAGAACATACATCTATAGAAAAGAAAGAAGATATCAATTTTCCTGAAAATATAAAAAAAATAGGTATTGTAGGATTAGGAACTATGGGAAGTGGAATTGCACAGGTTTGCCTAACCTCCGGATTTGAAGTTTTTGGAGTAGAAGAGAACAATAAAATTTTAACCAAAGGACTAGAAAAGATAAAAGGAAATCTTGAAATTGCAGTTCAAAGAGGAAAACTAGATTCTTCTATAAAATCAGAAATTTTAACTCGATTACAAGGTTCAACTGATTTGAATTCTTTGGCTGAATGTGACTTAGTTATTGAAGTTATAATTGAGAATCTTGACGCAAAAACTGAAATGTTTAGAGAACTCGACAAAATAGTTAAAAAGGATGCTTTCTTAGCATCGAACACTTCATGTCTATCCGTTACATCGATTGCTTCTTCAACAAATCGACCTGATAAAGTTCTAGGTCTACATTTCTTTAATCCTCCTTACGCGATGAAACTTGTTGAAGTAATACAGGCTATTCAAACTTCTGAAAAAACCTTTGCATTTGGAAAAGAATTTTGTAAAAAAATAGGGAAAGTTCCCATCCCAGTCCAAGATCGCCCAGGATTTCTCGTTAATCGTCTTTTAATTCCATACCTAAATCATGCTGCTCAAGCATTCGATGAAAAATTAGCTACTCGGGAAAATATGGATAAAGTTATCAGTTCAGGATTAGGCTACCCGATGGGTCCGCTTACACTCTTAGATTTAGTGGGTATTGATGTCCAAACATTTGTTTCAGACGCAATGTTTGAAGAACTCGGAGAATCACGCTTTATGCCTCCTCCTATTTTAAGACGTATGTCTTCTGCTAAGTGGTTAGGAAGAAAATCAGGTATAGGATTCTATGAATACAAACAAAAACAAAGGTAAATTTCATTAATTTAAATAACAGAGTAAAAGATGTATCGTAAATTCACTAAACCAACAGTAGTAATCAGTAAATGTCTAGAGTTTGATTCATGTAGATATAATGGATTAAAAATAAGTTTTGACCCACTTGATTTAATGATGCCTCATATTGATTTTATTCCTGTCTGTCCAGAAATCGAAATTGGACTTGGAACTCCTAGAGACCCGATAAGAATAGTTCAAAAGAAAAATTTAACTCTTGTACAACCTTCTACAAATAAAAAACTTACCTTCTCAATGAATCAATTTGCAAATTCGTTCCTAAACAACCTAGAAACTGTAGATGGATTCATTTTGAAAGCAAAATCACCATCCTGCGGAATAAAAGATGCAAAATACTACTTCAAACAAGACAAAGAACAAAGTGCGGGAAAGGGGCCAGGTCTTTTCACAAAAAAAGTTATAAAAGTATTTCCTGGACTTGCTATAGAAGACGAGGGAAGACTTAGGAATTTTCATATACGAGAACATTTTTTCACCAAGCTTTTTGCCTTATCATCATTTAGGGATACGAAAAAAACAAAAAAAATATCTTCATTAATTAAATATCATGCAAATAATAAATTTTTAATGATGGCCTATAATGAGAAAACTATGAGAAAACTTGGCAAAATTATTGCTTCTTATAATAAATCTAACCTCACAAAAGTATTTAGGGCATATGAAAAGAATCTACAGTTAGTTTTCGAAAAACCATATAGAAGAAAAACTAATGTTAATGTATTAATGCACGTAATGGGATTTTTCTCTAAACTTTTAACTCAGAAAGAAAAAAAATTTATTTTGCATCTCTTTAAACAATATTCAGACAGAAGAGTCCCATTGTCTGCTCTTATACAAGTTATCCGCTCTTGGATTACAAGGTATCAGAATAGTTACCTTGAAAACCAGACGTACTTTGAACCCTATCCCTTTGAGTTGATGGATATTTCAAATTCAGGCAAAGGAAATTTGTAAAAATTTTGAATACAGGAGAAAAAAATGAAATGTGTCCGTTTTCATGAATATGGAGGACCTGAAGTTTTAAAAGTGGAAGATATAGAAGAACCTACTCCCAGTCCTGGGAAAGTTTTAGTTAAAGTAAGAGCTGTTGGACTTAATCATTTAGACCTTTGGGTAAGGAAAGGGTTGCCAGGAATAAAATCTGTGATGCCTCATATAGGTGGTTCAGATTTTACTGGTGAAATAGTTGCTTTGGGAGAAGGAGTTAATGATCTAGAGGTAGGACAATCCATAATAGATTTTCCTCTAGAAAGTTACGGAGGGGTCCCTTTTTATCTTTGTGACGATCCTCCAAAAGGCACATTTGAAATTATTGGAGAACAATCAAATGGTGCTTGCTGTGAATTTATTAATGTTACCAGACCTAACATATTACCTTTACCGAAAAATCTTAGTTTCGAAGAGGGAGCTGCTATTCCTATTGTATTCATAACTGCTTGGAGAATGCTCACCGAAAGAGCAAAGCTAAAAATGGGCGAAACTCTTCTCATTCAAGGTGCAGGAAGTGGTGTAGGTTCTGCCGCGATACAAATTGGAAAATTAATCGGAGCTAAGGTAATTGCTTGTACAAGTACAGAAAAAAAAGCTAAACAAGCATTAGATTTAGGTGCAGATGAAATAATTAACTATAAAAACGAATCTATAAGTGAAAGAGTTAAAGAAATTACAAAAAATGCTGGTGTCGACGTGATTCTAGAACATGTAGGAGACGCAACATGGAAAGAAAGTATAAAGAGTGCTGCTTATCACGGCCGTATTGTAACATGCGGAGCAACTACTGGTTTTAAAGGAGAAACAAATCTTGCTCTCCTTTTTGCAAAACAACTTTCTGTTTTAGGAAGTACAATGGGAACCTTGCCCTCGTTTAAAAAACTTCTGTCTTTCTTTGAAGAAGGAAAATTAAAACCGGTTGTTGACTGCGTAATGAAACTTGAAGACTGTAAAGAAGCTCACGAAAAATTAGAAGAAGGCAAACAATTTGGGAAAATAGTTTTACAAGTTAACAATTAGATAGAAAGAGAAAAATGTTAAATATTCCAGGTACACTCAATAAAAATCTTTATCCTGATATTCCAATCTCAGAATATGAAAGAAGACATATACTTATAGAAGAAAGAATGGACTTAGAAGATGTTGATTGCTTAGTACTTTTTGGAGGAAGAGATAATTTTTTTCCAAATCCAGAATCGAGATGGATTACAGGATTATATGATCGACATTTTTTTATGATTGTTTTTCAGAGGAAGGGAATTTCCACTATCTTCACTAAATCTCAAAGGGCTATCGAAAGTCTTCAAAAAAGAACCATATTTAAAGACATAAGGCTAATCAATACCAGTTACGAACAAATACTCATTGATCACCTTAGAAATATCAATCTTGAACAAGGGAAAATAGGATTCTTGAAAGAAAGAAATGAATTCCAATACCCAAAACTCAATTTAAAAAACATTGAATCAGATCTTCCAGAAATAAGTCTAAAATTAGAACTTAACAATTTTTCAAATTTAATGTCTCAAAAAAGTTCGACTGAGCTTGTTTTTTACCGCTATGGATCTAAATGTACAGATATCGCCGCAGAAAGTTACATTCAGCAAATTGAGCCTAATCTCACAGAAAGTGAACTATTTGGGGAACTCGCTAAATCAGGATACAGTAGTGGAGGGATAACAGAATTTTGTGCTGTTTCTATTAATTCCAGTTTACAAAATTGTACAGAACCCTCAATCAATCCTTCTTTAAAAAAATTGTCTAATAAAGACTTTATCTTAAATCAATTAAGTGTATCCTACGGCAATTGTCCTGGATATATCCTTTTTCCTTCTGTTTTAGGTGAACCTGATCCTTCTTTTAAAGAAACTTTATCCCTTTATAGTGAAATAATTAAACAGACTACTCCATTAATAAAACCTGGAAAAACTATAAATGATATCTTACAAGAGGCAAAAAAACTTTCTACTTCTAAATTAAAGATTACCGAATTTATTGCAGAAGGACGAAATCACTATAATAGCCAAACAAAATTTCCTGATAAACTTACGGAAAATCAATTAGTAATAGTTCAACCAAGAGGTTTAATAGAAAACAAAGAGATGCCACCTCTGATTGGTTCTCTATTTGTAGTTACAGAAGA
Organism: Nitrospinaceae bacterium UBA3496; assembly: GCA_002377645.1. Taxonomy (GTDB): domain Bacteria; phylum UBA8248; class UBA8248; order UBA8248; family UBA8248; genus UBA3496. The sequence continues at coordinate 37,573 of DFQF01000055.1, read as the reverse complement.
AGGTGGCAAAGAATTACAAAATTTCAAACCAAAAATACAATAATAAAATTTAAAATCTAACCTTTTCTCATTATAAAAAGAGGTGTATTTTCTAAATGGGAGCACATCGGTGCTGGTGTGCCGCCTGGACTTCAAATCCAGTGGGCGGGTCTAAACAATTCGTCGGTGGGTTCGACTCCCACGTGCTCCCGCCACTTTTAAAACTTTCAACCTAAATTCGTTATTTGTCAGATAATTTAGAAAACCAGTCTTCAGTTTCTTTTTTAATAGTATCGGATGTCCATAGAGGAGCATTTTCCCAATCTTTCAGATTATCTAACATAATTCTTACTCCTGAAGAAAATGAAATGTTTGCTTCCCAACCTAAAATCTTCTTAATCTTGGTAACATCTGCATGAGTACAATCCGGTTCTCCTGGTCTCTTTGGAATATATTCGATTTCTTTACATTCTAAAAGTTCAACGAGTCTATTAACACTTTGTGGAGAACCAGAACCTACATTAAAAATCTCTTGTCTAACTTGTGATTTTGCAGCCTGTAAGAATGCATTCACAACATCTGAAACAAAAGTAAAATCTCGCAACTGTGTACCATCTCCCACTACGGTGAGTGGTTTGTTATTAATCTTTTGTGCAAGAAAAACACCAAAAACTGCACCATAAGTTCCGGTTGTTCTAGATCTAGGACCATAGACATTAAAAAGTCTAAGTGAAATGACTGGCAAATCATAGATTTTACCCCAGTGCAAAACACATTCTTCACCTAAATACTTAGTTAATGCGTATGGGTATTCAACTTGAATATCTGAAGATTCTGGTGTTGGATAAAGTTTTGGTATTCCATAACAAGAAGACGAAGCAGCATAAACAAATCTCTTTACTCCATTGCCTCTAGAAAGTTCTAAAACATTCATTGTTCCTAATGAATTCACACGAAAATAATTCTCAGGATTACTTATTGAGGGGACAATATCCGCTAAACCGGCTAAATGAAAAACCCAATCAATTTCATCGAAATATTTTGAAATCTTTTCTTTTTCTGTGATACTTTCATCGATAATCTGAAGATTTTTCTTAGATTTAGCCCGAGCAAGATTATCTAATCTTCCTGTAGACAAATCATCGATTACGATAACTTCGTGGTTCTCAAGTAAGAGCGCGTCTACTAGGTGACTACCTATAAAACCAGCACCTCCTGTTACCAATGTTCTCATTTTTTAAACTCTTTGATTTTATAGTTCTATCTTTTCTTATGAAAAAAGGAAAAGACAGAATCGATTGTATAATCTAATTCCTCGTCCGTTAAATGCTGATGGGCAGGAAGTGTGAGAATTTCTGAACAGTCCTTTTCTGCAAAAGGGAAATCACCTTGTTTATACCCTAAATATTCAGATGCTTTCTGTAAGTGCATAGGTATTGGATAATGAATTTTTGCCTCAACCCCGCTCTCTTGTAAAAATTTAATAAGTTCGTTTCTTCTTTTTGTCCTAACTATATATAAGTGAAAAACATGTTTTACACCTTTTCTCCTTACTGGCACTTCTATATCGCCATTCAACAAACTAAGTGCCTCATCGTATTTTTTTGCATTTTGTATTCTTTTGTCAGTAATAAAACTTGTTTGTTCTATTAAACGATTGCCAATAACCGCTTGCAATGTATCCATTCTACAGTTAACACCAAAAAAACTAATTTCATCCCTATTAATCATCCCATGATTTCTGTAGAGCCTTAGATTCTCGGCCAGTTCATCATTTTCGGTTAAAACAATTCCGGCATCGCCCCAAACATTAAGATTCTTCAGTGGATGAAGGCTAAATGATACTGCATCTCCCCAAGAACCAACCATCTGATCGTTTATGGAAGCACAAATTGATTGGCATGCATCTTCAATAACAAATAAATTATGTTTTTTCGCAATAGAAATTATCTCGGGCATGTCTGCCACATTTCCAGTGTAATGCACTGGGACAATTGCTTTAGTTTTGGGAGTAATAGCTGCTTCTATTTTACTGGGATCAATAACAAATCCATCTTCACTATCAACAAAAACTGGTGTTGCTCCGGTCATAACAATCGCACCTACTGTTGCAACAAAAGTCATAGTAGTTGTAATTACCTCATCACCAGAACCAATACCCAACATTTTGAGGGGAAGTGCAATTGCGTCTGTTCCGGTGCCTACACCAATACCATGCTTTGCTCCCATAAGAGAAGCAAAATTATTTTCAAACTGTTCTAGAGAATTTCCAAGCGTAAAATCTCCAGATTCAACTAGTGATTTTATGTCTCTTAAATAATCATCTATATCAGAGAATTGCCTGTCGAGATAAGAAAATGGAACCTTCATTTTGGAATTACTCCACTAATTAAGAATTAAAAAAATCTTCAATAGTTTTGATAACATATGAAATTTGTTCTTTACTTAGACCTTGGAAAATAGGCAAACTGAGAATTTTTCTGGCTTGTCTTTCAGTAACAGGGAAACTTCCTTGTTCATAACCCAATTCATATCCAATGGACTGTAAATGTATAGGAATAGGGTAATGAATTGCAGTTTGTACTCCTCTTGAAAAAAGAAAATCTTTTAGTTCATCACGATTATCTGTTTGAATAATATATGTATGGAAAACAGATTTTTCTCTTTCATTCGGTACAGGAAGAATCAAATTATTAAATTCAGAAAGACCTCTGTGATAAAAGAAAGCATTCGAGATTCTTTGTTCAGTCCATTCTTCTATATATTTCATTTTTACTAACAGCACAGCAGCCTGTAAATTATCTAATCTACTGTTCCCACTCCAGAATTGACAATCATCTCTTGTTTTCAGACCTAAATTCCTTAAAATTTTTATTTTATGAAATAAATCCTCATCATTTGTGGTGATTATACCTCCATCACCTATAGCACTTAATGTTTTTAACGGATGTAAACTAAAACAACCAGCAATACCAAAAGAACCTACTTTTTGATTGTCATATTCAGCAAGAACAGCCTGAGCGCAATCTTCTACAATATGTAATCCATATTTATTACTAATTTCCATTAAAGGAGCCATATTAGAAGGCCTGCCGGTTAAATGTACTGGCAAAATAGCTTTTGTATTTTTAGAAATCTTTTCCTCTACCTTCATAGGATCAATATTTAAATCATCGCCAACATCAACAAAAATCGGCTTTGCACCTAGAAGTGCAATTGCACTAGCAGTTGCTACAAAGCTATTTGGAACAGTAATTACCTCATCTCCTTCACCAATATCTAAAGAACGCATTGAAAGAATTAGAGCATCAGTTCCTGAATTCACACCAATTGCATATTTAGCTCCGCATAATTCAGCAAATTTTTCTTCAAATTTTTCAACTTCTTCACCAAGAATAAAACTACCACTTTGAATTATATTTGAGATCTCTTCCATAATTTCGTCATGGACAACTGTATTCAGGGAGGCTACATCTACATACGGTACTTCAATTTTCGCAGAACTCATTAAGAGAACCTTACCTTTAATTAGAATTTTTGGCGTTAAAAAAAATATATTTTACTATTAAACGAAATTAATGTGTTCAGGCTCGGGCAAACCGGGGGATGGGTCTAAAGTAAATTCACCTTTTTTATATCCATCTAAAAACTCATTAACCTTGTGTTGCAAACAAAGAGTGCCACACATTTTTTGAGCATTAAAACTTGGAGAAGCCAGATAGTTTACTACTTCCCAATACCTATCACTTTGTATAATATCTTTAAATCTTTGTTCTACTATATTTCCCATGTGAAATTTCTTGTATCTATCATTAAAAAGCATACCGCAAGGCGCTACAAGACCAGAACCTGACAATTGCAACATAAATGGAGGTCCATAGCATCTTTGATAACTTCTAACTCCACTAGCTTCAATTTTTGACCACTTCACTACGACCTTATATTCATCATCTGAAAGATCTTCCGCTTCTTTAAGTTTGTCGTAAAGGTTTTCATACGCATCATAATCTACGCCAAGATCTCCATCCTCATTGTCACTACAGTGTTTGATTACAAGGTAATCAGGTCTTAAATCTTTACCTAGTTGAGCCAGAGGTAAGATTTGATCACCATATTCAGGCATGAGAACCATTTGAAGACCAATAGTAACGGGCAAGTTATTTTCTTTTTTAATCTCAACCATATCCTTAATATTTTTGCAAACTTGATGAAACCATTCCTCTTTCGCACCCATAATTTCTGCGTATCGTTTAGGTTCTCCAGCAGAAATATTTACTCTAAAATAAGTTAGATGGGGAAGTATTTCTTCAGCCTTTCTGCGATTTATAACTAATCCATTAGTACCAACCGCCATAGAAATACCAAGTTCGCTTCCTCTTTTAACTGTATCCATAAAAACTGGGGAAATTGTACTTTCACCATCGGAAACCAGACTGATTCCTTTCACACCAACTTCTGCAGCATCTTCAAGAAAAGAATAAATAACATCCCTATCTATTTTTTTCCTTAAATTTTCTTGAAGCATTGCATAACAAAAATGACAGGCATAATTACAAGAACGAGTTAAGGCCATATCAATGGTTATTGGGGCAATACGTTCTCCATTTTCCCAAGCTTTAATTCTGTCTGCGTGCCATTCTATTTTTGTCCCATCTAAAATTAGATCAGTTGTAATTTTGCGTCTCCTAAATGCGTAAAATCATGAGATCCTTCTAAGGGAGTTCAAATCTTTAACTTCTTCAAATTCTACATACAAGTTTTCATCTAATTCTTGCTTTAAAATCTTTTCAAAATCCATTAATACCTTTGAAAGATCGTTTTTTTCACTACGTTCTACAGCACATATTATTAACTTTACATCTTTGTCTATTTCAAAGACTTCTAATTTATCTTTAATTTTCGCTTGAGACAAAAAGTTTTTTAATAAAAACCTTGTTTTCTTTAGTCTATCAGCGCCACTTAAACTTAACCAACCTTCTGACAATTGTCTATCGTAAAAATTAATTGTTGGAGTATACATCTGTTCTTCACGATATAATTTGAATATTTTTCGAATTAACGTTTGGGGATATTTAAAAATAGGATCTGCGTTTTCAGGTGTGATAATTCCTGGCACTGGGGCATATATGGTATGATCCCTTAATTTGTATTCTAAATTGATACATGTATGATCTGCTGCTTCTTGAATTGGCAGATTTATAATTTCCTTACAAAAAAGTTCCATTAGAATTTTAATATGTATAGAATTTTCATCTAGATAAAGAGCTTTCTTTATAATATGAGAATCTGGCTCAATCAGGACAGAAAGAGTAACTCCGTTCCAAGATGAAGATAAAAGAATCAAACTATTTTGTTCCTGCAAGAAACCTTCCATAGTCAGCGGCATATCCAAATCACTTAGTAATTTTTTATATGCGGGATGAACATTCATCAAAGGATTCCTAATATTTTTATTTCCATTCCATTATCAGAATCTACAAATTCCAGATTCACAAATAAAGAAAGTGTTTTATGAAGGGCTTCTATATCTATTTTTTCAAGGATATTATCGTTTAATGCAATTGAGAATTTTTGTATTCCTGAGATCTGGACTGATTCAATAAGGTTTAAAATACTTTTTTCATGGTCCTCATCGGGCACCCAAAGATCAAGCATTTCAAATGACTGCCTAAAGCCTCTAAGCTTATTTTCAATACTATGCTCATAATCTTTTAATAAATCTTCGTAATTAAACTTAACTTTTTTTTCCATAAAAAATTTAATTGTCCTGCATTTTATTTTTTTTAAATCGGAGTTCAAAAAATAGAGAAAAAATTGTTTTAACTACAGCGAATAGATTATCTCTAGTAAAAGATTTTGAATTGCCATGCTCTCTTTTTCCATTCAAAATTCCTATTTCCGTGTAACTATGACCTTTGTATATCAAACGAATTAGTATAGATGCCATATACGCGTGACCAGTTGTTTCTATAGGAATAGAACGGAGCAATTTAGTACTAATTATTGTATGACCATTATAATATTTCAATTTGCGTGCAAAAAGTATATTTAGAAGAAATATAAATACTCGAGAAATAACTCTTCTTGATAATGGTCTGACCCAAGGATTCATAAAATAAGAGATTACCATATCTTTTTCTCCTGTGTGATCAAGCAATTTTACTAAAGACTCCTTTGGCAGTTCATTATCACCAGGAACCATCACGCAAAAATCACAGTTTGATAATTCAACTCCTCTTCTAAAACTGTATCCCATTCCAGCTCGAACTTTATTGTCGAATGATTTTACAAAATCAAATTCTAAGCTTAGTTCTTTAGCTAGATTACCCGTCTTATCTTCACTAGCATCATTAAAAATCAAAATCTCAAAATCCTTAATCTTCTTTTCCGCCATAGACTCTTCTATAGTTTGAACAGTTAAATTCAAACTCTTTTCTTCATTGTAACAGGGAACAATAACTGAGATTGAATAATCCACTTAATAGATCTTAAAAAGGACCTTGAAAAATAGGTTTTTCTTCTTTAGAAAAAGAAACCCGATTTTTTTTCGAGTCGGAAGAAATTGCACCAGTTCTTTTATCATAATTAAATAATTCTTTGATGGAAGAAACTATTTCCTCTTGTCCAAAATAGAAAATTTTTTCTAATGCTGGACTACATGGAGTAGGAATATCTGGAAGAGCAAGTCTATAAATAGGCGCATCTAACTCATTCCATAGGGATTCTGAGACTTTAGCGTGAATCTCCGCATTCACACCAAAGCTTAGAGACCCTTGATCTAAAACTAGAAGTCTTCGTGTTTTTGCAACAGACTCTAATACCAGTTCTTGATCCCAAGGCTGTATTGTCTGTAAATCTATAACTTCAACATTAATCTTTTCTTTAAGAACAGTTTCTGCCGCTTTTAGAGCTTCACTCGCCATTAAGGAGAACGCCACAATTGTCAGATCACTTCCTTCCTTTAATTTTGCAGCTTTTCCTAATGGAATATAAAAAGGACTTTGAGGAACATTCCCATCATGTCCATACAACCATCTATGTTCTAAAAAAATAACAGGACTATCATCAAAAATACTCGACAAAAGCAAACCTTTAACATTTTTTGGATTACTAGGCATAACTACTTTGAGACCGGGAACTTGAGCAAACATAGAATGAAAAGATTGTGAATGTTGGGCTGCTTGTCCCCATCCTCTTCCAATAATTGCTCTTATAGTTATAGGACAAGAGGTCCTTCCCCCAGACATATACCTCCATTTTGCTGCATTATTTACAATCTGATCCATGGTAAGCATTAAAAAATCGTTTCTTGCATGAACAAGAACAGGACGAGTTCCAGAAAGAGAAGAACCAACTGCAACACCAGTAATAGTATTTTCCGAGAGTGGAATATCAAAAACACGATCTCCACCAAATTTTTCAAAAGCGTTTAGCGTAGTACCAAAAAGACCTTTGGCATCATCTACACCTGCCCCCATAATAAAAACATTCGAATCTATCTCCATTGATTGGACAAGTGCTTCACTTATTGCTTCAGAAAAAAGAATCTTTTTGACGTCATCTGTCATTTAGTAAACACCTTCATATAAATCTTTTTTAGAAGGAAATGGACTTTTTTTAGCGAACTCAAAAGCATCAGAAATGTTTTGTTCTACAGAATTTCGAATATTCTTTAATTTATTTTCTTCAAATTTTCGTTCTTTAATTAAATAGTTTTCGTAATTTTTCAAAGGACAATTTTCAATCCAGGAATTTAATTCATCTCTAGTACGATATCCAATATCAATATCTTCATTCGGCCCGACATGATCTAACCATCTATATGTTCGACATTCAATTAATGTCGGACCTTCTCCGTTTCTTGCCCTTTCAATTGCCTCTTTTGAAATATTTAGAATATCTAGAATATTATTTCCGTCAGTCCTAAAACCCGGCATATTTGAAAATTTTGCTCGCTCAAAAATATTATCTAAAGGCTGTCTTTGCTCAAGAGATGAATATGTCGCATACATATTATTCTCGCAAACAAAAATAACTGGCAACTTCCTAAGGGAGGCAAATTGTAGGCTTTCATAAAAAACTCCTTGCTCTGATGCGCCATCACCAAAAAAAGCAACTGCCACATTTTTCTTTTTTTGAAGTTGATAGGTTAATGCTGAGCCTAAAGCCAATGGGATCGAACCGCCAACGATAGCAGATGCACCCATCATTCCAACTTCAACATCTATCAGATGCATTGAACCACCCTTTCCAGAAGCACAACCATCTATCTTTCCATAGAGTTCAGCTATCATCGATGGAAGATTCCCTCCTTTTGCAAGATAGTGACCATGACATCTATGGGTACTATAAACATGATCTTTTTCATTCAGATATTCACAAACTCCGACAGCACATGCTTCCTGTCCAATAGAAAAATGTACAGGACATCGCATTTCTTGTTCGGGATAAGATTCTGCAATTTTCTCTTCTACTCTTCTGATCTCGTACAATTTTTTATAAATACCAAGAGAAATTTCTTGGTCAAGAATCAGCGATTTTTTTAAAACTTGCTTCATTTTAGGACCCCAAAATCAAACCTTCAAAAGATTTTCCATATGCTCAGAAACCATTTTTACATTAAAATATTTTCTATTATTCAAAGTATCTGTTAATAATCCTGTACGAATTGCATCGGACAACTGAATTATTGCATCGTCTATTTTTTTTCTGGTCGTAAAACCTATAACATTCTTTATTTTATCAGAGCAAATGTGATAAGAACGATTATCATCTGTTGGAGTCTGAACTATTTTTACATTTTCTTGACCTACATGTTTTTGGACTAATCCTGCCAACTCGGAAACTTTATGGTTTTCCGCTCCAACATTAAAAGCTTGTCCAGAAATCAAGGAGGATTCAATCTCAACTAGCAAAGTATATAAATCAGTTAAATCCTCTATATGAATATTAGGTCTCTTTTGTTCCCCTCCAAACACACTGATACTTCCTGTATTTACAGCTAAATTAGTAAGAATATTCACAACTAAATCTAATCTCTGTCTAGGAGAATAACCGCACACTGTAGCAGAACGAACTGCCACAGTCGTAAATCCTTCAGATTGATTTCTAAACAAAAATTCCTCACCAAGAGCCTTATACTTCGAGTAATCAGTTAATGGTTCAAGACTAACTTCCTCTGTTACATTTTCTTCTTCTTTAATACCATAAACACTTGAACTAGATGCATAAATAAAACGTTTTACGCCTGAATCCTTTGCAATCTTAACTAAATTGCATAGAGCATCATAATTTATAGATTTTCCTAGTTCAGGATTTAATTCGTAACTTGGATCATTCGCAATACAAGCTAGATGGATTACAACATCTACATTTTTGAGAGCACTTGTAATTAAGTTTTGATCCCTAATATCGCCTTGAATTTCCTCCAAAGAGTCTCCCAATCTACAATGTGAGAACAAATTCTTTTCAAAAAGATATAAATCAACTACTCTCACTTTATATTGTTTACTAAGAAGTTTAGGAACTAAAATACTACCCACATAACCTGCACCCCCCGTAACTAAAACTGTTAATTTTTCACTCATTTTTTTCCTTATCTCTTAATATAAATATTAAAAACTTCTAAAATTCTATCTAACTTATTCTAAATCACCAGCCTGATAAAAACCATAATCTAAGATTGCATGACATATTGAAGTATGAACCAATTCAACAAAACCATAAAATTTTGAAGGAACATAAAAATTAATCTCACCCATACTTCTAAGTGTATTTTGGGGAGAAAAACCAGATAAAGTGACAACTTTACAACCCAGACTTAAAGAAGCGATAACTCCTTTATGAATATTTGCAGAGTTGCCAGAACTACTTATCGCAAAAATAATATCATTGGCACTACAAGAACCAAGAATCGATTTTTCAAAAATAAATTCAAAGCCAAAATCGTTTGAAATACAAGTGATCATCGATGCATCACTAAAACATCCAGCTTTAATTCCACCATTTTTCCAAAAATCTACTGCCATATGACTTGCTATAGATGCACTTCCACCATTTCCTATAAAATAAACTTTACCTCCTAATTTATTAGAAGAAGCTATCATCTCTACAGTAGTAGAAAAGCCATCTTCAAGTTTCAAAGGATTCCCATCTTTATTCGAAATTTCTGTATATGAGAAAAGAGCGGACAAATCCTCAAAGTATTTTATGAATTTTTTTTGTGCATTATCATTCATTTTAAAAGCACCGTCAGGAATTTAAATAAATCGATTGGTTTTACAACTGAACGGTTGCCAACAATAGAAACCGCCATAGCACCGACTGCATTACCAATAAAGCCGACCATTTCCATAGGAAATCCTGCTTTCACGCATGGAGCAGTAACAGAGATATATGCATCGCCTGCTCCAATAGTATCAACTACTTTTGATGAAAAAACTGGGGTATGAAAAACCTGCTCTTTGAGAGCATAAGAAATAGAACCCAAATGTCCTCTCGTTATTGAGGACTTTTGAATATTTAATTTTTCTACGGTTTTAATCAGCAAATCCTCGATCTCACCAAATCTATCAGTTGTTGCCAATCTAAACTCGGGCTCATCCACACAAAGATAATCTATCCGTGGATATTTAGTAATCAAATTGTAACCGATGTTATCACTATTTGTCTGCGTATTCACTGCAAGAAAATTAGATTTTTCACATATTATTTTAACTGCGTCTTCGCCAATAAGACCATGTCCATAATCAAGTACGAGTGTCATATCATAATTTTGTAAAACATCACCTAGATATTCAACAATTTGATTTTGAAAATTCTTTGAGGAACGTTCTTCTTTCAAGAAACCTATTTCAAACATCTTCCTCAAAAATGCATTTTCAACAAATCTTTTTTTCACAATTGTTCTTGAATCATCTTCATAAATAAACTTTGGATTTATTTTTGGACTTAGACTCTGTCTTATAAAATCTTCTCTGCTATCGACAGTGCCAAGGCCAGTCAATAAATCAACCTGATCACAAAAACCTGCAATATGGTTCGCTCCAGCCAAAACGCCGCCTGCAAAAACTTCCTCGTTTATAAAACGAGTTGTGATAATAGGCTCTTTTGATGATTTTCCCATAGGCTTACAATAACAATATTCATCTATAATAGTTTCGCCTATCACCAAAACCTTTAAATCTTTTAAATTTTTAAGATTTTGAATGATTTTTTCAGAAGAATATGATTTTTGAAAATCGGTTAAAAAGGTTTTTACTTCATCAGAATACATACCGAAATGATTATTTATTAATTCTGAAGAACTATAGGTTATTTCACGCGTAATATGGAGACGTCCTCCAACTTCTTCAACTGCAGCTAATTCTTCTTTGATTTTGCCAGTAATATCTTTATCAAAACTTGAGTAATCCTCACCTTTCACATATACATCAGGCCTAATGTTTTTAATCGCCTCAACAGCTGTTGGATTACGGTTTACAACGACATAGTCAATCGCTTCTATGGAAGCAAGGGCCTCTGAACGTATATTTTCATCAAAAACCGGTCGATTTGGACCCTTATTAACATAAACATCTGAAGTTAGAGATACAACAAGAATATCTCCCTGTTTTTTTGCGGCTTGAAAATGAAAAATATGACCAGGATGAATTAGATCAAAAACCCCATGGCATTGAACTATTACTCTATTTTCATTCTTGAATTTTGAGATCAAAATACTCAATTCGTCATAAGAGAGGATCTTTTTCTTTTGAGTATCTGAATTTTCAAGTGACAATTTAAAAAGTTCCTGAAAAAAACCAAATGAATGAAAAAAACTTAAAATTAGACACTAAGATTTTCTAGTCCCTAAAAATTTACTATATAAAAAAATTAATAAAATACCTACTAAAGTCACAGGAAAAGAACGATGTCCGAACATAAAAATCCAATCTTCCACCCTAAAAACTGAGGAGAAGAGAAATCCATTAAAATCCCATAAACATGTTTCTGAAACATGTCCATTAGGCTGAAGCGGTGTATTTGTAAAACAATTTTTTAGGTGTCTATCATTAATCGAAACTCCTATAAAATAAGTAATAAAAGATATACAACCTAGAAGAAAGTGAAAATTTCTACTTAATAGAGAAACTTTCAAAAAGTTTTTGACTGAAACAACAAAAAACACTACAGAGAAAACCGATATTGGCAATAAATATCTTGGTCCCCAACTCCAACCTCCAAACCACTCAATTGACTTAGAATAACCGAGCATTAGCAATAGGGAAAAAGTAAGTGCACAAACTATAAAATAAATTCCTTGTTTATTAATTTCAGATTTGCGAAAAATTAGATAAAAGCCAATAAAAAAACTTGGGGCGAAAAATATGATTCCTCGTGCAGGAGAGAATAAATGACCTAACATTCCCTTCAAGAAACTACCTGGGAATAAACCTCCTAATTCTCCGCTTTTCAATCCAACCATCGCAGTATAACCATATTGCAAAAAATTTCCTCTCCTAAGAAAATTTTCAGCGAATGTAATTGACAATCCGAAAATTATTGCAAATCCACCTAAAATCAAAATTCTATTAAATAAAAAACCTGTAAGGAAATTTTTCAGAGTAAAATTTTTATTGCAAAAAAAATCCCATAAAATTATGCCTATAAAAAGAAAGGTAAAGACAAAAGAAAGAAGGGGATTAAGCCAAACTGCACATGAAGTAGAAAGGAAAAAAAATAAAAAACATTTTTTTGATACTCTTTTTCTTTCATATAACAGAAAACTCAAATAGTAGATGCAAAGAAAACTCATCAAGGTCCAGGTTATCTCTCCATAATAATCTTTAGCATGAGGGATGATCATACTTCCAAAAAGCAAGAAAAAAGTTGAATACATCGATTCAAGTTCAGTAAAAGAAAAGACCTTTTTTAGAGAAAGAAAAAAAATCGCACATAGAAAAAAGACTAAAATTTTATTGTATCTTCGAACAATTTTTTCGATTCTTTCCAAGCGTTTTTTTCTATATTCTAAATCTCCTGATTTCATTTTGGTTGCAACGCGAAACCAAAGATCACCAGCAATATATAACGGAATAGAAAAAATAGGTTGCGCTAGACTATAAGGATCAGCTGTTAATTTTCCATCTTCCATAATCGTTCGAAGAGCATCCCATCTTTTGCCTCCATCTCCGCTAATAACACCTTTGTCTGAAAAGATAAGAACTAAAAAGATAATCGAGAAAAAAATACATATTCTCTTTTTTGATGAATTTATTTTAGAAGGGGAATCCTGTGGCAAAAGAATGTACTCCAAAAAAATTTAAAAATTTTTATTCCATATTAAATTATATTCATTTTTCTATACATCAAAAAAAGAAACAAAAACAGTTTATATACATATAACCATTATGCTCTTGACTTTTGTGAAATACATATCTACTTATGATTACTTTGGAAGTCAAAATAATTCAAAATAGGAAGACAAGAATTTTATGAATATATGTGTCGTAGGATGTGGTTACGTGGGACTAGTAACTGCTGCAGCCTTTGCTGATTTTGGAAACGAAGTAGTAGCTCTTGATGTTGACAAAAAGAAAATCAAATCACTTTCATCAGGTGGATGTCCAATATATGAACCTGGCCTGAAAGAATTACTCGAAAGAAACAGAAAAGCAAAACGTATTCATTTTACCACTTCAATTTCTAATGCAGTTAAGAAAAGCGAAATAATTTTTATTTGTGTGGCAACTCCTTCAAAAAAAGATGGGAGCACCGATCTGTCACAAATTAAAGCTGCAGCATCTCAGATTGCAAAGAATATAAAAAGTCAAAAAATAATTGTTAACAAAAGCACTGTTCCAATAGGAACAGGAGAACTTGTAGAGAAAGTAATAAATAAAAATTTAAAGAGACCTGTTCAATTTGATGTGGTTAGCAACCCTGAATTTCTGAGGGAAGGACAAGCAATAAGAGATTTTTTTGAACCCGATAGGATTGTAATAGGATCTAATTCAGAAAAAGCAGCAGCAAAAGTTAAAGAATTATATAAAACTCTAAAATGTCCAGTTATTTCTACAGATTTATACAGTGCAGAATTAATAAAGTACGCCTCAAACGCATTTCTAGCTACAAAAATTAGTTTTATTAATAGCATAGCAAATATTTGTGAAACAACTGATGCAAATATAGATGATATAGCAATGGGATTAGGAACCGACAAGAGAATAGGTCATGACTTTCTTCAAGCTGGTCTCGGTTTTGGAGGTTCTTGTTTCCCAAAAGATTTACAGTCATTGCTTAGTACGTCTATCGAACTAAAAGTTCCTTTAAAAATAATCAAAGAGGTTATTGAACAAAACAAAGTAAGAGTCCCAAGAATTATTGAAAGAATTATTAAAAGAATCGGTTCTGGCAAAAGTCCTAAACTTTCCGGAAAAACAATAAGTGTCCTTGGTCTTGCTTTTAAACCTAATACTGATGATTTACGAGAGGCAAAGAGTATAGAAATCTGTAATGCTATTCTCAAAGAGGGTGCATCCATTAATACTTATGATCCAATTGCAATGGAAAAAGCAAAAGCTATTCTAAAGAACAGTAAAGTAAACTTTTGCAGAAACCCTTACAACGCAGCTGACAAATCAGATGCAGCTATTTTTATTACTGAATGGCCAGAATTCAAACAATTAGACCTGAAAAGACTTACAAAAAATATGAACAGTGCAATAATTTTTGACGGCAGAAATATTTATGACATTAATGAAATGAGAAAACTAAAAATTGAATACCACAGCATAGGCCGACCTAGTTATTACCCTTAATGTTTTCTTAACTAACTGTGATTTAAAGAATCTACAAAAAGGGCAATCCCGTCTTCAAGACTTAATTTGGGTTCCCAACCAGTTTTCTTATAGAAATTCAAAGATGACAAACTTATACTATCCAATTCCCCCTGTCTTAGGGGTAATTTTTCAACTCTAGATGGTTCTTTACCTAGAAATTTGATTAAACAATCCATAACATCTTCTACTTTAGTAGCTATCCCTGTGCCTAAATTAAAAACTTCTCCTTTAAAATCTAGTTGTGAAGAAATATTAAAAGCATCTACTACATCAGATACATAGATGTAGTCCCGACGTGCTTTTCCGAAACCAAACAAAACTAAAGTTTCTTCGTTAATAATTTTTTCTGTAAAAATAGAGATTACTCCAGATTCTAAATCTGGTCTTTGCCTTGGACCATAAACATTTCCTAAGCGAAAATTAACCGTGGAAAAACCATATAACCTTGAATAAAGAGAAACATAATATTCAGCAGCTAATTTACTAGCTCCATATTGCGAAATTGGTTGAACATCACAATTTTCGTCTACTGGAATTTCAACAGGACTTCCATAAGCAGCACCTCCAGTCGAAGAATAGATAAATCTAGGTTTTTGTTCTAAGTTCTTGATAGATTCAAGTAATAGTAAAGTACCTATTACATTTACATTTGAGTCTAAACTAGGATCATTGACACTTCTCGTAACACTCGATTGAGCTGCAAGATGAATCACTAAATTTGGATTAAATTCAGAAACAACACTATGTAAAAAACCTTTTTCAGTGATATCCCCATGAATAAAATTACAAGCAGAAGGAATATTAGAACTTTGACCAGTAGAAAGATTATCAACTACCAAAACCTCAAAAGAGGAATCGACAAAAAACTCACAAACATGGCTCCCAATAAAACCTGCTCCTCCTGTAACCATGCACCTAGACATAATAAACATTCCTTTTAAATTTTGCACAAATAAAAAAAATAGAATAGATTAGTACCTAGTAATACCCTTTAGGACTAAAGATTTCAAACAATAGAATAATAAGCGACAAAATATTGACATGTAGTAATTAAAATAAAATCTTTAAACGTAGGAAAATCATGAAGATTATTCTTTTCGGTAAAAGTTTTATTTACCTTCTCCTTCTTTTTTTTGTTATTTCATGTGAAAACAAAAGTAAAAGTTCAATAATTCATGAAAATAAAA
This sequence comes from Nitrospinaceae bacterium UBA3496, assembly GCA_002377645.1. Classification (GTDB taxonomy): domain Bacteria; phylum UBA8248; class UBA8248; order UBA8248; family UBA8248; genus UBA3496. The sequence continues at coordinate 21,585 of DFQF01000055.1, read as the reverse complement.
TTCCAAGACATGGTCATACACAAATTTATAAGAATAACAAAATTTTTATAATTGCTGGCCTCACAAAAAAATTACCTTTGAATTCTATTGAAATTTTCAACATAGAGAAGAACATTTTTGAAAAAATCATACCTGTTAATTTTTTAAAAAGAGGTTGGCATAGGACTTCAAAGTTGCAAAAAGACTTTTTGCTAATTTCTGGTGGTTGGAGCAATGGGAATCTTGCACTAAGAGAATCTATCATTATTAAAATTCCTTCTCTAAAAATTAAAGCAAAGCCAAATCTAAATATAGGCAGATATGACCATACCTCGACATCAATTTCAGATTCTAAAATTCTGATTACTGGAGGAAATGATGGCAAAAGAGCACTTCGCTCAATTGAAATATTTGATATGAATCAATCAAAATTTATAACCAATAAGCAGCCCTTATACCATAGAAGGCAACAACACACGGCAACAATTTTAAAAAATAGGAATATTCTTATTTTGGGCGGAACTTCAGATAACAGAACTTCCTATGCAGAAATTTTCCAGTTAGAAAATTACAGAACCAAGTTAGTGAGAACTCCCTTGAATAATGCTAGAAGTAGACACACATCGACTCTATTGAATGACGGAAGGGTTTTGATAACTGGCGGTTTAGGTAGTAAAGGAACACTTAAAACTGCAGAGATTTTTAATCCTACAGAAGAAAAAATAACTTTATTAAAAAATCAGATGTTGGTTGCAAGGCAACAACATACCTCAACAATTTTGCCAGATGGAAGAATTGTCATTATTGGGGGATGGGGAGGAGGAGGAAAAACTTTAGATTCCATTGAAATTTTTTATCCAACTTTAAATTGCTTTGAAAAGTTTGGAATACTCTCGCAACCTAGGAGGTTCCATAGTTCAACATTTATTAGTGATAATAAGATTTTAGTAGTCGGTGGAGCTTCAGATGAAAAAGTTCATTCTAATTCTGAAACTATTCATATCGGAAAAAGAAAGAAAAATGTTTCGTGCGATTAATTGAATCCTTGTCTTGATTTTCCTAAAACCCTTTTCCTCTGTTAATATATTTTTTTTTCATATATTGTAGTTCTATAAACTTTTAATTCTTTAAATTACATAAGATCTATTTGAGTCTTTAGATCTAAAAGTGAGGATTATTATGAAACTTCCTTTTAATGAAAAAAAATTAGAAACCTTAATGGATGAAATTGGCGCAGACTTAATTTTAGTATCTTCTAAAGAAAACGTACATTATTTTTTGGGTGGTTATCGATTTTTCTTTTTTTCACATAAAGACGCACTAGGTGTCAGCAGATATTTACCATTAATAGGCTATCCTAAATCAAGTAAAGAAGACACTTTCTACATAGGAAATGCCATGGAAGTATGGCAACAAGAAGTAGAACCTTTTTGGATAAAAAATATTTTAAATAATCAATGGTTGAGTGACCAAGCAGGTGTAGACGCTGCAAATTTTATTCGTAAAATTGGCCTTGAGAATGGAACTATCGCTGTTGAAAAAGCATTTTTGCCATCTGACACCTTTGATTCTCTTCAAAAAGAACTACCAAACGCAAGCTTCGTAGATGCTGTATGGGCTCTAGAAGAGTTAAGAGTCATAAAAACACCAAAAGAACTTGATATGCTTAAAACTGCCTCAGAAAAAATTGTAGATTGTATGACTAACGTGATGCAAACAACATTACCAGGAACTACGACGTACGAAATTGCGGAAACTATGCGACGTAAAGAAACTTCGATGGGACTGGATTTTGAATACTGTCTAACATCCACTGGTCCGAGCTATAATCGTGCTCCTTCAAATGCGAAATGGGATGAAGGAAAAATTATTTCTTTAGATTCTGGAGGAAATTGGAAAGGATATCTCGGAGATTTATGTAGAATGGGTGTTATGGGAGAACCTACTCCCTTAATGGTCGAACTGTTAGATGAAGTCAAATCTATACAATCTGCCGCACGTTCAACCGTGAAACCAGGCGTAACAGGAAAAGAAATTTTTCAATCTGCACTAGATGAACAATCAAAATGTGCACACAGCGATGAAATAATTTTTCTTGCTCACGGCATGGGAATGATACAACACGAAGCACCTCACTTAACTTCGGAAGGAGTTGTACCATACCCAGGAACATATGCAGAGCGCCCACTTTCTCCTGGTATGGTTCTTTCGATAGAAACTGACATGAAAAATCCTGATGTTGGATTTGTTAAATTAGAGGATACGATTGTCGTAACTGAAAATGGTCATGAAGCATATGGAGATCAAAGTCGTGACTGGGTTATTAACCAAAGCTAGATTTCCGGATAATTGAAAAGGCTTACAAAAGATGGATTTTGGTATAACCCCCGAAAATAGAGACCTTGTAGAAAAAGCTAGAATCTACGCAAAAGAAATACTTTATGAGCGTGCGGAAAAATATGACCAAGAGGGTCGTTTCCCAAGAGAGAACTTCGAAGACTTATCTAAAGTTGGTTTTACAAGTCTTACGCTACCAAAAAAGTATGGTGGAAGAGACCTTTATTCTGATCCCTCAACATATGCAACGGTTCTGTATGAATTATCTAAAGCCTGTACTAATACGGCTATGCTGTTTCATATGCACAGTTCTATAACTCACGTTATTACATTGCTAGGAACAGAAAAACAATCCGAACTATATTCTAAAGAAGTAAACAAAGGAAAGATTTTTGCAAGTTGGGCCAGCGAAAACACTTCAAGTCTTCACGGTCAAATGGTAATGGACACAAAGGCAAAACTAAACGAAGACCATTACCTTGTAAATGGCAAAAAATACTTCTGTTCTATGGCAGGAGAAGCGGATTATTACGTCTTGTGGTGTCAGCTTGAAAATGAAGAAGACTTATCAAAAAGTATTGTTTTACTAATTGCTCCTTCTAATACAAAAGGTTTTATCATTGAAGATAATTGGGACACATCCGCGATGCGCGGAACAATGAGTCATTCTATGGAATACAAAAACGTAAAAATACCTCTAAAAAATTTAATAGGAACCCCTGGAGATGCAATTAGACCAGATGTTTTACCTAAATTTGGTTTTGGTTATTCTGCAGTATATCTCGGTACCGGCGGGGGTGCTTTCGAATGGGTAACAGATTATGCAAAAAAAAGGAAATTAAAACCAGATAATGTTCCTATTGCAAATTTCCCAAATATACAAATACGTATCGGAGAAATGAAAGTTCAGCTTGAAAGTGCACTTCTCATGGTTCAAAGAGCGGGTTGGTTAATCGGAACAAAAGGTGCGGAAAATGCCTATGGCGCAATAAATGAAGCAAAACATATCGCTGCTAAAACTGCGGCCATGATCACAGAAAACGCAATGCAAATAGCGGGTGCTCCAAGCTTACTAAGGGATTTTCCCCTTGAACGTTATCATCGTGAAGCTAGAGCTGGTCTTGTAATGCCACCAAACGTAGAAAAAGCACTAGAACTTAGTGCAAAAACTTTTGTAGAGGGTTCTGCAGGTTCTTTAATGACTTGAAGTTTTCTTCTAATTGGATAAAAGAAGAATGGATTTAAAACTAAATAAAAAGAATAAAGACTTAGTAGATAAAGCTAAAGAAATTTCTACTAGTGTTCTTGCGCCCAATGCAGATAAATATGATTCCAGTGCAGAATTTCCCAGAAAGAATTTTGACAAATTAGCGAAAATTGGATTTACAAAATTAACTCTCCCAATTGAAGATGGTGGAAGAGACCTCTATAGCGATCCTACTACTTATGTGACGGTATTTTATGAACTTGCAAAAGGATGTGGTAGTACTGCCTTGACGCTACATATGCACAATTCCGTCTTATTTTCTTTAATGAATCTAGGAACTAAAGAACAAATTCTAAGATATAGAAAATTTGCCAAAAATGGAAAAATATTCGCAAGTCATGCAGCTGAAATTACAACAAATGCACAATGGAAAAGAGATGTTTCTACTATTATTTCGAAAAAAAATAATGAGTTTTTTTTAAATGGGGAAAAATATTTCTGTACCATGGCTGGAGAAGCTGATTTTTATGTTATATGGGCACTTTTAGAAAATTCAAAGAATACATCTGAAGGATTACGATTTGCGGTCGTAGACTCAAAAAATGAGGGCTTTTCGATAGTTCGACGTTGGGATTCATATGCTATGAGGGCTACGACTAGCCATTCCATGAAATATGAAAATGTAAAATTAAATGAAAAAGATATCGTAGGAAAAGCTGGGGATGTGGACAGACTTGATCTTGTCCCCAAATTTGCTTTAGGTTATGCCGCAATTTATCTAGGAATAGGATCTTCTGCTTTGGATTGGACGATTTCGTACGCAAAAAAAAGAAAATTAAAACCAGATAATGTTCCTATTGCAAGTTATCCCCAAATACAGCGTTTACTTGGTAAAATGAATATTTCACATGAGGCAGCTAAACTAATGGTAGAAAAAGCAGCATGGAAACTTGAAAAATTTAGTACTGAAGAAGCTTTTTTAGCTATTAATGAAGCAAAATACGCAGCTTCTAAAGCTTCTGCTTCAATCACTGATAATGCTATTCAAGTTTTGGGCGGACCTAGTCTTTTTAAAGGATACCCTATTCAGAGATTCCACCGAGATGCAAGAGCAGGTTTAGTTATGCCACCAAATTCAGATAGATCTTTGATTTCTATAGCAGAGTTCTATTTAAAAGGAATAAAATGAATATAAAATTTTTTAGATATTGTAAGAAGAGAAAGGGGGAGAAATATGTTTAAGAAAAATGGATCTGGTCTTTTTTTAGAAACACTTTTGGACGAAGGGGTAAAATGTATCTTTGGAAATCCTGGAACTACTGAACTTCCTCTTATGGACGCTTTGGTAAACGAAAACAGGCTCGATTATGTGCTTTGTTTGCATGAATCTGTCGCCATTGGAGCAGCTGAAGGATACGCATTTGCAACTGGCGGTGTAGGAGTCGTAAACATTCACGTTGCCCCTGGCTTAGGAAACGCGATGGGAATGCTTTATAATTCCAAAAGAGCAGGGACACCTTTACTAGTAACTGCTGGAAATCAAGGTCAAGAAGGGCAACTATCAGAACCTATTCTATGGGATGACCTCCCAAGACTTGCTGCCCCCTTAACAAAATGGTCGCACGAAGTCAGAAGAGTTGAAGATCTTGAACAATGTGTTCGAAGGGCAATAAAAGTAGCTTTATCTCCTCCTACAGGACCTGTTTTTCTTTCACTTCCTGGAGATGTAATGTTGTCTGAAGCAGGAGATCCAACTGGTAGTCCTACAAGATTATCAAACAGAATTTGTGCTGGTGAAGATGTTATAGAAAATGCAGTTAAACTTTTATTGAAAGCAAAAAAACCTTGCATAGTTGCAGGTTCTCGTGTTTTCAGATCTTCAGCATGCGATGAACTCGTAGAAGTATCAGAGCGTCTAGGAGCATTGGTTTACGGTGACAATAAACCTAATACCGCCTTCTTTCCTGCATCTCATAAACTTTATTGTGGAGAATTACCTAATACTATTGCACCACTACTTGAGGAATTAGAAGGATCCGATGTTGTGTTCTTTATTGGAACAGAAACCTATACTTTATCGTTTCCACCAAGTGTTCCTCTTAAACCAAGAGGTGCTCAAGTTATCTATCTTGATAGCGATGCATGGGAAATTGGAAAAAATTTTCCTGTAGAAGTTGCAATGTTAGGAGATCCAAAAACTACCCTATCTAGGATGATTGAGGTTATCAAAAATTTAGAAGAAGAAAGTGATCGAAAGATTATAGAAAACCGCCTTATAAAGGCAGAGGAAATTGCAGCGGCAAAGAAACAAAAAATAACTCCTAAGATTGAATTAAGTGAGGAAAGGGGAATGTCTCGCTCATCATTTATTGCGACTATTGGCGAAACAATCCCTGATGGGACTGCAATTATTGATGAATCAATTACTACAGGTTGGGCTGGTATGCGTCAAGCTATTGCAAAAAAAGCTGGCCATTACTTTGGCATGAAAGGAGGCGGTATTGGTTTGGGGCTTCCTACCACCTTAGGAGTAAAAAAAGCTATGCCTGATACTCCAGTAGTTTGTATTTCAGGGGACGGATCCTCAATGTATACATTCCAGACTTTTTGGACTGCTGCTCACTATGGATTGGATGCAGTTTGGATCATTGCAAATAATGGTAGCTATCGAATTTTAAAGGAAAGAGCAGTTAATTTAGGTGGGAAAACAAATGAATTTCGAAAATTTGTAGCTATGGATTTACAAAATCCGTCTATTGACTTTCAAAATCTTTCAAAAAGTTTAGGAGTTTCTTCAATAAGAGTGGAAACACCTAGTGAACTTAAAGAAGCGATTCACATGGCACTTGCTTCTAAGAAACCTCATTTAATTGATGCACTGATAATAAACGATGAATTATAAATAATTTGCATTGTATTATTTTAATTACTTTTACTATCTAAGCATGATAAACATCTTGACCAAACAGTAAGATAAATGAGAAAAGGGTATATATACCTTTTTCAAATAAATTTTTTAATTTGAAATCGTTCAGGTCTCAGAGATTCCTTCATCGTCTTAGACTGGGGATTGTAAAATGTTTACCGCTGAAAAGATGATAATTTTAACATATAGTAGTTTTGCATATGCTGCATTACTATTTCTGCTCGCGAGTGGCTTATCACTTATATTTGGCGTTATGAGAATTGTGAACTTAGCCCATGCTGCTTTCTTTCTCTTATCGGGATACATTGCTCTAGAATTTTACAACATAATATATGGAACAGTCAGTTTAGTTCCCCGTTTGATACAAATAGTATCCTGGACCATATTATATTTTGTTTGGAAGGCTATTTGTCAAAAATTGAGCGGCGGCAAATCTGCCCTCATTTTATTTCTAATCTATATAGTAGCTGAGATAATTTCAATCTCCATGTGGAATTTCGCGATTTATGAAAATCTCTTTTTTGTAAAAATCCCTGTCGTAGCTGTAGACAAATTAAACATATGGATGTTGATCGGTGCCCTTATTTTCACAATCACTGTTATCTCACTTGCTGGTTTTTTTGTGGAAAGAGTTTTTCTTAGACAACTTGGACAGGACACAATAGCTCAAGTTCTCGTCACAATAGGTTTTGCCTTTATTTTACAAGATGGTTCTTTATACATGTGGGGCGGCGATAATTATTTCTTTAATCTCCCAACTATACTTAGTGGAAGTTTCACTATACAAGGACTAACTTTTGAAACATTCCGTTTATTTCTATTCATCGTTGCTTTAGTTGTAGCCCTTGCGCTCTATTTCTGTATTGAACGGACTAGGCTGGGTGCTATTATGCGTGCCACGGTAGATGACCCTGAAATGGCAAGAGGAATAGGAATTAACACAAACATAGTTTCAATGAGTATTTTTGCTATTGGAACTTCACTAGCTGCTATTGGAGGAGTCGTTGGAGCCTCTTTTTTAGGCGTTTATCCAGGACTTGATTTTGAAATTCTTCCTTATGCTTTTGCAGTTGTTATTATAGGTGGAATGGGTAGTCTTGGAGGGGCTCTTGTCGGGAGTATTGTTGTGGGATTAATCGAAAATTTTGCTACTGCTTTTTTCCCAGAGTTAAATTATTTTGCTCTTTTTGCACCTATGGCAATTATATTGGCTATAAAACCAACCGGATTATTTGGTAAAGGGTAAATTTTGAAAATTATAGAATTGTTAATACCTTACATAGAATTATTAATTTCTATTATTTCACTAGGTTTAGGTATTCTCTGTTATCTAAAGTTCGACAAGAATATAATTCTAAGAAAATTCTTGATGATGTTTTTTGGCCTTTTGACAATTGGGTGTTTAACTCCATTTCTGGATAAATACGTACCTCTCTCTCAACTTATCATGAACGAAATCCTTGTTTTTGCGGTTTTAGCAATGAGTCTAGATATTCTTATGGGATATACTGGCCTAGCTTCGCTGGGACACGCCGCATACTTCGGAGTATCTTCTTATGCATGCGCTATAGTGATGACAAAAACAAGTTGGGTAACATCTTTTGCAGCCTATACCTGGGCACAAAACAACGGACTTGGAATCATCTACCTCCTCGTAATAGCAATCGTTGTGGCCCTTTTTTTCGCAGCCTTTTTTGGTCTTCTTGCAATAAGGGCAACAGACGTCTATTTCTTGATGATCACTCTATCTTTGGCTATGGTAGTTTGGGGACTCGCATACCGTTGGAGTGCAGTAACAGAGGGAGATAATGGAATCAATGTTCCTGGAAGACCTTCCCTATTTGGGATAAATTTAGACAACGATTATAACTTTTACTTTTTTACACTAGCTGTTTTTCTTATATGTTTCAGTATTATGTATCTTTTCGTGAACAGTCCATTTGGCAAATCGTTAGTCGGCATTAGAGAAAGTGAAGAGAGAATGAAAATGCTTGGTTATAACACCTGGCTTCATAAATATATAGCTTTCATAGTGGCAGGTATCTTTAGTGGCATAGCAGGATTTTTATGGACACTCTTTAATTTATTCGTGAGTCCTCCTGATTTAGAATTGATTACCTCTGCCGAAGCACTTTTTATGGTTGCACTGGGAGGTCCAGCCACCTTACTAGGGCCGTTCATTGGGGCTAGTATCATTAAAATACTTCAACAGTTTGTAAGTATCTATGTAGAACGATGGCCTTTGATACTTGGCGCTATCTACATTATGACAATCATGATCAGCAGATTATACAAGGTAGAAGGAATACTCGGTATTTTTAGTAAAATACGTAATTCGTCAAAAGAAATGGAAAAGTAGTAATTATTTTTTTTTTTCACATAACGGAGGGTTCCAAATGTTGAAAAAACTAGTTCTATTAGTAGCAGTAGTTGCGCTGAGTTTTACTTTTTCGGTAAAAGATGCGACTTCGGCGGAAAAAGAGTTTCGGATTGGTTGGCTTGCTGCAAAAACTGGTTGGGCAGCACAAATTGGTAAAGATATGACAAATGGTTTTAAAATGTACTTAGATCAGCAAAACTATAAATTTGGTCCATTGAAAGTGAAATTTATATATGAAGATAATTTAGCAAAACCACCGGTAAACGTTAGAAAAGCAATGAAACTAATTAAACGTGATAAAGTTCATCTTTTCTCGGGTGGTCTTCTTGCAAGTACAGGTTATGCACTTGCTCCAGTTGCGGAAAGAAGTGGAGTTTTATATATCTCTCCAATTCCTGCTGCAGATGACCTAACTCAAAGAAAAAGATATAAAAACTTTGTTCGTTTAGGTTTCACTAGTAGTCAAAATAGTCATCCGCAGGGTCAGTGGGCTTGTGAACAAGGATTTAAAAAAGTTGTGACTATTGCTGCTGATTACGCTTTTGGTTATGAAACCGTAGGTGGTTTTCAAAAGACTTTTGAAGCGTGTGGCGGTAAAATCATTAAAAAATTATGGCCAAAAATAGGAACAAAAGATTTCGCTCCTTATCTTGCTAAATTCCCAAAAGATTTGGATGCAGTTTTCACGTTAATGGTAGGCGGTATGTCATTATCCTTCCCAAAACAATTTAGGGGAGCTGGATTTAAAGCTCCTATGCTAGGTGGAATCACTAGCGCTGATGAGTTCATCTTGCCAAATATGGGAGATGAAGCAATTGGATATATTACAGCTGGTCAATACAGTGCTGCATTGGACACAAAAAAGAACAGGGCATTTGTTAAAGAATATCAAAAACGATACGGAAAAATGGCTTCCTACTATTCCGAAAGTTGTTACACAGCTGCGTTGTTCATACACAAAGCTTTAGAAAAAATCAATTATAAATACGATAGAGATAAATTTAAAGCTGCAATGAGCTCCCTAAGAGTAGATGCAATTAGAGGGCCTGTTTACTTAGACAAATATGACAATCCAGTGCATAACGTCTATATTAGAAAAGTTGTTAGAATTCCTGGAGACCATAAAGGATTAGGTGTTAAACCAAATTCTCTTTGGAATAAAGTTATCAAGACTTACCCAGCAATAGGGCAATTCTATCCAGATTCAGCAGAGAAATTCCTAAAACAACCTGTTTACAGCAAGAATTATCCTGCATGTAAACATTGTAGATAAATTGTAACTATGTTTGCCGCTTGATTTTTCAAGCGGCAAACAATTTTTAGATGGGATAGAAATTGAATAATCAAGAAGTAGCTTTACAACTTGAAAATGTGACTAAAGAATTCGGTGGGCTAACTGCGGTTAACGACGTATCATTTACACTTAGTCCCGGAGATAGAAGAGGTATACTCGGTCCAAATGGAGCCGGAAAAACTACTCTCTTTCATCTAATAACTGGAGTTATACCAATTACTAGGGGCAAAGTAACTCTTTATGACCAGGATGTTACTAACTGGCCTACACACAAAAGAGTCGAGCTAGGACTTGCAAGAACATTCCAGATAACTAGTTTATTTTCCGGTCTTAGCGTTTACGAAAATGTTCTTTTAGCAGTACAAGGACTTACAAAAACTAAAATGGTAATGTTTAGACCGATATCTAAATTCAAAAATATTCACGATAAAGTAGAAGAGTTATTGAGTTCATCTCAATTCTGGGAAAAAAGAAATACACAAATCAAAAATCTTTCCCATGGAGAACAAAGACAATTAGAAATAGTGCTGGCACTAGCAAGTGAGCCTAAAGTTTTGATGCTCGATGAACCCACTGCAGGATTAGCAACAGGAGAATCTGCAGAGATGGCTAATTTTCTAAATTCATTAAGTAAAGATATTGCGATTTTAATTATCGAACATGACCTTGATGTTATATTTGATGTTGCTGAACATATTTTGGTTTTACATTACGGTCAATTATTGACGGAAGGCAGTGTTGACGAGGTTAGAAATAATCAACAAGTGCAAGAAATTTATTTAGGACAAGGATAATGAGTACATTACTAAGTGTTCAAGAAATTCATACATATTATGGTGATTCCTATGTTTTACAGGGTATGAGTGTTGAATTAAAAGCAGGAGAAGCACTCGGAATCCTTGGAAGAAATGGGATGGGGAAAACTACACTCGTTAATTCTATCATGGGTTTTGTGCCACCAAGGGATGGAAAGATTTTATTTAAAGATAAAGAAATAACTAAAACATCGAGTTATGAAATTTCAGATATTGGAATAGGACTGTGCCCACAAGGTAGGCGAATTTTCCCAACACTTTCAGTAAGGGAGAACCTGATTGTTGCAGAACAAAAAAAAGGTACTTCTCGCTGGAACACAGATGCAATCTATGATCTTTTTCCTAGATTGGGGGAAAGAAAACTCCAACAAGCAGGTTCTTTGTCTGGTGGAGAACAACAAATGTTAGCCGTTGGCAGAGCACTTATGACAAATCCCGATTGTTTAATTTTAGACGAACCTTCAGAAGGTTTAGCTCCTCTTATTATTCAGGATCTGGGAAATGCTATACGTTCTCTAAAAGAAGAAGGCCTTTCAATACTATTAGTAGAGCAAAATGCACCATTTGCAATCAAAACAGTGGATAGAGTAAACGTTATTGAAAAAGGAAAAGTAGTTCTCGATACATCCCCAGAAGAATTATGGAATAATGAAGAAGTAAAGAAGCAATATTTGGGTATTGGTTAATTTAACGACCTAATCTATTTATCTAAATTCTCAACAATTCGATCAGGTGATAAAGGAAGTATAGTAAAACGTTTTCCAGTTGCGTCAAAAATAGCATTTGCAACTGCAGCAGCAGTAGGCACATTTACTTGTTCACCGACACCTTTTGCTCCGTAAGGACCATTTGAATAATGATCTTCAACGATGTATCCCTTGATACAATCTGGAATATCTAATCCCGTCGGAGCCAGATAACCATGCATGTCAGGATTAGACATCACACCATCTTTTTGGACAATTTCTTCCATGAGACAAAAACCTAACCCCATATACACACCACCCTCAATCTGTTGCAAAACACCCATTGGATTAATAGCTTTTCCTACATCATGTGCAGCCCATACTCCTACAATTTCAACTTCTCCAGTTTCAGGATCTAAAAGAATTTCCGCAACTTGAGAGCCAAAACCATATACTTCATATGGTTCTCCTAGACCAGTTTCTTTATCTATCTTTGCAGGAGGGGCAATGCTATCCGATGCTCCTAAAAGCTTTAACTCATCAGAAACAAATCCCTTAGCAATATCTTCCAGATTAATTTCCTTTCCTACAAAGGACTTAGAACGAACTACTCCTTCATACAATTCGAGATCCCCTGGATTTGCTTCTAACAAAAAACCGGCCAATCGAAGTAATTCATCTCTAGCCTTTACGGATGCGTTAAAAACAGCTTTTCCACCTTGCATGGTTATACGAGAACTTGAACTGGTTCCACCAAAAGGGTCTAGAGAAGTATCTACATTTTCCATTAAAATTTGATCGAAAGGAATATCAAGAGTTTCGGATGCAATTTGATTTAATACTGTTTTACTTCCTTGCCCGAAATCAACCACTCCGGCAGCGACTTGAATTTTTCCCTTTGATGTTAAAAAAACGTGAGCCTCTGCAGGAGAATAAGCATTGCCCGTACCGTACAGACAACTCGCAACTCCTATACCTCTCAATCTTCCGTCAGTTTCTGATTGTTTTCGATTTTTCTTTGATTTCCAGTTTGAAACATTTTCAACTTTCTCAAGTGATTCTACTAAACCAACACTTTCAGACAAAACCTGATTCCACGCCGTTTTAGTATTCTTTTGAAGACCATTTTTTGTACGAAAACGAATTGGGTCTATTTTTAGCAAACTAGACAATTCGTCTATTTGTTGCTCACAGGCAAAATGTACTTGTGGACAACCTGGACCTCTCATCTGACCACCATAGGGATTATTAGAATGAACACAGTAAACATCTACTTTCACGTTCGGAATCTGATAGGGACCTGGAGAATGATACAGGGCTCTTTTAAAAGCAGGAGGGGTATCTCCTCCATTTGCTACATAGGCTCCTTTATCCAACCAAATTTCAATTTCACATGCCATCAAAATTCCATCTTTCGTAGAACCAAGACGACTCCGAACAACTGAAGGATGCCTTTTTGTTGAACCGATCATACTTTCTTCTCTAGAATATACAAGTTTCACTGGACGTCTTGACGCACGAGCTAAAAGTGCAGATCTCAGGCAAACATCCAAGCTAGCTTCACTCTTTCCTCCAAATGCCCCACCTGGTGTTGTCTGCTTGAATCGAACCGAACCTTCTCCAGTCAATCCCAAAATACGAGCTACATTTTGACGAACAAGAAATGGTTGTTGAGTAGAACCCCATATTTGATACTCTCTTTCAGTAAGAGGCATAGCAATAGCAGATTCTACTTCCAAATAAAAATGATCAATAGCAGGAGTCCTATATTCTTTCTCTACTACTACATCACAAAGTTCAAATCCTTTTTTCAGATCTCCTTTGCGAATTTTTCCATGATTCAAAAGATTGCCGTCAGGAAAAAGTATAGGAGCATTTTTCTTCAATCCATTGACCGGATCATCAGTCACTTTCAAAACTTTATATTTTACGACAATTTTGTCCAATGCTTCATCAGCAGCCTCATTCGTCTCGGCCGCAATTAGAGCAACTACATCACCCATATAGCGAACACGATCTTTCGCTATTAAAGGAGTACTCTTAATATGTTCAGTCATTCTGAGTTCTGCTTCAAAGTCGCTGCCAGTAAGAATTGAAACTACACCAGGGATTTTTTTTGCTTCCTCTACTTCTACGGAGAGAATTAGTGCATGTGCATATGGAGTTCTGAGAGCTCGTCCTATAAGAACCTCTTCCGGAACAATATCGTCAAGATAAAATGTTTCTCCTGTTGCTTTTTCTTTAGTATCAATAAATGGCTGAGCAGTTCCAACTACAACACCACCCATATCCTTTGCTTCGGCCATAAAAACCTCAATCAGAAGAGAAATCGTATATATATATTTTTACAAACACTGATATTATAATAGGAAAAACCAAGAAAGCCTAATCTCCAAAAAAGGAAAATGAATTGTTCTTGAAAAAAAAATATTGCTTAAGAATTCTCATTTTTTTTATAAGTTGTCTTTTTATAAATCTAACTGCTTGTTCTAATTTGCAAACAAAGCAAGAAAAAAATCTATCTTGGTCGAATTGGGGAGAAATGATTACCTTAAATTCGAAAATTCAAAATTGCATAACAATCACTGCACCACATGGAACAAACGATGTAAAAACCGATATTCTCGTTAAAAGAATTTCTGAACTTGGAAATTTTCCATCTGTAATTGCAACTGGTTTTGTTGAAAAAGATGGACTTATACGAAATAGAATCAATGTAAACCGACCTTCTGAAAAATTTAATTCTGGAACTACAAAAATGCATTTTTTCTCTAAAAGATCCGAATTAGTATACAAAGAATTTTTAAAAAGAGTTTTAAGTGTTCACACAAATTTTACTAAAAGTCTTTATGTAGAAATTCATGGACAATCTAAGTTTCCACAAGAAATAGAAATTGCTACGAAGGGGATCTCTTCGTATGACGCATATATTTTCTTCCAACTTTGGGAAAAAAACAAAAATATAACAAAAAAATCAAAAATGATTTTCAATAATATTGAATTGCGAATTGAACCACTTCACTCTATATATTATAGAGCGACAGACAATAAAGATTTTGGAGTGATATCAAAGGTCAAAAGAGCTCTACATATAGAATTACCAAAAATTTTGAGAACAGTACCAGAGTATAGAACATTAACTGCAAAATTAATTACAAAAGTACTAATAGAATTCAAAGAAAATTTTTGCCATTAAAAAAAGATTAAAAAATTGAAAAAAATCTTACTAGTTTTTCTTTTTCTAAATTTCGTTCCCTTTCATACAGTTCTTTCCTTTCAAATAGAACATAAAAAAATATTAGATATTCAGAAAAGGCGCACAATTTGGGGGGAAAAAATTGAATGGAAAGGTTGCCCTAAAATAATTAGGCCGAGAAAAAATGTGAACGTAACACCTTATTATGGCAACAAGAAAATTTGGCAAAAAACCGTAAAACCTTATTACCAATATGCAGAAAAAGTATCATTTCTCTCGGATTTATATATTATTAGCAAACCAGAAAACATCAAAATTGCACAATGTGCTTTAAATTGGCTACATAAATGGGCAAAAAATTTAGCTATGACTGGACAACCAATAGTAGGGAATCAAAGTATCTACGTTCGAAAATGGCTTAGCGGTTCAATTGCAATGTCATATTTTAAATTACAAAATTTAAAATTCCTAAATGAAAACAAGAAAAAACGAATTGAGAAATGGATATCTATCTTGGCTGAATTAATTGCAGATTCTTCTACTGGGTCTTCAAGTGCAAAAAATAATCACGCGTACTGGAATGGCTTTAGTAATATAATTAATGGAATCGTCTTAAAAAGAAAAGACCTAATTGAAACAGGACTTTCTCAATACGAAATTGCCATCGATGAAATGCTCTCAGAAGGAATTTTACCTTTAGAATTGAATAGAGGAAAAAATTCACTTCATTACCACAATTTCTCTCTAGAACCTCTTATTTTCACAGCAGAACTTAGTTCAAGAATTGGAATAAATACTTATAAAATAAAATCTAATCTGCTGTTCAGTAATAAAACTCTTGATATCCACACGCTTGCAAACCTAATCATTATGTCTATACAAAATCCAAATTATTTCAAACGTTTTACAGAAGAGAAACTTGCAATAAAAAAGAAAGGAACCGTTTCAAAATATTTTAACGACCCTGATTTGTCATGGATGGAGGCCTATTATGCAAGATTTAGAGATAAAAGATTAATTCCTTATTTAAAACATTTAAGAGAATTAAATAATTTCAAAGAATCCAAAAATAAAGGTTTGCGAAACTGGAGAATTGGAGGTAATGCTACTATCCTTTGGGGGATAAAAAATCTACCTTCTCAATAAAAAAAAATTTTCTCCTTTTCTATGTTCTTCGAATTTGAATTGACTAGTACAAGCAAAAAACTCTCTAGAACAACCAGGGACAACTCTGTCATGTAATTCGATAATCATTAACCTAACTTTTGGAATCCAATTAATATTCTTAGAAAAAATATCTTTTTCTGCCCCTTCAACATCTAGTTTTAAAATATCAATCTCGTTAACTGAATAATCACTCATAAATCCTTCTATCGAGATTCCTTCATATAAATCTTCTGTAGGTAGTTGAGATTCAGTAAAATTAAAAGCCCACTTTTCCGCACTCGGATTTGATATACGTAAGTCTGTAGAGTGACTCCAAAGAGCCTTTTTTAAAGGAATGATATTCTCAAAATTTTTAGTATTCTTGGATAATATTTCATAGTTGGAATTTTCTGGTTCTAAAGCAAAAATCTTAGAATCAGGGAAGCGAGCGGCAAAATAAATTGAACTTAATCCTATATTTGCTCCAGCATCTAAGATAACTTTTGGATTTTCAGGCAATAAATGACTATCGTATTGTTCCTTTAAAAATATTTCATCAAAAACTTTAAAGTCTGAAGATTTTCCTCTCAGAGTTACTGGACTTCCCTTTAAAAACGAACTTTTGAAAGAAAAACTTTTCCCGAAATACGCTAAAAGCTTGCTAAAAAAAAATAAAACTATCGATTCTAAAAAATTTGTCTTTAAAAGAAATCTCTTATATTTTTTCAGAGACACTTCCACATATCCTTTCAATAATTTTGAAAAACAATCTAACTCAACAAAGCAAGTGCCTTTTCAAATCTGATGGCCGAAGTATGATCTTTAAGGACCCTTGCTTTTGCTCTAGAAGCAATTGCTTTTCTCTCTTCTTCGTTTTCTAAATAAAATCTTATTAATTCTTTCAGTTCTTCTCTATTTTTAAATGTAACTATTTCTTTCCCTGTTTCTAAAACTAGGTCCATATCAGGCTTATAATTTGACAAAACAAAAACCTCTGCACCTGAATAAATAATTGGTTTGTCATCAGGACATCTAACTGAATTGCCTCCGTTTATTAAATTAATAAAAATTTTTGTGGCTTTCGCAATTTTTAATTTCTTCAAACCAAAAACACCATCACTTGACACTACTTTTGAAAGAATCCAAGGATCTTTGGAAGTCTCCCATCTTGGTCCCCAAATTTGAAAGTCGACATGATCATCAGTAAGGCCAGAAAAGAATTCTTCACGGTAACCATAGTGCCCTCCAATAAAAACGACATCAGAATTGTAGGGAATCAAATCTTCTTTTGTTAAGGATTGTCCATAAAAAGAGGGATCGTAGGAATGTGGCATAAATACAACATTATTAAATCCAAACAAATTTAATTCATCACGAAAATATGTGTCTTTAGTTATGAAAAGATCAAATGCAGCAACTTTTTTGAAATCTATTGGATCTTGCTTGGAGCCATATGGATTATCCCCATAAAAACAAATAGTTTTACAATTACTATTTTTTTTTATTTCAAGAATCGTTTCGGGAAAAATATTGCCTGCACGAAAAATGAACAATACATCAAAACTTGACGCTTTTTTAACTAGTTGACTGTTCATCCAAGGAATCCAGTTTCTTCTGAAGTTTTTGTACATGAAAGAATGATTCCTATAGAAAAATGGAACCACTTCATGGCCTAAAGAACGTATGCTATTAAAATAATCGTAAGATTCAGACGCACCGGGCTCAAAATACTCCTTTGCGGCGCAATATAAAACTTTCATAAAGATCAACGCTCCATAAACATCTTTAATCTAGAAGTTTAAGAAAAATGAATAATTCATGATATCAACGGAAATGATTGGAAACAAGGTTTTGGTCGGGGCGATAGGATTCGAACCTACGACTTCCTGCTCCCAAAGCAGGCGCGCTACCAGGCTGCGCCACGCCCCGATTAAAATACATAACTACAAGAACTGCATAGTTACTTAAGCATGCGAGCATACTCACACATAGATCTACAGTCAACAGTACATCTTGTCCATTATATAAAATTTTGCAAAACTATCTAGGTTCGTCAATATTTAAAATTTAAATTTCGAGGATTTTTTGAAAAAGAATACTTATGATATAGCAATCGTTGGTGGAGGAATAATAGGCCTATCCACTGCTCTGCAAATTACAAATACTTATCCTGATTTACGACTAATTGTTCTTGAAAAAGAACAGGATTTAGGTTTGCACCAATCTTCAAGAAACAGCGGAGTTATTCACTCAGGAATCTACTACAGACCAGATTCTATGAAAGCAAAAACTTGTGTTTCTGGTGCTAGAAAAATGATCGAATTTGCCCAAGAGCACAATATAAATTACGAAATCTGTGGAAAAGTCATTGTCGCTACTAATGAAATTCAAATTCCAAGACTCGAAGAACTTTACAAACGAGCAAAAGCCAATGGTGTAAAAGGCATAGAAATGATTGCTAAAGAAGAACTTCTCGAAAAGGAGCCACATGCAAAGGGAATTAAAGCATTATGGGTTCCTAGTACCGGAATAATTGATTATCCAGGAGTTCTCAAAGCCTACGCGAAACTGTTTCTTGAAAAAGATCAAGAAATCAAATTGAATCAAAATATAAAAAAAATTCAAATCAAAAAGAATCAAATATTTATAAACTCCGACCATGGAGAGTTCTCTAGTTCTTACTTAATAAACTGTGCTGGTCTTTATGCAGATCGCATCGCTAGTTTAGCAGGTGCAAAACTACCAGTGAAAATCGTCCCCTTTAGAGGAGAATATTACCAAATAAAACCATCTAGAGAGAATTTAGTGAATGGATTAATCTATCCCGTACCTGATCCTGCCTTTCCATTTCTAGGTGTACATTTTACAAAAAGAATTGATGGTACTGTCGAAGCAGGTCCAAATGCGGTTTTAGCATTTGCAAGAGAAGGTTATAAAAAAAGTAATTTGAATTTTAAAGACCTCATGGAAACTATTACTTATGGTGGATTCTTGAAACTCGCTAGAAAATACTGGAAAGTAGGGATGGGTGAAATGTATAGATCACTTAGTAAAAAGGCATTTACTAAAGCATTACAAGAATTACTCCCAGAAATTCAAGAGGATGATCTAATTGATGGTGGATCGGGCGTAAGAGCACAAGCGATTGATAGAAATGGAAAGCTTATAGATGATTTCTCTATTATTCACACCGAAAGAGCTCTACATGTCTGTAACGCCCCTTCACCTGGAGCAACATCTTCTATAGCAATAGGAGAAACGATAACAAGTATGTTAAAAGAGTCCTTTCCAAATTTAAGAAGATAGTAATTGTAAGAGCAACTCTGTGGTTAGATTTCCACCACTAACTATAGAGACCGTTTTTCCTGGATTTTTTAGTTTATTTGCAAAAAACGCTGCAGTTGAAACTGCTCCTGCTGGCTCGCATAAAATTTTTGAATTTTTTAACAATTTTGAAAATGAATTAATAATATCTTCTTCACTTACAAGAACAATATCATCTACTCTTTCTTTAATATGAACAAATGGAAGATTCCCAGGTTTAGTTGCAGCAAGACCATCAGCAATACTTTTCCAATTATCTATATTAACTGGTTTTCCAGCTAATAAAGAGTGATACGCTGCTGCTGCACCATTTGGTTGAACTCCCACCACTTTAATACTTGGACGTTGTAACTTAATAGCACTTGCAATACCGGCTATAAGACCTCCCGAACTACATGGTACTAATACAGTCTGAACATCTTCCAGCTCGTCTAAAATTTCCATTCCGATACTTCCATGTGCAATAGGAACTCTTCTATCTTCAGTAGTGTCTATAGCAATCATATTTTTTTTTGTCGCAACCTCAAACATTTTATCTTTTCTAGAAGAATAATGAGTGCCACAAAAAACGATCTCTGCGCCAAGTTTCCTAATAGCATCTACTTTTGATCGACTAGTCTGATCTAAAAGGACTACAACTACCTTTACACCATAAACAGTAGCTGCTAGAGCGAAAGCTTTTGCAAAATTTCCTGAAGATGTCATTACAATACCTTTCGCTCGTTGTTCAGAATTTAAGGAATCCATTACATGGAATGCAGCCCGAGGTTTATACGAATTAGTAACTTGCAAGTTCTCTAATTTAAGAAAAAGAGAATTCGAAGTATTTTCTTCAAGTGCATTAGTAAAAGGAATTAAAGGAGTTTTTCTTATTAAACTGTGAGAATTTAATTGTGCTTGTTTTATTTCTTTTAGAGTAATTAATTCGGCCATTTTCTCTTTCAAAGAACTCTAAAAATCAACAATTTAACAAGAAAAAAAGGTGGTAGAAAACTACGCTGCAGCAGAATCGCCAGAAGAACCACTATTTCCATAAATTTTATCTGAGAGGTGACAAGCAACTGTATGACCAGGGCTCATCTCAAGCATAGGAGGATCCTCTTGCTCACAAATGTCTTCTTTGTATGGACATCTTGTGTGAAAACGGCATCCAGAGGGAGGATTCACAGGACTAGGAACATCACCTTTCAAAAGAATACGTTCCGTTTTAACGGTTGGATCTGGTACAGGCACAGCAGATAGAAGTGCTTCTGTATAAGGATGTTTTGGTGAAGATACAAGTTCGTCTGCTTCTGCAAGCTCAACAATCTTTCCTAGATACATTACAGCTATTCTATCGCTTACATGCTGAACAACAGCAAGATCATGGGCTATCATTACATAAGCAATACCCAAATCCTTTTGTAAGTCTTCTAGCAAGTTAATTACCTGAGCCTGAATAGAAACATCCAACGCACTAACTGGTTCATCTCCAATAATTAGTTTTGGGTTTAGAGCTAAAGCTCTCGCGAGTCCAATTCTTTGTCTTTGACCACCTGAAAATTCATGAGGGTACCTACGAATATGCTCAGGACGCAATCCAACCCTGTGGAGTAATTGTTCAACTTTGTCTTTTCTTTCTTGTCCTTTCGCAACATTATGTATGGTCAACGGTTCGCCAACTATACTGCCAATAGTCATTCTAGGATTTAATGATGCGTAGGGATCCTGAAAAATTATTTGCATTTGTCTTCGACGTTTCCTTAATTCCTCATTATTAAGATCACAAATATTTTCACCTTCAAAACAGATCTCGCCAGAGGTAGGCTCAATTAATCGAAGAATAGAACGCCCAGCTGTTGATTTTCCACATCCGCTTTCGCCAACTAAACCTAAAGTCTCACCAGGTTTAACTTCAAAGCTAATGCCATCAACGGCTTTAACATAATTCCTAACCCGAGAGAAAACACCACCTCGTACAGGAAAATATTTAACAAGATTTTTTACTTCCAAAAGATTTTCTGTCATTTTCCTCGCCTAATCTCAGTAATATACATTGCCTATTAGGTTGGTAAAAAAAATAATAATAAGATAAAAAGCACTTTATCAATTCATAACATAATATCGCAAGTGTTAATTAAATAAAAAACTTCTAGATAAAAACATTGACCCAAAGATACACATTTGTTAACTTCACGAGTCTATATAGATTAATCAATATAATTTGCATTAAAAAAAAGAAAAACCGGAGGAAATAATGTCCCCTGAAGATAAAAATAACGACGATGTGAAAGAAGAACAAACCGAAGAAGCCAG
>DFQF01000028.1:48442-49131 GCA_002377645.1 Nitrospinaceae bacterium UBA3496 | reverse complement strand
AATCATAGATCCGTTGTTCACAATTCCTATTTTTATTTTTTTGTTCACTGCTTTTTTGAAAAACAAACGAAAATTTTCGCGAATTGCTCTTGCTTGGGCTATCTTATATTTAGCATTGGGTATTTTTTTTAGAAATGCTGCAATTGATATGGGTAAACAGATTGCAACTCGAAGAGGTCATTTCCCGGTTCAAGTCGAAGCGAAACCCAGCATAGGAAATATCTTTTTATGGAAAACGATTTATGAGAATTCTGGAAGATATTATGTTGATGCAGTGAGAACTGGACTTTCTCCAAAAATATTTCCAGGTGATTCAATTGCAAAACTAAATTTAAAATCTA
Organism: Nitrospinaceae bacterium UBA3496; assembly: GCA_002377645.1. Classification (GTDB taxonomy): domain Bacteria; phylum UBA8248; class UBA8248; order UBA8248; family UBA8248; genus UBA3496. Next base: position 48,790 of record DFQF01000028.1, on the reverse strand, counting down.
GTTTTCTTTGGTTGAAAAAGAATTCTCAGCAGTCGAAAGATATAGAACGTTTTCGGTGGTTTAGTAATGGATATCTTGCTTTAGACAAAAAAAACAATAATCGAATTATAGATGTACGATATTCTATGATCCCAAATAGAATAGAACCATTGTGGTCCATTGAATTGTCAAAAAATGCAGATTTTAGTGCACATGTTTCTTATAAGAGAAATCGGAGTTTATCTAGGAAAACAATTAAATTATTCTTAGAAATGTTATGGGAATAATTTTTTTATCATTAAGAGTAATTCGTTAAAACCAAAAGATTAATCGGTCGATTTTTCAACTAACTTGACTATCCATGGCTCT
>DFQF01000028.1:0-48025 GCA_002377645.1 Nitrospinaceae bacterium UBA3496 | reverse complement strand
CTTTGGGAATTTTAAGACCTCGTTATTCGTGCCTACGTTTTCTTGGTTTACTTCTTCTTTTGGTCATATTTGAAGGGAGTAAATATTGGCATCAATCAATCTGAAAAATCTAGTGAAAAAATTTGGTGAAAATATTACTGCGGTTGCAGGTGTGAACTTGCAAGTTCAGGATGGCGAATTTATGGTTCTGGTTGGTCCGTCTGGCTGCGGTAAAACAACCACTCTTAATATGATTTCAGGTTTTGAAAATCCTACAAGCGGAACTTTGATGATTGGAGATCGTGTAATAAATGATCTAGAACCCGGAGAGCGTGGTCTAGGTATGGTTTTTCAAGATCTGGCTTTATTCCCTCATATGACCGTTTCTAAAAATATAGCATTCGGGCTAAATGTTGAGAGAGTCCAGGAACATGAAGTACAAGAAAGAGTAAAAAAAGTTGCTGAAACAATGAAAATTGTTCATTTGCTTGAAAAGAAGCCTTCCCAGTGTTCGGGGGGTGAGGCTCAAAGGGTTGCTTTAGCACGTACTATCGTAAATAAACCCGAGGTTTTATTAATGGATGAGCCGCTCTCTAGCTTAGATGCCAAATTAAGAATTGAAATGCGCACCGAACTCAAACGACTTCACGAAGAATTAAAATCTACTTTCCTATATGTCACTCATGATCAAGCTGAAGCGATGACTATGGCAGATAGAATCATGGTTATGGAAAAAGGACACGTTCAACAAATTGGAACTCCTTTAGAGATTTATAGAAAACCAACAAACCAGTTTGTAGCAACTTTTTTTGGTCAACCAACCATGAATATTATTTCTGGTTCTTTTTCTAGTTCCGGAAGTTTGATTTTTAGATCTAGTGCAACTTTTAGTTCAGGTTCTTTTGAAGTTTCATTACCGAAAGGTCTAATTCCTGAATCAATTATTGGAGAAAGTATAAACCTTGGTGTTCGATCCGAAAATGTAATTATTAGTGAAAATGGGGCGGAAGCAAAAGTTGAATTGATAGAGCCTCTTGGTGACGAAACGCTTGTTTTCTTTTCCTACGGGACAGAAGACCTTCTTGTAGGAAAAGTTGATGCAGATAGAGAATTTGCGGCTGGAGATATTATTCATTTTACTTTTGATCCTAAGGGTTTGCACTTTTTTGATAATGAAAATGGAGACCGATTAGAATAGTTTTTAAAAGGAGACTGAAGATTATTGTAAAATTTACATTTCATCCTAAGGGTTTTTATGAACCCATTTAATACCGTGTCTTCTTAACTGACGACATGACAACTTTAAGAGAAAAGGAGGAGTTTCTATGAAGCGAATAATTCAGGGAATAGCACTACTTTTTGTTTTCTTAGTTGTATCTGTCACATTTGGATATGCAAAGTCTTTGCCTGGAACAACTGTCGAAGAAAGAGCTATTAATGGCGCAAAATCTTACATTAAGAAACATAATCTTAAGAATCCCACCCAGACCATGCTTTTAATATCTCTTTTTAAGAATTCTCAGCCGAAATATTTAAGGCAATGGGAAAAACTGACAGGAATTAAAATTAAAACGGTACAGTACGGGTATACGGACATTCCGTCTAAGATCATGGCAGAAGCAGTAGCCAAAACAGGACAATATGATATTTTAAATCATTTTCCTTATGTCGTTCCGGATGCAGCAGGTGCAGGGGTGCTTCAACCTCTTGATGAATATATCAAGAAAGGTAAGCCCGATTTCTCTGGTATAGATCCGGGTCTTCGTGCGCAACAGACATACAATGGCAAGAATTATTGGTTTATTTTAGACGGTGATCATATCGCTCTGTTTTTACGTACGGATATAATGAAACTGGGTGCTGCCGAGTATAAGGCGAAATTTGGGAAAGAACCTGGTTGTCCTAAAACAATGGCAGAATGGGAACAGATGGCAAAGTTTTTTCATACCAAGAAAGGACAGACAAGATGGGGCAAAAAATTTACAAAACCTCTTTATGGTGCCCAAGCATATAGGAGTATTAATTTTTCCTACCGTCATTTCCCAGCATATTTAGGTGGACTTCTTTTTGATAAGAATATGAATCCAACTATAAATTCTTCTAATGGTATAAGAGCTATAAAAGAATTTTCTTCGATAGTGAAATATATGCCCCCAGATGTTCAAGGATGGGGAACTCCTCAACTTTATCCTCATTGGGGTAGTGGCCAAGCATTTTCGTTTATGTCTTTTCCATCTGCAATGGGATATGCAAATCGAAGTCCAAAGAGCAAGATTAGTGGAAATCAACTTGCATGTCCTGTACCTGCTGTGAATGTTAATGGAAAGTTAGTACGTCGTGCACCTCAAGCTGCCGGTACTGGATATATGGTTAATCGATACAGTAAGCATCCAGAACTGGCCTATTATTTCATACAATGGTTTACGGGACCGACTAAAGGAGATGAAGCAATTGCGGATCCAAAAGGTTTTTGGGATCCAATGCGAAAATCTAATCTAACCAATAAGGCAGTTCTTGCAAAGCACACAGAACCTTTTGTGAAAATGACAATGAAAAATGCGAAGAATGCTATTTCTTTACTTATGATCGAAGGTAATTACGAATATTTTAATGTTTTAGATAAGAATCTTGCACAGGTGATGCAAGGAAATATGTCTGCAAAAAAAGCGGCTCAGAAAATTGAAAAAGGATGGAATAGAATCACTGATGATATCGGCCGTAAAGAGCAGATAAAATCTTGGAGAAAGAGTGTTGGAAGCGGAGCATATATAGATAAATTCTAATTTCTATATTTTCATGCAAAGTAGAATACTCACCCTGATGCAGTTTTGTATTAGGGTGAGTATATTCTTTTTTTAGCAAAGATGTGAAAGGAGAAAAGTGGCTGATTCCATAAAGTCTAATAAAAAGAGAGCAGGCTTTATTACTTGGCTTGGGAAAGAAAGAGTTTTTCGACTTATTCCTTTTGTAATAGTTGAAGGTTTTTTTCTTCTTTTATTGGCGATACCTTTCATCCTAACTGTGTATATCAGTCTTCTTAAGTGGAGAGCTAACCGTCCTTTTGAAAGAGCATATTTTGATGGCCTTGGTAGTTATGTAAAAGTTATCACAACCGAAGATTTTTGGTGGGCTCTGGGTAGAACTTTTTATTTTGCAGGTACAGCAGTTATTTTAGAATTATTAATTGGATTTTTTCTTGCTATGCTTGTTTATAAGAGTTTTAGAGGAAGAAGATTTTATATAACAATTTTCCTTATCCCGATGATGGTAGTGCCAGTAGTCGCAGGATATAATTTCTCTATGATATATGTCGATTCTGGACCACTGAATCAGATTTTATCTCCATTTTTAGAAATGTTTGGGATTAATCCTCGTATAAGATGGTTGTCTCATCCTGCTGCAGCTCAATGGGCAGTCATTTTAGCAGATGTCTGGCAATGGACATCGTTAACATTTCTAATTTTTCTATCTGGTTTTAGTGCTCTGCCCCAACAGTTGACGAATGCAGCACGTGTTCTTGGGGCTAGTAGATGGCAAATATTTTTTTGGGTTCATCTCCCTCTTTTAAAACCCGCTATTATTATTGCGGTAGTTATACGTTTGATGGAAGCCTTAAAGATCTTTGATCAAGCTGTTCTTCTTACTTTTGGAGGACCGGGAACTGCAACGGAAACCATTGCATTCTTCTTGTGGAGACAAGTCTGGATATTCAATAAGTATAGTTTTGGAGCTGCTGCTTCTGTACTTTTACTTATTATGTTCTCATTTTTAATATTTTACGGTATTCATTTGCTGGTTCGTGAGCGAGCAATAGTTCAAGAGGAACAAAATATATGAAAAAGACTCTCGCAAATAATAGAAAAGATATTTCCTTAGTGAAAAGGTATAATCTTTTTTCTTATTTCCGTCATCTTATTTTGTTATTATGGTCCAGTATCGTTCTATTTCCGATTTTTTGGATGATCTCCACTTCCTTTAAAGATTCAGGTGACTGGGTGGCCTGGCCTCCTAATTGGTTTCCATCTTTTCTTGGAGGTGGTTATGAGCCTACTCTTCATAATTACCGTCAAATTTTTGCTTTTAGTTCAATGGGAGAGGAACTTAGTCGTGAAGCTACCGATCAAGCCTATACAATTTGGGGTGCTCTAGGAGACTCTGCTTCTATAGCATCCGTCAGTTCTCTTATTGCACTTCTATTAGGCACTTTTTTGGCATATTCAATTTCTCGATTTAACGTTGGGGGAAAGAATTTTAGATATATTATTCTTACTATTAGAATGGTTCCTCCTATTGTTATTGCAATCCCGATAGTCATGTACTATGCGATCTTGATTCCTTATGCAACGGATACGTTATTTCAGATTAGATTTAGTTTGTTTGACAGTTACATAGGTTTGAGTTTGCTTTATGTCGCTACTACTCTTCCTTTTGTTATTTGGATGATGCTCAGTTTTATTGATGAAGTTCCTTATACCTTAGAACATGCTGCAAGAATTATGGGGTCAAGTCGTTTATATACGCTTAGACGTGTTGTGATTCCACTCGTTGCTCCCGGAATGGTTGTTACATTCCTCTTCATTTTCATTTTGAATTGGAGTGAATTTCTTCTTGCTCTTACTCTCACACAACCAAAAGTTACTACCATGCCTGTTTTGCTTAATAAGTTTCAAAGTGCTGTTGAGGGAAGGTTATACGGTCCTCAGGCGGCGATTGGTACGATTATAACGATTCCGGTTGTGATTCTTGGAGTTTTGATCCAAAAGCATCTTATAACAGGTTTTAGTTTTGGAACTATAAGGAAATAATTTCGAATTTTAAAAGTATAAATTGATTGGGTCACTCTAAGAAACTTATTAAAAATTTACAATTCATTTAATTCATGAAATTATTTAGACAAGTGTAAACTTGGTGGTCTACACTCATCTTTATGCATTAAATAATTAATTAAACTTTTTTCTTTGATAAAAATTGAAAGGTAAAAAGATGATTGAATTTAAGAGTGAAGTTAAGGATGGGATGCGTATCGATTGGAATGTGCCATTGGAAATGAAAGACGGAGTTACCCTTCGATGTGATATTTATCGTCCAGACGATGATGGAAAATACCCTGCCATACTCACTTATGGAATTTATGCAAAAGGTGTGGCTTATCAAGAGGGATATCCATTTCAGTGGAATAAAATGGTTGAGGATTATCCTGAAATTTTACAGATGTCGACGAATAAATATCAAAATTGGGAAGTAACGGATCCGGAGTGTTGGGTTCCTCATGGGTACGCTTGTGTTCGTTTTGATTCAAGAGGTGCCGGTTGCTCAGAAGGTTTTATGAATCCAAATGCCCCAATTGAAATAGAAGATTTATACGATTGTATAGAATGGGCGGGTACAAGAGACTGGAGTAACGGAAAAGTAGGAATGCTAGGTATTTCATATTATTCTAGGAATCAGTGGAGAGTTGCGGAGAAGAATCCTCCTCATTTAACGGCGATTATACCGTGGGAAGGAGGAAATGATCCATATAGAGATTCTGGATATCATGGCGGGATATTAAGTGAATTTCAAAAACGCTGGGCAAAACATCAGGTTGTTAATATTCAACACGGTAGAGGTGAAAATGGTTTAAAGAATCCAAATACTGGAGAATATGTGACGGGACCAGTTACATTATCAGAGGAAGAACTGGCCAAAAATCGAGTAGATGCATTCGAGGAAGCAAAAAAACATCCTTTCGATGGAGAATGGTGGGAGTCAAGAAGAGCAGATTTTTCGAAAATCACAATTCCCCTTCTATCTTGTGCAAATTGGGGTGGTCAAGGTATTCACCCTAGAGGAAACTTTAATGGGTTTATTGAGTCATCTTCAGAAGAGAAATGGTTAGAAGCGCATGGAGATTCTCATTGGTCTTTATTCTCAAGTGCTTATGGATTAGATTTGCAGAAGAGATTCTTCGATCACTATTTGAAAGATATAGATAATGGATGGGAGAAAACCCCAAAAGTCATGCTTAATGTCCGTCATCCAGGTGAAAAATTTGAGCGTCGTGATGAAAATGAGTGGCCTCTGGAAAGGACTCAATGGACGAAATTTTTTCTGGATGCAGAAAGTAGATCCCTCAATTCTGAACCTGTTTCTAAGCAAAGTTCTGTTGAATACGAAGCGCTTGGTGATGGTGTAACTTTTTGGATGCCAAAACTTGAATCTCCTATGGAGATCACAGGACCAATGGCATCTAAATTATTTGTTTCTTCTGCAACTGAAGACGCAGATTTGTTCTTAGTTTTAAGACTTTTTGATCCTGAAGGAAAAGAAGAGACCTTTATGGGATCAACAGATCCAAACACAGCAATTGCGAATGGTTGGTTGCGTGTTTCTCATAGGGCTCTTTGTCCAGAAAAGAGTTCGTTTTACCGTCCGTATCACCCTCATGATAAAGCAGAAATGCTTTCTCCTGGTGATATATATGAGTGTGATATTGAAATTGTTTCCTCTTGTATTGTTGTGCCAGCTGGATGGCAACTTGCACTGTCAGTGAGGGGGCAGGATTATATCTACCCTGGAGATTTAAGTGATTTTGCAAAACAATTCCACTATGGAACACGTGGAACAGGAGGAATGACTCACACGGATCCTGATAGCAGACCTATGTCTATTTATGGCGGAAAAGTTACTTTGCATACAGGTGGTGATAGCGAAGCGTATGTATTATTACCTGTTATACCATCAAAATAGAAAGAAAATTTTTTTGAAGAAACAAGCTCATATAAATTTATTTATTGCCAGTCGTGGACATCATGAGGCTTCTTGGAGGCATCCTGATTCCTCTCCATATGCTCTTACGGACATTGAGTATTATAAAGGTGTCACACAAAAGGCAGAGCAAGGCCTGTTTGATTCGATTTTTCTGGCTGACCATCTGTCTGTTCGTGGTGAAGTACGTCGGACGGCACGTACCTGGCTCGAACCAATTACAGTCCTTGCATCACTTGCAGTTTCTACCAGTAGAATTGGGTTAATTGCGACTGCATCGACTACGTATACCGAGCCTTTTAATTTAGCGAGACAATTTGCGTCTTTAGATCATATTAGTAATGGCAGAATTGGATGGAATATTGTTACCTCCTGGTTGGCTGATGCTGCACTGAACTATGGTGACACAAGACAAGTAAGTCATTCTGATCGTTATGAACGGGCAGAAGAATTTATGACCGTTGTTAATGGACTCTGGGATAGTTGGGCTGACGATGCAGTGATAGATGACAGGAATAGTGGAATTTACGCAGATTATGAAAATATAAACCCGATCGATCATCACGGTGAATTTTATGATGTTAGAGGTCCACTTAATGTTCCGCGATCTCCACAGGGAAGACCAGTATTTGTTCAAGCAGGTTCTTCTGAAACGGGGAGACGTTTTGCTTCTAGGCATGCAGAGGCTGTTTTTACTGCGCAGATGGAAAAGAAAACTGCACAGGATTTTTATAAAAATATCAAATCCCTTGTCCAATCAGAAGGGCGTGATATTAACCAGACTTTAATTTTGCCTGGACTTAGTCCAGTAATTGGTTCTACAGAATCTGAAGCAAAGAAAATAGCAAGAGAGTTAGATGATCTTTCAGATCCAGAAGTTGGACGTGAGAGACTTTCTCATCGATTCGGTGGAGTAGATCTTTCTCATCTCTCAATGGATGATCCTCTTTCTCCTGAGGATTTTCCTGATCCTGAAACAGTTCAAGCTGCAAGAAGCAGGACAGAAGTTATAGTGGGAATAGTTAAAAGAGAAAAGCCTACACTTCGACAGTTGCTTTCTAAGTTAGCTACTGCTCGCGGACATTTCCTTTTTACTGGGACTCCTGAGCAAGTCGCAGATCTAATCCAAGATTGGTTAAACGATGGAGTTTCAGACGGAATTAATTTAATGCCTCCTCTTCTTCCCCATGTACTTGATATATTTGTCGATGAAGTTGTTCCGATATTACAAAAACGTGGTCTTTTTAGAACTTCTTATGAAGGAACCACATTACGTTCTCACTATGGTTTAGTTCGCCCAAATAAGAAAAAAATAACAAACGTGTGATATATGCATAGCCTAAGAGCTAAATTAAAAGATTTTTTTGTGATTTTTTGTGTGACTATTTTCTTGCTTTTGGTTTCAAATATTTTCTTAGTTATCTTTTCTCCAGTTGTTTTTAATCAGAAATATTTTTCCAGAACGGTTATGGGTTTTTTAGATCCCTGCTATCAAACTTTTTATCATGATACTCACGATGGAAAATTCGATAATTGGATTGCAGTTTTAGGAGACTCAAATGCTGCAGGAGCAGGAGACGAATTTATAGAAGGAAAAGAAGAGTACGGAATTTTCCATAAACTTAGGAAAAGAACAAAAAAAAATTATCTTATTTTTGCAAGGTATGGATATGGGAATTTAAGAGCTGTAAAAGAAATGAAATTATGTGTAGGACTAATCAATCAGACTCCTTTTTTGCCTAGTATCAATGACCCGAAAGAAATTATTTTTTTGTTTTATGAAGGAAATGATCTAGATAATAATTGGGCTCACCTTTCTTTTAAAAAATCTAAAAGTCTTGAAAAATTTATGGAGTCTGAATTTCATGATTTATGGAAAAGAAGAATTCGATTTTATTTCCCACTTTTTGATATTTTAAGACAATCTCCTTCACTTTTCATTTCTTCTCTAAAACGTTTTTCTCATTACATCGTAGGAGACAAGAACTATAATCGAATATCAAAGACTCTTCAGTCGAAAAATCCTTCAATTATGGGAAGTAATAAATGGAAGAAGAATCAAGTAAAATTCTTATCTACAGAGAAAAATTTTCCAATAAGGCCGCAGAGTGCTGCGATGGAGTTAAAAGATGATATTCATAAAGCTTTAGATGTAACATTTGCTGCCATTTCTGATTTAAAGAAAAATTTCAATAGTAGGAAAATAACGATAATTTACTTGCCTTCTATTGTTACCTCTTATAATTGGGAAGAGCCTATTTCAATTCATATATATCAATCTAAAGGCGAACTTTTGATAACAAATTCGGAGAACAAAAGGAGAAGTCTCTTTATACGTAATTCTATTAGAGAATTTGCAAAATTAAAAAACTTGATTTTTTTGGATATGACTGAGGTTATTAAAAAAGCAGGGGAAGAGGACTTTCTTCATGGCCCATTAGATTATAATCATCTGAATGATAAAGGGTATAAATTAATTCTGAATAATTTACACCTTTTATAATTTTTTTAGGTTTTAATTTGGAAGGAGGAGTTTTTATGTCTATACAATTTCATTTGCAAGATAGGAAAGCATTGGTCACGGGTGCCTCCCAAGGAATTGGAAGGGGAATTGCGGAAGCTTTCATGGAATTTGGTGCGGAAGTAATCGCATGTGATATTAAAGAAGAAGGTCTTAAAGATTTAGAAAAGAAATCGATCGACAAAGGATTGAAATGTCATATATGTACAGTAGATGTGACAGATAGATCTCAGGTTAAAGAAATGGTTTTGGAAATGGACGATAAATTAGGTGGAATCGACACATTGGCTAGCGTTGCTGGCATTCATAATAGATATAATATTGATGAAATGCCGGATGAGATTTGGGATAGAATGATTAGTGTAAATTTAACTTCATGTTTTAATTTAACGAAACATTTACTTCCAAGAATGGCAAAGAGAAAATATGGTGTGATTATTCAAGTTGCATCGGTTGCGGGTATAGTAGGTTCTGTAACCGGAGCTTCGCATTACGCAGCTGCTAAGGGGGGGCTAATTCCGTATATACGTTCTTTAGCAAAAGAATGGGGAAGTAAAGGGATACGTGCAAACTGTATTGGCCCAGGATTAATAGATACTGAAATGACACAGGTCATGCAAGAATTAGCAGTAAAAGCCTATCTGTCTGGTCTTCCTCTTGGAAGAATTGGTAAGCCGGAAGATATTGCAGGTGCAGCTGTATATCTTGCGAGTGATGCGTCCAGTTATGTAAATGGACAACTACTAAATGTTTGTGGTGGTTATTTAATGGCATAGGATATAATGCGTAACTTCTCTTACTGCATTGAACAGACAAAAAGAATTACGTTAATTTCGTTCTGTTTGCTTTTTTGTAACTTATTTTAAACTTCCCGTCTTTCATGTAGTATCTACCATCTATCTAGTGTTTTTGTAAGACTTTTATTATTAGCAATTTGAAGTCGTTTTTTCATAGGAGAGATGCGAATGCTTTTTAACAAGGATAGAGCACTACAGTTGATGAAAGAATTTGATATTGAAGCATTACTTGCGACTACAAGACATAACGTTCTTTATCTATCAGGATTTCAGGGATGGGCTCAATATACTTATGGAGATCCGATTACAGAAACGTTTGCTCTGTTTTTTAGTAGGAATGAAGTTGCGCCTGCACTGATAGTCTCTAGACAAGATGAAACTTATTATTCATCTACAGGTTCCTGGATAGAAGATGTGAGGGGATATGGTCCTCGCTCTGCTCTAAATATGGACCCCGAAGAACAAGGCGCAAACGAAGAAGAGAAGAATTATTTGAATCTTATTGCTGAAGATGCTCCTAGGGAAGAAACTTCTGTGAAAGCACTGGCTAGAATTTTGAAAGAGAGAGGAATTCACAAAGGGAGAGTAGCAATTGATAATGAAGGAATTCGTCCTGCGTCTCGTTCTGCAATTGAGGAAATGTTCCCCGAGATTTCCTTCATTGATGGAGCAAATTTATTCCGTTTAATTCGTCTTCAAAAAACTCCAGAAGAAATAGAGAGAATTAGAGAAGCAGCCTCTTTAAATGAAAAAGCCTTGCAGGCATTTCATGCAGAACTCGCTGTAGGGAAAACTGAGCGTGAGATTGCGAGTCATTACTATAGAACTGTTGCTGCTGGAGGAGGAAAATGGAGTTGGTTCCACTTGGGAGGTGGAAGAAGATCTGCTTCCATTTTTCCACCATCAGATCGTGCTTTTGAAAAGGGAGATGGTTTCTTTTTTGATGCTGGAATGAGACTTAATCATTACTGTGCAGATGTTGGATGTTGCGGATCATTTGGAGAACCAGATGCATCCAGAAAAAATCAATGGAATGCAATTCAAGCTGGCCTGCAAGCTGCATTTGGCGTTATTCGTTCTGGAGTTAAACCTTCAGAGATTTTTCATGCCGCATTAGACGCTGCTAAGAAGAATGGCCTTCCTAATTATAATGGTTCATTTTGTGGACATACGATGGGAATAGAAGCTCGTGAATTGCCATATACACTAAGTGACCCGATGCCATTAAATGATCCCTTTTTACCAGATAATTCAGATATTCCTTTTCCTGCTGGTTCAGTACTTTCTGTTGAGCTTCCTTCTGGTAAATTTGGAGAAGGTGGTGTACATGCTGAGTACACAGTTCTCGTTACAGAGAATGGAATGGAACATCTTGGAGAGTCCAAACGTGAACATTTTATTGTTGAAAAATAATTTTAATAAATAAGTTAGGAAACTAAATGGAAAAGAAGAATTTGTCATTTGCTTCAATTGCTGAATTGTTCCCACTGATTAAATCTCAGGAGTTAAAACCTACGGAACTTCTTGAATCCTGTATTGAACAGATCGATGCTCAAGATTCTACAATAAATGCATTTGTTACTACGACTTTTGATCTTGCTAGGGAACAAGCGAGCATCTTAGAAGAAGAAGCACGAAAAGGAGATATTCGAGGTCCCCTACATGGAATTCCTATTGCAATAAAAGATCTTTTTGACTTAGACGGATTTCCTATGACAGCAGGTAGTCAAATACTGTCGAAGAATATTGCTACGCAAACTGCTGTGTGTATACAAAGGTTAATCGATTCTGGAGCAGTAATTATTGGGAAGACAAATTTACAAGAATTTGCTCGAGGGGGTACTGGTGCAAATTCATTTTTTGGTCCTTCTCTTAATCCATGGAATCTTTCAAGAACTCCTGGAGGAAGTAGCAGCGGTTCAGCTGCATCAGTCTCTTCTGGAATGGCAATTGCTGCCATTGGTTCTGATACAGGGGGTTCGGTCCGATTGCCAGCTTCATTTTGCAATCTAACAGGTATTCGTTGTACCCACGGGAGAATAAGTAGATCTGGGGCTGTACCACTTGGAATGAGCTTTGATGATGTAGGTCCTATTTGTCGAACAGTTCAAGATGCAGTTTTTCTCATACAGGCAATGGCGGGTCCTGATGAGAAAGATCCTACTACAGGGAAAATTCCTCCTCCGGATTTTTCTGGAAAACTAAATGACGGATTGGAAGGTCTTGTATTAGGTGTTCCAAATAATCATTTTTGGCCTGGGATTGATATTGAATTAGAACAAGTTGTTCGTGATGCAATTTCTGTTTTCGAAGAATTGGGAGCACAAGTGAAAGAAGTAGAAATTCCTTGGGCAGAAAAAGGACAGATTGCATATGCAGCAGTAGTTGGACCAGAAAGTGCCGAATATCATAAAAAATACTTACTTGAAAATAGAGATGATTATGTTTCCCCCGGAGCCGATTTCTTTGAGGAGAGTTTATTTGTTCCAGGTTGGAGATATATTCAAGCTCAAAGAGCCAGGACATTTTTTATTGGCCAAGCTGCAAAGGTTTTTCAAGAAGTAGATGCTATTTTGACTCCTACTTGTCCTGTGGATCCTCCCACGATTGAAGATTGTCTTGACGGGATGAAAGTATGGGGAGAAATAAGTGGATGTACGGTGGCATTTAGCACTATTGGAAATCCTGTCTTACAAATTCCTTCTGGGTTCTCTAAAATAGGTCTCCCAGTTGGCCTTCAAATTGCGGGTAGATGGGGCGAAGAAGATAAAATACTTCAAATAGGCTCTGCGTTTGAAAAAATACATCCTTTTTGGAAAAAACGTCCTCCAGTTTTTGTTTCAGATCAGCATTCCGATTTTTCGTCTGAATACAGTCCTTCACTTGAGATTGGGGATAACCCTTTAGAACTAACAACGGAAGATATTTTGAAAATGTCTAGTGCTATTGGTTACTCTGTAGATCCTGGGCGTTTAAAAAATTTAACTGGGGGTGTAAGTAGATTAATGAATTCTCTTTCTAAACTTGATTCACTAGAAATTGATAATTTCCAAAGAGCAGATACAATTAATCTGCTTCAAATTACTCTAGAAGAAATTCTCGAATCTTGATAAAATTTGCATAAGATTCGCAGAGTATAGGATATAATTTAGGAATATATCTTATGGATAAAGCAACAATCTCAGTAAAACAGGGTTCAGAACGAAGTTTTGGAATTATTTTTTCAATAGTTTTTCTTGTTTTTTCCTTCTATCCTAGTTTTTCTTATGAACAGGTACGTTTGTGGGCTCTTGTTGTTTCTGTATTGTTCTTTTTAATTTCTATTTTGCAACCTTCAATGTTAAAGAGTTTAAATTTTTTATGGTTTAAGTTTGGGATGTTGCTGGGAAGGATAATTTCACCCATTGTTATGGGATTGGTTTTTGTATTTGCTATTATACCTACGGGTATTTTTATACGTTTGATGGGAAAAGACCCACTACAGAGAAAGTTTCTAAAAAATAAAAATAGTTACTGGATACCCCGTAAAACATCTCGTCAGTCAATGAAAAATCAGTTCTGAAGGATTTTAAATGTTATCAATAATTGCTGAGTTATGGTTGTTTTTAAAAGTCAGAAAGAAATTTTGGCTTTTACCCGTAATGCTTGTTCTTGGTGTTTTTGGTATTTTGATTGTTCTAAGTTCTGGTTCTGCCGTTGCCCCATTTATTTATGCGCTTTTTTAGAAAAAATGAATATCTTAGGTATTTCGGCTTTTTATCATGACAGCGCCGCTGCACTACTAATAGATGGAAGAATTGTTGCGGCTTGTCAGGAAGAGAGATTTAGCAGGCAAAAACACGATGCAGGGTTTCCAGAGAAAGCAATAGAAAATGTGCTTCTGCAATCCAATTTGAAAATGAACGAAATAGATTATGTTGCTTTCTATGATAAACCATTCTTGAAATTTGACAGACTTCTAGAAACATATATCACTACATCGCCAAAAGGATTCGAATCTTTCCGAATGGCGATACCAATTTGGCTTAGGGAAAAGCTATTTCTAAAAGATTTTCTTTTAAAACAATTTCGAAGGAAAAATAAGAAATTCCGTTCCGAACAACTCATGTTCTCAGAACATCATTTTAGTCATGCTGCTAGTGCGTTCTATCCTTCTTCATTTGAGGAGGCTGTAGTTTTAACACTTGATGGAGTTGGAGAATGGGCAACTACAAGTGTTAGTATTGGAAAAGGTAATAATTTGAAAATTGAAAAGGAACTGCATTTTCCTCATTCCCTTGGACTGCTTTACTCTGCATTTACGTATTATATTGGGTTTAAAGTGAATAGTGGAGAATACAAACTCATGGGGTTAGCCCCTTACGGTGAACCTAAATATAAGGAACTAATTTTAGAGAATCTCATTGATCTTAAGGATGATGGCTCTTTTAGGTTAAATCAGTCTTTTTTCAATTATGCGACTGGTCTTACGATGACTAACAAGAAATTCGAAGAACTTTTCAATCATTCTCTTAGAAGTTCCGAGGATGAATTGCTTACTGAATTTCATATGGACATTGCTTCTTCAATTCAATCTGTGACTGAAGAAATTATTCTCTCTATGACAAGAAGTTTATTTCATGACTATCAGATTCCAAATCTCTGCTTAGCTGGAGGAGTAGCTTTGAATTGTGTCGCAAATGGAAAGGTTCTGAGAGATAATACGTTTGAAAATATTTGGATTCAGCCTGCGGCAGGTGATGCTGGTGGAGCACTAGGTGCAGCTCTAGCTCTATGGCATGATGAATTTGGAAAACCCAGAGAAATTTGTTCTGATGATTCAATGAGTGGCGCCCTTCTTGGACCAAGTTTCTCTGATGAAGAAATAGAAAAAGAATTAGTTGAAGTAGGTGCCGTTTATGAAAAACATTCTCGAAAAGAAATGATTGAAATTACTGCAAAATGCTTGGCAGACTGTCATGCCATCGGTTGGTTTCAAGGGAGGATGGAATTTGGTCCACGTGCTCTAGGAAGCCGGTCTATACTAGGTAACCCACGCTCTGAAGATACTCAAAAAACTTTAAACCTAAAGGTTAAATATAGAGAGAGTTTTAGGCCTTTTGCCCCTTCTGTCCTCAGGGAAGATGTTTCCGACTGGTTTGAACTTCATGAAGATAGTCCTTATATGTTGCTTGTAGCGGATGTGAAAGAAGAGATTCGTACAGAGATGACTAAAGAAGAGAAAAATCTTTTTGGAATAGATAAGCTGAATATTAAACGATCTGAGATTCCTGCAGTCACTCACGTAGATTATTCTGCAAGGGTACAAACGGTCCATGAAAATACTAATAAAGACTATTATGATCTTATTGTAGAATTCAAGAACTTGACCGGTTGCTCAGTAATAGTAAATACATCTTTTAATGTGAGGGGGGAACCTATCGTCTGTACTCCAACGGATGCTTTTAATTGTTTTATGGGTACTGATTTAGATGTTTTGATAATTGGGAATTTTGTTTTGTACAAATCTAAACAAGATCTGAGTTTAATTCGTGATTATAAGGACAAATTCGAACTTGATTGAAAATTTGATTTTGTTTTTTTAACTCTCCTTTCCTGTTAAAGTTTATTAGGTGGAAATAATTTCCACATTGTTATTGTCCATATCAGACATACACTATAAACGAATAAAAACAACTCCATCGGAAGATTCCAATATAGAATTTCTCTAAACCAATAAGATACAAATGATTCAGAGTTGTAAATTCCGCGAAAACTGTTTTCTATCGATGTTAATGGACAAGTAATTCCCAAGACTGTTTCTGCAGTGACAATCAAAATGGCGATAGTATGGATGGTTCTAATTTTAAAACTTTTGCACCAATTCCACTTCAATTTATATCCAACTGGGATTATAAAAAATCCAGAAGTGATTAAGACCGCGATTAAAAAATGCAGTGTAAGAATAAAATCTGCTATCAACTTTATCGGCCTTTTTGTTAACAAAGAATATAAGAAAATATAGAATAATTTTTGTAGATATAACACAAAAATAAATGTAGAAATCTTCTTTTGTTTTTTATATTCAAATCCATTTGGATTAGGAGACTTTTGAGTAGTCTTCTTTCTAGAATTTTATATCAAAATTTTGGTTTGCTAGATGTTTGTTCACATCTTCTTTAATAATTTTTATTGGAGGTTTTTTTGACACTTCCTCTAAGTCGGATGTAAAAACAGTAATCAAAAAATCTAGAAGATATAATAAGTGCTAAGGATTCCATTGCTAAAATGCAAAGGAAGTCTTAGCACTTAAATAGATATTATCTCAAAAAAACTAGGCTTGTTCACTCTGCTTTTTTCTTTCTGAGATTTGTCGAACTAACGGAATTCCTATCATAATCATTCCTAAAGTAAGCATTACAAAGCTTTGAAAGATAATGAATAGTATTAGAACTACAAATGCGACAGATAATAGTACTCTTTCGTAATATCTCAATCTTTCTAAAAGCCATCCTTGAGTAGCTGCTGAAAACGCTATGAAAGCAATTAGTGTCATGACAGAAGAGAGAATAATTCTTCCAGGTGTACCGAAAGTTAAAAGAGCAGGTTCATACATGAAAAGGAAAGGTACCACAAAACCAACAATCGCAAATCTAAGGGACATGATAGAAGTTTTAAAATAAGCAGCCCCTGCAAGTTTTGCACCTACCAATGATGCTATTGCAACAGGTGGTGTAATCGCAGACAGAATTGCAAAATAGAATATAAACATATGCGAAGCGACTCTATCTCCTTTGTTAGCTATGAATTCTTTTGCCCATTCAGCGCCGTAAACACTCGTTAATTCTGGACCTACAAGCTTAATTAGTACAGGTCCACCTAGTATGGCTAGTAATACGTAGGCCGCGGTAGTAGGCATTCCCATTCCTAGCACTGCGCAACAAATTGCGGTTAGGAGAAGACCTACGAAAAAGCCATCTAGTCCGAGATAATATGCGCATCCACCTCCTACAGCGGTACCAAAAAAGCATATGTCATTAGCAAGAGCTTCTATAAGAAAAGCAAATTTATTTCCAATGCCCGTGATAGTAAGAACAGTTACTACGATATCTATTGTAGCGAGCGTAACTCCAAATTCAGCACCTTGTTTTCCGCCAACTTTAAGAGCTTCACGTATTCTAACTATCCATATACCTGCAGTATCAGAAGCCTGTACGTCAGGACCGCTTACATTAAGTTTTTTTGCATTTTGCGAGTAAATGAAAGGATTTAGAAAAATTGCAACTACCTGTTTGATACTCGGGTGTTTACTATCGGTGTTATTTGATTGTTGTGCTGATGAGAGAATGATTTTTTGAATAATTGCGCCAATTCCAAAAAAGATAATGGAATGGTATATGAAGCCGAAAGGAATAAACCATTCCGAAAAATCTGAAAGAGCAGGCAAAACATAGTACAAGCCCTTTTGAAAGTAAAAAGTTCCACCCCAAATTAAAACAAATAGCCAAGGGATAATTGTAGTGGTATTGAATAAATTTCCGCGAATCATTGAAAGTAATGAGAGTAAAGCTAAAACGACAAACGCTCCTGCCACCCCAGATGTCCAACCAAAGGCCAACCAAAGACCCAGAGCAGCGACAGGATATATAACTGGCCAAGCCATTTGAATTTCATTCCAAAAGACTTTTCCAGAAGTATTAGTTCTAATCAATAAACTGGTGATGACGGTTCCAGTAATTCCTATGACGACAGTAGACTTGATTATAGACATAGTCTGAATTGTGTCTCTAATACCTAATGACCATCCAAACCATACTTCAATTGCATTTAATAAGGTGAAAATTATAAAAGTAAATACCCAAAACGTGACGGGAACAAAAACATAAACGTCATTAGGAATAATAGAAACATCTTTTCTGAATGAAGCGAGGAATTCTGCAGTATTTCGATAGAACCAAACTCCAACCATTATAAATACTGACATTACGCCAGCAAAAACAGGTGTTCTTCCTTCGAATAAAAAATAGACTAAAAATGCAAGAGGAACCAAATAAAACCATCCAGATCGAAGTTCCATTTTCCAATCAGGGATTTCACTTTTGGCTAACGGTTTCATATTTAGTGCGCCAGAGGCAAAGTGAATATTAATACCTACGATGACGAAATAAAGTATGGCAGGAATAGTTGCATACAGGATGATTTGAAAATAAGGAACCTCTATTAGTTCAGCCATAATAAAAGCGCCAGCACCCATAACAGGCGGCATAATCTGACCCCCGCTACTTGCAGCAGCTTCTGCTGCACCTGCAATATGAGGACTAAGACCAATTCGTTTCATAAGTGGGATTGTAAATGTTCCTGTAGTAACAACGTTTCCAGAAGCACTTCCAGAAACCGTTCCCATCAGTGCGCTTGAACCAACTGCAGCAAGACCAGCACCAGCCCTCATTTTTCCAAATAATCCTAAAGCTAAATTTACGAAAAATTTTCCTGCTCCTGATTCATGCAGAAAGGCGCCAAGAATAAGGAACATGATTATAAAAGTAGCAGAAATAACAACAAGGAATCCTAAAATTCCTCCGATAAAATCTGTAGTTAGCTTAGCCAACATTTCCACCCAAGTGTGTCCACCATGTCCGAAAGGTGAGGCGAATAAATTGCCCCAGATTCCATAAGAAATCGAGATGATAGCTAAAATAGGAAGAGGAGGACCAAATGAACGTCTTGTGAGTTCTAATGCAACAACCATCATAATAAAGCCAACACGAGTATCCGCAACTGTAGGAGCAGATACTCTATCTACCATTTCTTCATGAAAATAGAATAAGTAGAGGCATGCAACTACAACGTAAAGAAGCATTCCTGAGTTCAATCCGATCGTCAGCCCTGCAGGGTATGGGTATGAAGGAGTTTCTGAAAATTTTTCCCTCATTTTTCTTCTTGCCCAGATTAAAGGAACCATAAGAACAAGAAGAGGCCATAAGTAAGTAAAACTTCTTATAGCATCAGTTTGATTTGCCCATAGAAAAACACGCCAACAAATTAAGAAGAGAGAAGCAAAAAAAACTATAATTGAAACTCCTGCATTTTTAATACCAGAAAGAGGTCTATAAAAAACACCAAACAAGGTCCACATCGTTGGGATTGCTGAAGCTAAAAGGAACCACCATAAAGTTGGTTCTTGTGTACTTTCAGAAAGAGAACTCCAGTTTGACAGTAAAAGGAAAAATGGAACGAAGCCGAGAAACCACAAAGTGAGAGCATACCAAGATTTCTCGATAACCATCATCGCTGCCCAAATAATAAATGGAAGAGCATATATCCATAACAAATTTTGTTCTGACCAGCCCTCTCCTAATTCCTCAGCAAAATAAAAAAAGAAGACAGCTGGAAAAAGAGAAGCAACATATAGGATAGGGAGAATATTTAGTTTTTTTATTTTTTCTCCGTAGACATCTGGCATAGCACCGGCACCACCAACTAAAAGAATGATGTAGGCTAGGAGCATATGCATGTTTGGGTGCATCTCTCCTGGAAGAGGACTCAAGTAAACTGCCGCGATATGATAAAGAGCAGATATAACTGCAACCCATGCAGATACAAAAATAAGTCCACGAACTAGAGGGGTTGATGTATTATCAGATTGAGACTCGCTGGTCATAAAATTCCTTCCGTTGAGAGTGCAAAAGTCATAAATATAGTACTTGACGACTGGGCGTAGTTTAGATTTAATTGAAAGAAACTATACTACATATTTAACTTTTTTTTAAATACATTAGTTGTTTTTCAGCTTTCCTAGGAAAGCGATTTTATATGAGCTCATTTTGCTCATCCCTTATTTAGTAATTAGAAGGAGAATTTGATGAAGAAATTAATGCTGTATGCAGTTTCGACTATCGCTGTCTTTGCTCTTATAATAGGTACCTCTCCTATTACTAGCGCTGGTCAGAAAATTCTATTAGGAACATCTCAACCAGGTGGTGCAACCTTCGAAGTAGGAGTTGCGATGTCAAAGGTTATTAATGATGGTTCTGGTGGAAAATTAAATGTAGAAGCTGCTGTTACTGGTGGTTCTACAGGTAACGTTCGTACTTTGCAGAAAAAAAATAAAATGCAGCCATTCCGTGTAGGTATGGGAACTGCTCCAGCAGTTTCTTGGGGACAAACTGGAAGAAAGCCTTTCAAAAAGCCTATGGATGTTCTTGCGCTAGGCGCGCTTTATCCTTTAACAGTTGTTTATGCTACTCATAAGACTTCTGGTATTAAAAAATGGTCTGACCTAACAGGAAGAAAATTTGTTGTTGGTGGACGTGGTGGTTCTATTTACATAGTAACTCAACTTGCTCTAGGTATAAGCGGAGTAAAAGCCAAAAAAGAATTCTTTAATAATAATCAGAATTCAGCTGCTATCAAGGATCAACGTGTGGATGCAGGTTTCTTCTTCCTAAATGGTGGAATTCCAGCTCCTGCATACATGGATCTTTCCCGAGTACTTTCTGGAAAGCTTCACTTTTTTGGACCTGATGAAAAAACTATTGCTACTTTAGCAAAAAATGAAGCTGGTCTTGTTCGCGATGTCGTTGCAGCAGGTTCCATTACAGGCTACAACAAGGATATCGTAAGTTGGGGTCAGATGTGGGCATTAATGGCTAGTAGCAAAATGAGCAATAATACTGCATACACATTTGTTAAATCTCTTTATGACAATGCTTCTAATATTAGCAAATATCATCCAGTAGGAAAACATGTAAAGAAATCAACTGGAATGAGAGGTTTGGCAAAACTAAAGATTCATCCAGGTGCAATGCGTTATTGGAAAGAAAATGGTGTAAAACCTTAGTTTAAGATTTTGTAATTTTAAAAAAGCCTCCCTTTTGATAGGGAGGCTTTTTGTTTTTTGTTTGGAATAAGTAACTAGAGTGTTTAACTTTCTTCGAAGCCAGATTCAAATCTTGCCCCATCTGCTTTTCCATCAATAGGATCTGCATGAGTTATCTCTGCAGAGGTATCTTTTGAAACATAGAAAATAACGTCTTCATCTTCAGGGTCAGCGATTATTGAATGGGGAGTATTTGCTGGAATATGGATTACGCTTCCAGTTGGTGCTTTAAACTCAACACCATTAATTTCACCCATTAAGGTACCTCGCATAACTAAATTAAACTGCTCATTAGGATGTTGATGAAGTTTTGAACCAGTTCCGCGAGCTTTATTGACCATGCCGACGTGTATACGCTCACCCGCTACTGCAATACCAAAAGATGTAGAAACTCCTGGAGCAAGAGTTGCTCCGTCATTTGGATTTAGTTGATGTACATATTCCATTTTTTTCTCCTGTTTTATTTTTCGCTTACGGTAATAATATAATCTATAGTCGTTTCGTTTTTGTCTATTTCTTCAGTTTTGTAGGTGATTGCAGGTTTTCCAAATAAAAAACCTAAAAGTGAAAATAATTTAGAGATTTTCCCCGCGTTTTTTCTCCACAATGTTTTTTCTGAGAATTTAAATACTTCAGCTCTATCTCCAAAATCTGAAATTAACGAGTTTATATCTATTTTCTTATTCCAGGTTTCAAAAATCAGGATTAGTTTGAAGTTGTTTGGTGTTTTTTTAGCTATAGCCTTAATTATTGCTTCCTCTAATCCCTCTGTATCTATCTTAATTATACCTTTCATAAGCTTCTTTTCTTTTAAAGAATTAAATAAATTTTCAAGTTCGTTTTGTGCATTCTTAAGTTTTACGTGCTTATGAGAATAAGAATTTTCTTTTAGGGTCAAATTATTAAGTATTGGATTAGAATCATGATTGATAAAACCTCCTCCCCAGTTTTCGGTTGGTACAGATAATTCGAACGTTCCATCTTCCTTGCCAAGACCAAAATTATTTAAAAAGTAGTCAGTGTTTTTTAGTGAAATCATTGAGTTTACTTCTAGAATCTTAAAACAGTCAGGGTTTGGTTCAAACATATGAACTTCTTTAAAGCTTTCCCCATTTTGACAGGAAATAAGCCCTATGTTTGCTCCAATATCTATTAAAAAATCTTTATATTCTTTTGAATAATCAGTTATGAAATAGTTTAGATGTGCGTCATATTGACCAGATGTAGCAGGATAGGGGGTGATTATATCTTTATTTCGAAAGAAAAGATCCAAGCCCTTTTTAGTTATTTTTCTAAAAATTAAAAATCTAATATAATCTTTTAAAAATTTTCTTACAGATATTTTGTAAGTGAAATCCATCCCTATTTCTTTCATGATTTAAAATAAAATTTTTAAAAAGCAAAGATATTTCAATTTATGAAACTCTAAATTTTAGAGAAAGATTTTAAACTGCTTTCCAATCGTCTTTTTCATCCCATTGATCGAAGACTTCTTGTGCAGTTCTTAATGATGCGTTTGTCCTAGGGTAGCCAATGTAGGGTGCGCAAGTTGTTATAGCTTCTATAATTTCGTCTTGAGTTGCCCCTTTGTTTAGGGCGCCTCTGACTTGCCTTTCTACCCCATCATATTCACCTTGAGATGCACAAACAGCGATCAGAATAAATTCTTTTATCTTTATTGATAGGTTGGGTTGTGCCCAAACAGTACCGTAACAATATTCGAAGATTGCTCTTCCATGCATTGGTGATATTTCTGATAATTGTTCTATTCTTTCTCCTCCACTTTTACCTAAAACAGATAGTGCGATTGCTTTTCCCTGTTCGTATCTTTCGTTATCCATTTTATAATTCCTTTATATGAGGTCAAGAATATTTAAGAATCCAGTATCCTAGATAACATCTCGTCATGATTTTCTGCTAATACAAAATCTTGGTCCAACCTCCCGTTTCCAGATGGACTTTTTACTGCAAAAAATTTAGCTGAATCACTTAAAGTCATTGCGCAATGAGGAGTATTTCTTGGTATATGCACTAGGTCTCCAGATTTCAAAATCTTCATTTCATCTCCGAGAACCATTTTGATTCTTCCTTCTAAAATTAGCATATATTGCTCTTCATTAGGATGAAAGTGAGGAGAGGGGTCTTTTTTTTCCTGTGTTATTACCCATCCTCCTTTCATGAGTTCACCATTAACCACATGATTTACATTAGAACCTTGACCTTTCCTTTGAGTGACATTTTCTATGTTATAGAATGGCATATATCGTCCTTTGAATAATTGTAAGTGTTCTTTCCTTTTTAAGGTCTAGGAATAGTACTTAAATCTCTTGCTGGACTATAAATTGAAACAATTCTAACATTAGACAAAGTCTCAATCCTGTGTGGAATATCCCCTGGGATTTGGACAGCATTACCAGCCTCTACAATATTTTCTTCTTCTCCTTCAATTTTTACTTTCAAACGACCTTCTTGGAGATATACTACCTGTTCTTGCGGGTGACTATGTTCCTGTACGACGTTAGCCTCTCGTTCGAGAAAAAAAATTGTTAGATTGTCTCCTTGTAATATTTTACGATTTGTACCTGTTAATTTTTCAGAATCCATTTCATTTAAGTTTACAAATCCCATGAACTTCTCCTTTTTGTAGTGATTTTTATTGTGGATCAGAAGTTTGCTTTCTACTTTTCTTTATTTCCTCAAGTAACAGATTTTCATAAGTTATTCCCCATTCACAAAACGGTTTTTGTGTTAAATGAGAGTTTAGAAAACGATTCTGTTGTGTTACCTCTGGTCCTAGCCAAGAGGGATATGTAAATTTATCATCGATACTGTTTAATTCTATTTCTGCAACAATTAAATGTTGATTTTTTCCGCTGAAAACATCAATTTCCCATCTTTTATCATCATGATAAACTACATTCCTAACTTTTGAGATAATATTTGAAATACAGTGTTTTTCAAGTAATAATTTCCCATAGTCTTTTTCTATTTTGGATTCAAATTCAAATCTTTCATTTATGTTCTTTTCTATTTTGACAGTTAGAAAATAGTCTTCATTATGACATCTTACACGGAGACTTCTGTCTTTTTGGATGAAGAGATATCCTTGTTCTATTGATGAAATCGAAAAAGATTCACCCCATGAAGCGCTTACCAAAAATTTTCTCTCAATCTCTATCAAAACCCGCTCCTTTTTTTTAGAAAGAACTGGTTTTAAATGGGAGGGTAAAGTCTTTTAGCTACATTTGGTGAACCAGGAGCATGTACTAATTTTCTGACTACCACATCTGTCCATTCTTCTCTGACAGGGTCATGTTTTTCATGAATTGGAAAAAATTTATTTCTTAGTTCAAGTGAGACAAATTCATAAAGGACGGAATGTTTAGCCCAAGAAGAAGCGGAAACAAGTTTTCTACAACCAATGCAACCTTCAAGTGTTTCCATGCAGGGCAATCTCCATTGTGCATACCAAGCCCCAAGTTCATCTTCGTCTTCAACTTTTCCGGAATTAAAACTTCCCATCTGAATCCAGGGCCCAGGTGTAAGATCTGAACTTCTTTGTGAAACGTCAGGTCCATTAACCCTGTCTTCTTCTACGTAAATTCCTGATCTTTCACCGATTCTTTTTGCAAGCATTTCTTTGGTTTCGGTTGAATATGTTTCTTGTAATTCTGCTGGAGTAGGATAAAAAAAAGGTTTTGTAGTTTCTGCTCCAATCAAAAGGATGTATCGGTCTCCATCTGGAACTGATGGATCGTTGGTGTGCCCCAACCTGCCTTCTACATTATTAAGAATATTTTTTTTCTCTTGTGACTGATAATGAGCAATCCATAAATACCCATCTCTTTTTTTTGCTTCCGGAAGATGTACTTCATGCAGCCAATCAAGATATTCTTGTTTGCCTTGTTCTTCTAAATTATACCAAGTAGCCCAAATAGAACGGTCCATGAGATTCTCCTGTTGATATATGAAATTTTAAGAAGATTATATTATTTTTATTTCTAAATTCTCAATAACAATCGGATATTTTTGTCTTAGCTAAAAGATTTGCAGAAAATAAGTTCTCCTTTAAAAAAGAAAATTAAAATTCGTATTCAATTATTAATATATTGAAATCTTTTAAGAGATAATCTATGATTTGAATTCTAGTCTGCAGTTAAATGAAATTTTTTGGTTTCTGATTTTGCCTAAATGTATTCGAATCGCGGAGCAAACTTGAGCAACAAATTTGTTCATCTACATTTACATAGCCAGTATAGTTTATTGGACGGAACTACTCGCATTAATGATTTAGTAAAGAGAGTAGAAGAGCTTGGTATGCCTGCTGTTGCTCTGACTGATCATGGAAATATGTTTGGAGCATTAAAATTTTATAAAGAAGCAAAAAAAGTAGGAATAAAGCCTATTATAGGTTGTGAAGTGTATGTAGCACCTGGAAGCAGGTTGGAGAAGGGTCAGGGAAGAAGTTCTGCAAGTAGGTCTTATCATATGGTTTTACTTGTGCAGAATGAAGTAGGATACAAAAATTTATGTTCTTTGGTTACTTCTGGTTTTACTGAGGGGATGTACTATTATCCAAGGATTGATCGCGAGATTCTTTCTAAACATTCAGAAGGTTTGATTTGTACAACGGCATGTTTGCGAGGTGAGGTTAATGATCATCTTCTAAAAGGAAATTATGAGTCTGCACAAGAGACGGTTTCTTTTTATAAAGAACTATTTCCAGAAAGATTCTACATAGAATTGCAAGACCATGGTCTTGAAGAAGACAAGAAATTAATCCCAGAAGCTGTGAAAATTGCTAGAGAATTTGAATTGCCATTAATCGCTACAAATGATGTTCATTATCTTATGAAAGGAGATCATCAGGTACAAGAAGTCCTAATCTGTGTACAAACTGGTAAAACGTTAAGTGATCCTGACAGAATGAAAATTAAAAGTAATGAGTTTTATCTGAAAAGCGCAGAAGATATGGAACTTCTTTTTAAAGATTATCCTGAAGCATTAGAAAATACCCTTTTGATAGCTGATAATTGCAGCTTTGACTTTAATTTTCATGATACTCATTACCCAAATTTGAATTTGCCAGATAGTCAAACATTAAAAGATAAAATTTCTTCTCTTTCCAAAGAAGGATTGAACAAACGTTTCCAAGAACTAGAATTAGATAAATCTCAAATTCAAGTTTATAGTGATAGACTTGCTTCTGAATTAGAGGTTATTACTTCGCAAGGATATGAAAGCTATTTTCTTATAGTTACAGATTTTATCCAGTATGCAAAAGAGAACGGTATTCCAGTTGGTCCAGGGAGAGGTTCGGCTGCAGGGAGCCTTGTAGCATTTGCCTTAGGAATAACCGGCATTGACCCAATTTCATATGGATTGTTGTTTGAACGTTTTTTAAATCCTGAGCGTGTTAGCCCTCCAGATATCGATATTGATTTTTGTGTTGAAAGAAGAGACGAAGTTATACGATATGTTCAAGAGAAATACGGATCAGACAATGTTTCTCAAATAATCACATTTGGAAGTATGCTTGCTAGGGGTGTTATTCGTGATGTAGGTCGTGTAATGGGAATTCCTTATGGAGAAGTAGATCGTATAGCAAAATTAATTCCTAACGAACTAAATATTACCTTGAAAGATGCGGTCGATAAGGAACCACGGATGAGGGATGCATTAAAAAAAGATCCATTAGTACGTAATTTAATGGATACTGCCCAAAAATTAGAAGGGAATATTCGTCATGCAGGCACTCATGCTGCAGGAGTCGTTATTGCACCAAGTGAATTAACTGATTATGTCCCTCTGTACAAACCCTCAGGTGGAGAGATTGTTTGTCAGTATGACATGAGTGATATAGAAGCATTAGGTTTGTTGAAGATGGATTTTCTTGGACTAAAGACTCTAACGGTAATAGAAAAGTGTATTAATTTAATTTCTTCGCAAGACAAAAAATTTAATATTGAAGAGTTGCCTCTTGATGATAGTCAAACATTTACACTTCTTTCTGAAGGCAAAACTACTGGGATTTTTCAACTTGAAAGCGGTGGTATTAGAGAGTATCTAAAGAAACTCTCCCCCTCTAGTTTTGAGGACCTGATTGCGATGGTTGCTTTATATCGACCAGGACCTTTGAATAGTGGAATGGTGGACGCTTTTATTGAAAGAAAGCATGGACGTGTCGAGTTTGATTATTTTTTTGAAGAATTGATACCAGTCCTTGAGAGTACGTATGGAGTTATGGTTTATCAGGAACAGGTAATGCAAATATCAAATATTCTTGCAGGTTTTTCACTTGGCCGTGCGGATATTCTGCGGAAGGCAATGGGTAAGAAAAATGAAAGTCTTATGACTGAACAAATGAATGATTTTGTAGAGGGTGCCCTTAAAAGTAATCATGACAGAAAAAAAGTGGAAGAATTGTGGAGTCAAATTGAGAAGTTTGCGGGATATGGTTTCAATAAAAGTCATAGTGCAGCCTATGCATTGATCGCCTATAGAACCGCCTATTTGAAAACACATTATCCTCAACAGTTTATGGCTGCTTTATTAACCTGTGATTCTGATAATCCCGATAAAGTAATTAAAGATATCGCTGAATGCCGTCAAATGAATATCCCTGTTCTCCCGCCTGATATAAATGTCAGCATGAAAGATTTTATTGTTGAAGATAATTCAATTAGATTTGGATTGGCAGCGGTAAAAAATGTTGGGACATCTTTAGTTGATTCTATTATTAAGAATAGGGAGTTTGATGGCCGATTTAAATCCTTAGAAGAATTTTGTTGTCGGATTGACTATAAAGATTTTAATAGAAGATCTATAGAAAGTTTAATTAAGGCGTGTACATTTGATTCGGTAATTGAGAATAGAGCAAGGGCAGTAGATTCTCTTGAACAAACTCTTGAAGTTGCCTCTAGAAGGCAGAAGAGTATAGCTGTTGGACAAGGGTCTCTTTTTTCATCCGATGGTTCAGAAGATTTTCAAGTTCAAGGTTCTCAGATAGAAGATTGGTCAGATAAAGAACGTCTTGTTTATGAGAGAGAAGTTTTGGGGTTTTATGTTTCAGGCCACCCTTTAGATGATTGGGAATCTACAATAACTCGATTTACTAATTCAAACTCACAAAATCTTAGTCAGATTTCAGGAGTAAAAAAAGTACGTATGGCTGGCTTAATACGTTCTTCAAAGACGAGAACTACAAGGATGGGTCGGCGGATGGCTAACTTTACGCTTGAGGATTGTGATGGGACTTCTGAGATGACAGTTTTTCCAGACGTTTTTGAGAATTGTTATAATTTTTTTGAGAGTGAAGAGCCCGTTTTAATTATTGGTGATGTCGAATCTTCAGATGAAAGAGTACAAGTTATAGTCCAATCTATTGAATTTTTAAGTGAAGCAGAGAAAAATCATGCAAAAAAAGTAGTATTACAAATTAACGAAAATAATTTTTCATTTAATAAACTAGAAGCGGTTAAAGAGGTTTTATCTCGTTTTCCAGGTGTTTGTCCTGTTTGTCTTTCCGTATCTTTGTCAAATCAAGAAGTTTTAGTTGAGGCAGGTCCTGATTTTGTCGTTGAGCCTTGTGAAAAATTAAGTGCTGAACTTATTAGTCTTGTCGGTTCTGGCTCTGTTTATTTTGAATAGTGCTGAGACCTTAGTGATAAAAGCATTTTATTTAGGGAGACAAGAGTTTTCAAATTCTTGGAATATGCAAAAAGAATTATGGAAAAAACGTTCGTCGGGTGAGTTGGGTAATGATGTTCTTTTGTTTTTAGAACATGACCCAGTCTTTACTTTGGGGATTGGTGGCAATGAAGACAATGTTCTGTCTAGGGTCTCTCCTTTAAATGGAGATATAGTACCTCTTCTGAGAATAAATCGAGGAGGTGAAGTAACATATCATGGTCCAGGTCAACTTATGGTTTATGCGATTTTTGATCTAAGAAATTATTCGAAAGATGTTCATGCACATTGTAGGAAATTGGAGGAGATTTTTGTTAGATATTCTTGTAAAATTGGTATTCATGTTACTAGGAGAGATAAAAATCCCGGGCTTTGGAAAGATGAATTCAAGATTTTGTCTTTGGGAATCGGTGTTCGAAGATGGATAACCATGCATGGGGTTTCATTTAATGTTTGTCCTGATTTGGCATTTTTTAAGATGATTAATCCGTGTGGATTTGTAAGCGAGAAAATTGGATCGTTAGAGTCTTTGAAACTTAATGTTCCTTCAATTGATAAATTAATTTCTGATATTATTCCCATTTGTGAAGAGGTTTTTGGAAATAAAGTAATGTATTGCGAACGTGATGCTTTAGATGAAATTTTGCTTAACTAAAATTTGGAGAATGAGTTGGATAATACTTTTTTTTACGTTCCCATCAAAAAATATTTTTTATTTTTTATTTTAATTTTCGTTTTTTTAGTCGATGACGTTTTTGCTGAGGATGTTTCTGGATTTGTTGAATTTCCTGCTAGCTTTTTGTTCTTATTCAAAAAGGGCGGCTATGTAATGATTCCGATTTTTCTTTGTTCAGTAATCGCTCTTGCTCTTGTATTAGAAAGATTCTTATCTTTACGCAGAAGTAAAATTTTTCCTCGTCTTATGATGCAAGAGATTAATTCTTTGAGTCTTTCGTCTGATTTTGCGGATATTAATTCTATATGTAAAAAATATGATGTGCCACTTACTCGTATAATTACTGCGGGATTCTCTAGGAAGACACTAGGATTAGGCGAAATGGAAAAAGCAATGATTGGATGTGGACAGCAAGAATCGAGCATCCTATCTCGCAATTTAAGAGGATTGGGTGTAATCGCAAATTTAGCACCAATGTTAGGTCTTTTTGGAACAGTAATAGGAATGATTCGTGCTTTTGATGTAATTAGCAAGGCAGGAACCGGTAATCCAGGATTAGTTGCTGAAGGGATTTCGCAAGCACTTTTAACTACAGCTGCAGGATTAATAGTTGGAATTCCTTCTTTGGCTCTTTACCATTTCTTTCGGTCACGGATAGATAAAATTGTTTTTGAGTTGGAGAGTATATCAGTTAACCTTATTAATTCTTTGGCAGACAAATTAGCGAAATAGTTTAAGAAGGAAGAGTGTATGCGTTTTAATCATCTTAAAGAGGAAGAAGATTATAGTTTGCAGTTAACCTCTTTAATAGATGTAGTTTTTTTGTTATTGATTTTTTTTATGGTATCGACAACTTTTGTCGATTTCACAAGACGTCTTGATATCCAGTTGCCTGAGGCAAAGAAAAGCAATGAAGTTTTTGAGAAAAAAACAATTTTGATTGAAATTGGTCTAGCAAAGAAAATTCATTTAAATGGGAAACTGGTAAAATTAGAGTCTATGGAGTCTTTGATTCGTTTGCTAGTAAAAGAAAAAATCAAATCTACAACAGTGACTATAAAAGCGGATAAGCGGATTGATTATGGTTTTGTTATTAAAGTTCTCGGGAAAGTTTTTAACCTCGGGATAAAAGACATTGCTGTTGCTGTTAAATAGAAGGGTTTGTTTCTAAATGTCTATTTATGGAAATTCTACTCATAGATTAATCCTAATTAGACATGGGATTTCTGAAGGCAGTCTAGAAGGTAGATTTTTTGGAAAAACTGATACTCCATTATTAACTGATGGCAAAGAACAAACAATACAAATTTCATCGAAAATTTCTCCTTGGTTAGAAGAATTTCCATCAGTAAAGTTCTATTCGAGTCCATTATGTCGTGCAACTTCTACATTGCAAATTTTAATTGAATCCCTGAAGTTAAGGAGTAAAATCTTATCCTCTGAAATTGTAAATGAATTTTCCGAGTTAGATTTTGGTGAATGGGAAGGAGAAACCTCATCTTCATTAATGGAAAAATGTCCTCAACTTTTTACTGAGCATTGTCGAAATATAGTTACATCAAATCCACCTGGTGGGGAGTCTTTGAGTGATTTGTGGAATCGCGTGTGTCCTTCACTTTCAAATATCTTATCTTCTGCAGGCGGATATACCGTAGTTGTAGTTGCACATTTAGCAGTAAATCGAGTAATTTTATGCTCTATTCTTGGAATTCCAATATCAAATTTTTTCTTTATATCCCAGAATAATGCATGTTTAAATATTATTGATTTTAAAGAAGAGGTCCCACAAGTTCGTTTAATTAATGGTTAAAAACCGAAAAATGAAGTTTATTGATTGAATTTTTTTGACTTTTCTAGTTGACATGATAGGCTCTTTAAAGGTTTAGTTACTTTTTTGTTTTTATGTTAACAATTTTTTAAGGGATCTTGTCTTGAGAATGTACCAGAGCACATCAATGTTAACTAAAGAGGCGGCTCCTCTTTTGAGGAAATGGGTATTGCTAGATGCGACTGATCAGCCTTTGGGCCGTCTTGCTTCTAAGATTGCTTATATTCTGCAAGGTAAACATCGTTCTGCGTGGACTCCTCATGTAGATTCTGGTGACTATGTAGTGGTTATAAATTCAAAAAAAGTGTCTCTTACTGGAAATAAAATTGAGCAGAAAAAGTATTATAGACATTCTGGATATCCAGGAAGTTTAAAAGAGTTTACTGCTAAAGAAGTGTTAGAGACACATCCAAATCGTGTTATTCAATCTGCTGTAAGGCTTATGCTTCCTAAGTCTAAGTTGGGAAGAAAGATGTTAAGTAAAATGAAAATTTACGAGGGTGATGAGCATCCGCACACAGCTCAGCAACCAGAGATTCTAACTGACCGATAAGTGTTTTGAGGATTATAAATGAATAATGCATCAGAATCATTTTATGCGACTGGAAAAAGAAAGTCTTCCGTAGCTCGAGTGTGGATAGGAGCCGGAAACGGACGAATTTTGGTGAACGATAAGCCTTTTGATGAATATTTTCTTAGGGATACTTCTCTTATGGTTATTAAGCAACCTTTTGAATTAACAGAAACCTGGGGTTCCTATGATGTTAGGGCTACTGTTAAAGGTGGTGGATTGACTGGACAAGCTGGTGCTGTACGTCATGGGATTTCAAAGGCTTTGCTGGAGGTAGATCAAAATTTCCGTTCAGTTTTGAAGAAAGCCGGTCTTCTTACAAGAGATTCTAGAGTGAAAGAACGTAAAAAATATGGTAGAAAAGGTGCCCGAAAGAGTTTTCAGTTTTCTAAGCGTTAAATATTTCAATAAAACTTGATCTTTGGGGTGCATTTCATGCATCCCTTTTTTTGTTTGTTTTTATTTCTGACATGATAGAATTATGATCTAAATGTCAGTAGTCCAAACTTTTTAGATGTTTTAATTTATTTGAAAAGGGTAATTAGATGCAAAAAATAGGGGTAGTAGGCGCAACGGGATATACAGGATTTGAATTATTGCGTCTGCTGTCAATCCATGACTCGGTGGAACTAGTTATAGCTACTTCTGAGAAGTATTCTGGAAAGAATGTGTGTGAAGTTTTTCCTTCTCTAGAAAAGTATTCTTCATTGAAATTTGACAAATTCATTGTGGAAAATTGCAAAGATCTTGATTTGGTTTTTTGTTGTCTCCCTCACAAGGTATCGATGAATATAGTTCCGTCTTTACTTGATCAAGGAAATAGAGTTGTCGATTTCTCTGCTGACTATAGATTGAAAGATCAAATGATTTATCAATCATGGTATGAAATTGAACATACGAGCCCTCAGTTAATAGAAAAAGCAGTTTATGGGATGCCAGAATTGTATAGGAAAGAGATACAAGAGAGTCAGTTGGTTGCAAATCCTGGATGTTATCCTACAGGAGCCATTTTAGGTCTTGTTCCGTTAGCAAAAGAGGGATTAATAAATCCTTCTTCTATAGTAATTGATTCAAAATCTGGAGTTTCTGGTGCTGGAAGAAAAGAGAGCCTTCAATTCCAATTTAGTGAAATTGAACAAGGATTCAAGGCTTACAGTATTGCAAATCACAGACATACTCCAGAGATAGAGCAAGAATTATCTAATGCATTTGGCAATGATGTGAAAATAACCTTCACTCCACATTTAATTCCAGTTACGCGAGGGATTTTTTCTACGATTTATTTTGAAGCTTCAAAAAAAGTAGAACTCCCATTAATAAATGAAACACTTAGTGAATTTTATGCTGAAGAAAGTTTTGTCAGAATTTTTGAAAATCAAGAAAATCTTGATATAAGTCAAGTAATTGGAACAAATTTTGTCGATATAAAAGTTAATTTTGATAAAAGAACTAATAGATACATAATGGTTACAGTAATAGATAATCTGGTGAAAGGAGCTTCGGGGGCAGCGGTACAAAATATGAATGTTATGTTGAAGATTTCTGAAACAAAAGGGTTGCCCAATGCAGGTTTTTGGATTTGATAATGGATAATTTAATAAAGAAAATACAGGGAGGCGTTTGTGCTCCTCATGATGTGCTAGCCTCGTCTTTAACTGCTGGAATAAAGGAGTCAGGACGTCCGGATATGGCTTTCCTTAAATTTCCAGTTGGAACGAATTCATCTGGAGTTTTTACTAAAAACTTAGTCTGTGCGGCTCCAGTTGTAATTTGTCGAGAAGTAGTGCAAAAGAATAAGTTGCGTGGGATTCTGGTTAATAGTGGAAACGCAAACGCTTGTACAGGAGAAAAAGGAGAGAAAGATGCTCGATTGTTATGTTCATCTTTAGCCGATTTAATAGACTGTAATTCAGAAAATATTGCTATGTGTTCTACAGGTATTATTGGCGTACAATTACCAATGTCAAAAATGTTGTCTGCTTTAGAGCATTTAGTTTCAGGTCTATCTAGTAATAATGGTGGTCCTGCTTCAGAAGCTATTATGACTACTGATACATGTCCGAAGGAATATGCAGTAGAGGTGGATTTTCCTGAAGGGAAAGTGCGAATTGGCGGAATGGCTAAAGGGGCTGGAATGATTGCTCCTAATATGGCTACGATGCTTGCTTTTCTGACTACAGACGCAAACATTTCAAAAGATATAATGGATCAGATTTTGGTAGATTGTGTAAATCGAACTTTTAACGCGATTACTATTGATGGTGACACATCAACAAACGATTCAGTGATAATAGCGTCTACAGGTTCCTCTATTGAGATAGATAGTAAAGACTCAATCTCACTCTTTCATTTTGCTTTACATAAAGTTTGCAAACAACTATCACTTTCAATCCTAAGAGACGGAGAAGGAGTTAGTAAAGTGGTATCTATAAACGTTTCAGGAGCAAATAACAATTCTGATGCAGATTCAGTTGCAAGATCAGTTTCTGAAAGTTTGTTAGTTAAAACTGCTATAAATGGTGAATTGCCTAATTGGGGGAGGATTTTGGCTGCAGCTGGTTATAGCGGAGTAAAGTTTGATCCTGAAATTTTTGGTCTTGCAATTGGTGATGTTAGTGTAATGGAAGGTGGAAGTCCAGTTGGCGGTTGGGAAAATGCGCTTTTAGACGTATTGAAAGAAGATGAATATAATATAGATATTAATTTAGGTGATGGTGAGGGAAGAGCTACTGTATGGACAACAGATTTAAGTTCGGATTATGTTCGCATTAATGCAGATTATCGTACTTGATTTAGTTTTTCTAAAAGGAGTTGAATCATGATTCTTCTTGTGAGACATTCTTCTTTCTATTTATAAGCGGATTATTAAAAAAAAGGTTTTTTTGCTGTTTTCTAGTTCACATACAATGTCTTTTCCGCTAAAAGACATTATGTCGCTTCACGCTATACACGGTGTTGAAGTAAGGAGGGAGTTTTTTGGATCAATTGTCTTTACGTGAATTACTTGAGTCCGGTGCACATTTTGGCCATCAGACTACGCGTTGGAATCCTCTTATGCAACCTTATATTTTTGGTGCTAGAAATGGGATTTATATCATTGATCTCCAAAAAACATTGGGTCTTTTTAATACTGCAAGAGACTACCTTAGACAAATTGCTTCGGAAGGTGGCAAGATTCTTTTCGTTGGTACTAAACCACAAGCTCAAGAAATAGTTGCAGAGGAAGCAAAGAAAATTGGTATGC
The DNA here is from genome assembly GCA_002377645.1 of Nitrospinaceae bacterium UBA3496. Classification (GTDB taxonomy): domain Bacteria; phylum UBA8248; class UBA8248; order UBA8248; family UBA8248; genus UBA3496. Next base: position 13,115 of record DFQF01000028.1, on the reverse strand, counting down.
CCTATGTTACGCAACGTTGGCTTGGCGGAACTTTAACAAACTTTTCTACAGTTAAGAATTCAATTGCTCGTCTCGTTGATTTGGAAACAATGAAAGAAGATGGGACATTTGATTTGTTAGCCAAAAAAGAAGGTTCAAGGAGAGAAAAAGAACGATTGAGATTAGAAAAATTTTTGGGTGGAATTAAAGATATGAAAGAATTTCCTCAAGCTATGTTTGTTGTAGATGCAGGATATGAATATAACGCAGTTCGTGAAGCTAGGAAATTAGGAATTCCTGTTATTGGTATAGTTGATACAGATGCAGATCCAAGAGGTATTGATCATTTGCTTCCTGGTAATGATGATGCTTTAAGGTCAATTCGTTTTTTTGTTTCTAAATCGGCTGAAGCTGTTGAAGAGGGAATAAATATTAGAGCAGATGCCGGCACTGAGGAGATAGAAGCCGTAATGAAAACAGGAGATACTGTTGCGGCAGAAATCCTTGCAGAATCTTTCAAAGATGATATAAAACCTGAAGCTGAGGATGAAGAGAAAAAAGATGATCCTAAGGATAATTAGGTTTTAAATTCCTTTTAATTTCTATTTAAATAGATTGTGGGAGAATTCAAAAAAATGGAAGTTAATGCACAAATGGTTAAGGAGTTACGTTCAAGAACAGGCGCAGGTATTATGGATTGTAAGGAAGCATTAAAAGAAAAGGATGGTGTTCTTGATGAAGCTATAAAGTTCCTACGTGAAAAAGGTCTTTCGAATGCTGCGAAGAAAGCAGGTAGGGAAGTTAGTGACGGACAAATATATGCATGCATTAATGCAACTGGTACAACAGGTGCAATTATTGAAGTAAATTGTGAGACTGATTTTGTCGCTAGGACAGAGGAATTTCAGTCTGTTTTGGATACAATTTCAAAACATGTAGTTGAAACAGAGGGTTCTTCTATAACTATTACTGAGGCAGATGATTTCCTTGAAGAGGTTGTTAAAGCGGCTATAGCTAAGCTAGGAGAGAATATACAGTTTGGTCGCGCAGACAAATTATCGTTAGGAGATGAGAAAGTAGGTCTTTTGGCATCTTATATACATCCAGGAGCAAAGATTGGAGTTCTTTTGGAGTTGTGTTGTGAATCAGTGGATGTAAAAGATTCAGATGAATTTAAAGAAATAGCTCATGATCTTTGTATGCATATTGCTGCAACAAATCCAAATTATCTATCACAAGAGGATATTCCTGATAGTATTATTAGTGCAGAGAAAGAAATTTTATTTGCACAATTAGCAGAGGAAGACAAACCTCAAGAAATTTTAGAAAAAATAGTAGAAGGTAGAATTAAAAAATTTAAAAAAGAAATATGTCTTCTTGATCAGCCTTTTGTTAAGGATACTGATATAGATATAGATACATTTATTAGTAATAAGAGTGAAGCCTTAAAAGAGAAGATTTCGTTGTCAAGTTTTAGGTGTTATATCCTAGGTGACTCTCAAATTGACAATTCTAATACTTAGAAAAAGTTTTTGAGCTTTTTAATCATTTCAAGTTTGTCGAGGTATCCTTTTGAGTTCATCAGACCTGCGTTTTAGACGAGTATTGTTAAAACTCTCCGGAGAAGCTCTGGGAGGTGAAAGTCAATATTCGATTGATCACCAATTAGTTGATGAAATAGCAAAGGAAATTTCAGATGTTCATGAAATGGGAGTTGAAGTTGCGATTGTTGTAGGTGGAGGAAATATTTTCAGAGGAGCAGCTGCAGCAGAATCCGGGATGGAACGGACGAATGCTGATTATATGGGTATGCTTGCGACAGTTATAAATGCTCTTGCACTCCAACATGCGCTTGAAAAAGTTAATCTTGAAACACGTGTTCAAAGTGCGATTCATATGATGGAACTTTGTGAACCATATATACTTAGAAGAGCAGTTCGTCATCTAGAAAAAAATAGAGTTGTTATTTTTGCGGGTGGAACTGGCAATCCTTATTTTACGACAGATACAACTGCAAGTTTAAGAGCAAGTGAAATTAAAGCAGATTGTATCCTAAAGGCTACGAATGTAGATGGGGTCTTTTCTTCTGATCCAAACATAAATTCAGATGCTGAATTCATTCCTAGACTCTCATATATAGATGTCCTAAATAGACAACTTGGAGTAATGGACACTACTGCGGTGAGTCTTTGCATGGATAATGATTTGCCAATTATTGTTTTTAATCTTTTGAAGAAAGGTAATATTTGTAGAGTGGTAAATGGAGAGAACGTAGGTACAGTTGTCGCATCCAAGTAGGACATTGCCTTTCAGGGGAGGTCTTAACTATGAACGATATAATTAATGAAGTAAAAAAAGGGATGAAAGCAACTATCGATTCTCTGAAAAAAGAATTGTCTCGTGTCAGGACGGGGCGGGCAAATACTTCACTCGTGAGTCATATAAAAGTGGAATATTATGGAACTCCGACAGATTTGAATCAAATTGCAAATTTAAGCGTTCCCGAACCGCAGCTGATAGTTGTCCAACCATTTGATCCTAATTCAATAGGCGAAATAGAAAAGGCCATCAGGCTTTCTGATTTTGGATTTAATCCAATTAATGATGGGAAAATTGTGAGAGTTCCTATTCCATCGTTAACCGAGGATAGACGCAAAGAGATAGTGAAACTTGTTAAAAAATCAGGAGAAGATCATAAAGTTGGATTACGTAATGTTCGTCGCGATGGAAATGAAAATCTAAAAAATGCAGAGAAGAAAAAAGAAATTACTGAAGACGATTCACGCAAAGGTCAAGATGATATTCAGAAAATAACAGATGACTATGTCTCTCAGATTGAAGAAATTATTTCGATTAAAGAAAAAGAAATTTTAGAGATTTAATTCTTTTTGAGTATTTTTTATGGAATCTGACATTAAAGATATAGATTTAAGACGTTTACCAAAACATGTTGGTATTATCATGGATGGAAATGGTCGTTGGGCTAGACGTAGATCATTGCCAAGGATTTCGGGTCATAGGGCGGGAGTGAAGGCAGTTCAGTCTGCAGTAGAATTTGCCCGAAAAATCGGAATTTCCGCTTTAACGCTATATAGCTTTTCTTCTGAAAACTGGAGTCGACCTAGAAGAGAAATCGATTCTTTGATGGATATATTGTCAGAATTTCTCGAAAAAGAATTAAATCGTATGTTGGCTGAAGGTATTCGTTTTAACTGTATAGGACGAATTGAAGATTTGCCTGATTTTGTGCAAAAAATCATTTTACGTTCTATTGAAGAGACAGCCGATCGTAATGAAATGGTTCTTACTCTTGCGCTGAGTTATAGCGGAAGGATGGAAATTACTAACGCTGCAAAGTCAATTGCAAGGAAGGTTAGTGTTGGTGAGATATCTGTTAGTGAGATAGACGAGTCTACCATTCAGGAGCACTTATATACAGCTGATCTGCCGGAATTAGATCTTCTTATAAGAACTGGGGGTGATCTGAGGTTGTCTAATTATATGCTTTGGCAAGTTGCATATGCAGAGCTGTTTTTCACCGATTTGAGTTGGCCTGATTTTAGTGATTTAGAATTTCAAAAAGCTATTCTTGCTTTCCAAAAACGTATTCGTAAATTTGGTCTAACTGAAGAACAACTACTGTCAAAGAAGGTTTAACGTTTTGGTGCGTACTGTAAGTGCTCTTCTCTTAATTTCTTTTACTATTCCTATTGTTCTTCTTTCTCCCAGTTGGTTTTTTGCTCTGTTTGTGTTCTTTATGTGTTCAATAATATCTTATGAATACAATAAACTCTCTAAAAAAATATTTCCTAATATTTTTTCATGGGATATAACCTTAGATGTAACCCTGCTTATCTTTTTCTTTTGTTATACTAGTTACTCCTGGTATCTACTCTTGATTTATTTATCTTTACAAACCTTTTTTAAATTATTCTTTTCTGATTCTATAGTTTCAGGATTTCTGTCATTAGGTGGAGTTTTGCTTGGTGTGGTTTGGATAGCTCTGCCAGGTATTGTAATTATTTTTATTGAAAAAATGGAATTTGGAAGATTGTTAATTATTTCTCTTTTAATTATTACTTGGAGCAATGATATTTTCGCATATTTGGTTGGAAAAAATATTGGGAAGACTAAACTGTTGCCTAGTATTAGTCCGAATAAGACTGTTGAAGGTTCAATAGCAGGATTAATAGGGGGAGTCATATCAGGAATTTTACTTTTTAAATTTTTACCTTTATATAGATTTGATTTAACTTATATTTTTTTTATTTCTCTTATTCTTTCTATCTTTGGACAGTTTGGAGATTTGTGTGAATCTGCATTTAAGAGAAATGTTAAAGTGAAAGATTCCTCTAATCTTATTCCAGGACACGGTGGTTTTTTTGATAGGCTCGATAGCTTTCTTTTCGCTGTTCCAATTCTTTACATTTTCTTGAAAATATTATGATTAATAATTTATAAGGAAAATATTATGAGTCGTAAAAGAATTTCTATACTTGGTTCTACTGGAAGTATAGGGAAGAATGCGATTCGTGTTATTCGAGAAAATAAAGATAAGTTTCAAATTATAGCACTTGCAGCCGGAAAAAACTGGAAAGAGTTAGCAAAACAAGCTATTGAATTTTCCCCATCTTTTATTTCAATTTCTGATCGAAAGGATGTTCCTCATTTAAAATCTGTTGTTCCCTCAAATGTCAGAATTTTGTGTGGAGATGAAGGTCTTCGTGAGATTGCAAAAAATCCGGACGTAGATGTTGTTCTGTCTGCGCTTGTCGGATCAATTGGTCTTATTCCAACGATTGATGCGATTAAGTCGGGGACAGCGATTGCAATAGCGAATAAGGAAGTACTTGTGATGGCCGGGGATTTGGTTATGACTCTTTCTGAATCACTCGATGTTCCTTTATTGCCTGTAGATAGTGAGCATGCAGGTATTGCACAAATTCTTGCTGGGCATGAAATCAGGGAAGTTCAAAAAATCATTTTAACTGCGTCTGGTGGGCCATTTAGAGAATTCGATAAAATTTCCCTTGAGAATGTAACACTTAAACAAGCTCTTTCTCACCCTAACTGGGATATGGGGGCAAAAATCAGTGTCGATTCTGCTACTTTAATGAATAAAGGTTTCGAACTCATAGAAGCTAGGTGGCTCTTCGGCTTAGAACCTTCTTTCATAGATGTGATTATTCATCCTCAAAGTATTGTGCATGCTTTAGTTGAATTTGTAGATGGTAGTGTTATCGCACAGATGAGCGTACCAGACATGCGTTTTTCAATTGCACAAGCAATAAGTCCATCAGAAAGAGTTAGAAATAATATTAAATCACTTAATCTTGCTGATTTAGGAAAATTAACCTTTGAGAATCCTAAAGAAGATCTCTTTCCTTGTCTTAAGTATGCTAAAGAGGCAATGAAAGTCGGCGGAACTGCACCTGCAGTTCTAAATGCTTCGAATCAGGTTGCAGTTGACGCTTTTATCAGAGGAGAAATTAATTTTTTAGATATTTCCAATGTTATTATTCGTGTTTTAGATAAACATGAAGTATTAGACGTTCACGATATTGATGATGTGTTGCAGGCTGATCGTTGGGCAAGTGAATTGGCAGATAAATTTATAAAGAAAAAGAATTTTTAAATCTATGGATAAAGTTTATGAAAGCCAAAAATCGCTTTTCTCTTGATTCTAGAATAGGATTTTCTCAAACTGTTTTTTGTACGGTTTTTGGTATTGGTTTTATTCCTTTTTCCCCAGGGACGATTGGTTCTCTAGCTGGCATTTTATGTTATGTCGTAATAGAGCAATACATTCAGTATGGGTCTGTATTTATTTTATTGATAGCAATTCCTTTCGGAATTTATTTCTCTGGTATTTATGAAAACAAGAGAGGAGTATCAGATCCTCAAGAGATTGTGATAGATGAGTTTTGTGGGCAGATTTTATGTTTGTTAGGTTCTGGTATAACTATTCAAAGTTTAGTTTTTGGTTTTTTGATTTTTAGGTTTTTAGATATTTTAAAACCTCCTCCTATAAAATATCTTGAGACTTTTCCTCGGGGATGGGGTATTTTTTTAGATGACTTGTTTGCAGGTTTGATTGGTTTTTTTGCGCTGTTTTTTTTGAGGTCTTTAATTTTATTTTAGTCCTTTGGTAGGAGAATGTGATGACAGAAAGATTTGAAGTCAAAGTAGCTTCTATTTTGATTTCTCGTGGGTGGAGGCTCGTTACAGCGGAAAGTTGTACAGCGGGTTTGATAGCTAGTACGATTACAGATGTTCCAGGAAGCTCTGCATATTTTGATAGAAGTTATGTCACTTATAGTAATGAAGCAAAAGTAGAAATGTTAGGAGTTCCAGAAGAAGTTTTAAGGGAGCATGGTGCGGTGAGTGAATCCTGCGCTCGACTGATGGCAGAAGGAGCTCTTTCTACTTCCGGAGTTGAAGTTGCATTGTCAGTTACTGGTATCGCTGGTCCTACAGGCGGGTCTATTGATAAACCTATAGGAACAGTTTTTATGGCCGTTTGCTCGTCCTCATCTACTTCTTGTTGTCTTCATGAATTTACAGGTAATCGTTCTGAGGTTAAAAGTAAAACAGTTCAGGCCGCATTAAAGATGCTTCTTGAATTTTTAAGTTAAAAAGTAAAACAGTTTTCTAATAAGCTTTTACAATCGGAATCTGATCCCATTGGGTTGTATAAGCATTAGATTTCTTGAACGATTTACTTACCCAATTTTTTTTTATGCCTTCGCTTGCATATATTAGTGTTCCTCTTCCCATCTTATGATTTAATTCGTCAATTGCGCTCATTAATTTTGTTGACTTATCTCGTTCTTCTTCAGGAAATAATTCTTGTTGATATTCATCCTCCGGAATTAAATCTTGTAATATTATACCTGCCTTGTGATATAGGATTTTGTCTTTGAACATCTTTTTGAGTATTGAAAAAGATGTTCGAATAAAGAATCTCGTATCATTTGATGGATTAGAAAAATGATAAGTTATACTTTCGTGGTGTTGAGTAACTGATCTTCTAAAGGGATTTGTGTGTAGGAAAACTATCATTGTTGTAGCTAATAAACGGTTCTTTCTTAATTTTTCTGCCGCAGTTGTTATGTAATTTGTTAGTGCTTCTTCTATTTTCTTTATACATGAAATTTGTTTCTTAAAGGATCTTGATACACAGATACTTTTCTTTTTCTTGGGAACGTTTTCAAGATTTATGCATTGGATTCCGTGTAATTCGAATATAGTTCTTTGAATATTGATGTTAAATTTTCTGCTTATTTTTTCTTGATTTAAACTCATTAGTTCTGAAATAGTTTTTATGTTCATGCTTCTAATTTTTCGACCTACCCTTTTTCCGATCCCCCATATATCTTCTAATTCTATTTTTTCTAAGGGTACTTTCTCATTATCTAAGTTATGTATGACGTACACTCCGTTTGAAGATATCCCCTTTTTGACAAATTCGTTTGCTAATTTTGCAAGAGTTTTTGTTTTCCCTATACCTACTGAAACTGGGATCCCAATCCATTGTTTAATTTTCGTTCTTATTTCAGTTCCATATTTGAGCAGATTTTTATCCTCTTTTGATATATCTAAGAATGCCTCGTCAATTGAATAAACTTCTACATGCGGAGTAAATTTAAAAAGACTGTTCATTATCCTCTGAGAGATATCACCATAGAGAGTATAATTTGATGAAAATACATGGACATTAAAATTTTCTATAATTTCCTTTGCCTTATATAAAGGGATTCCCATTTTAATCCCAATTGATTTTGATTCTTGCGATCTAGCAATGATACAGCCATCATTATTTGATAGTACAACAATTGGCTTATGCTCTAGATTCGGAGTAAATATTCTCTCGCAAGATGCATAGAAGTTGTTACAGTCCACAAGTGCAAACCACATATCGGGATTTGTCGTTTTTTTATAATTTGTGAATAACATTTGTTGCTATACCCCAAATATGAAAGTTCATCTCTTCTGTAACTTTAATCGGGTCAAATTTTTCATTATCTGCATCAAGCCACATTTCATTTTTTGAAAATCGGAGGCGTTTAACAGTTAATTCTCCGTATAAGACAGCGATAATTATTTTTCCGTTAGATGCTTCTAACGATCGATCAACAATTAATATGTCATCCGAGTTTATTCCTGATCCAAGCATTGATTCTCCTTGTACACGTACGAAAAAGGTAGAATTTGGATTCTTAATCAAGTATTCATTTAGATCTAAATTTTTTTCTAAATGATCTTCTGCAGGTGAAGGGAAGCCAGCTGAAATACGATCATCGTAGAGAGGAATTATTACATTTTTTTTAATACTAAAAGACGATATTTTTCCGTATGAATTTATGTTCATTATAATCTCTGAGAATATAAAAAACTTGTTTTATACGAAAAAAATACGAAAGTCAATTATTTTTTCTTTTAAATATTTGCTTGACTTTCGTTGTAGTTATGGCGTATAAAATACGAAAGTAATGTTATATTTACTGTAATGATTTTTAGTTTGGATGAAAATTTAGATCAATGTATAATTAAAAAGCCCGTAAATATTATTTGTGAGGAGTGAGTTTCGTGAGTTCTAAAAATGGCAGTTCAAAAAAAGAGTTAAATAATGGAAATCAGAATAAAGCCTTAGATATTGCATTTTCGCAAATTAACCAACAATTTGGGAAAGGGTCGATCATGCGATTGGGCGAAGGCCCGGCGTTAGAAAGAATTCCTACTATCAGTACTGGTTCCGTTTCATTAGATTCTGCGTTGGGTACAGGTGGTGTCCCTAGAGGTAGAATTGTTGAAATTTATGGTCCAGAGTCATCTGGAAAGACGACAATAGCGTTGCAAATAATTGCGGAAGTTCAAGAACGAGGTGGTACTGCTGCTTTTATAGATGCTGAACATGCCTTAGACCCTGTTTATGCGAAAGCTCTTGGTGTACATACTGATGGTTTGATTCTTTCTCAACCAGATACAGGAGAGCAGGCACTCGAAATAGCTGAAATTTTGACTAGTAGCGGTTCTCTAGATGTTGTTGTAATAGATTCAGTAGCTGCTCTTGTACCAAAAGCTGAACTAGAAGGAGACATGGGAGACCATCATGTGGGATTGCAAGCACGTTTAATGAGTCAAGCTCTAAGGAAGCTTACGGGTGTAGTACATCGGAGTAAAACATGTTTTATCTTTATCAATCAAATTAGAATGAAGATAGGAGTAATGTTTGGGAATCCTGAGACTACGACTGGAGGTAATGCTCTCAAGTTTTATTCTTCGGTTAGATTGGATGTGCGAAGAATTGCTACAATTAAAAATGGAGAGGATAATGTTGGAAATAGGACCAGAGTCAGAGTAGTAAAGAATAAGTTATCTCCGCCATTTAAAACTGCTGAATTTGATATTATGTTTGGAAAAGGAATTTCGAAAGAGGGAGATGTGCTTGATTTAGCAGTTGAAAATAAAATCGTAGAAAAATCTGGTGCATGGTATTCTTTTAATGGAGAACGTATTGGACAAGGTAGAGAAAACGTAAAGAGTTATTTCTTGGAGAATGCAGATATTTTAAAGGAAGTAGAATCTAGAGTCAGGACGAGTATGGGAATTGTAAGAAATAATTCTACAGAAGAAACTGAATCAGTAATAGAGAAAAATGAAAATACAGCGAGTAAGAGTACTTCTGTACCTAAATAGTAAGGTTAAAATCCGTTTGAGCAATTTATCTTAAAAATTTATATACTCAAACGGATTTTAATTTTTGAAGTTTTGTATAGCTAGCTTTTTTTCTCCCTGCCGTATATAAGTAACTTTTGACTCCTCAGAATTGCATTTTTTAATAAACTCACGTAGAAGAAAAACACTTCACTGATTTTGGTAGTTTTCCAAATTCTCAAAGGAATTCATGATTATGAGAATAGTTTTTCTTGGAACTCCCGATTTTGCAGTTCCATCATTGGAGGCATTGCAAAAATCTTCTGGAGAACTAGTAAGGGTGTTTTGTCAACCTGACAGAAAATCGGGTAGAGGTAGGAAACTACATATTTCTCCAGTCAAGGAAACATCCAATTGTCTGGGACTAGAAGTAAAACAACCAGAAAGAATCACTTCAAAGGACATATCAGATTTAGAGCCCGATCTTTGTGTAGTAGTAGCATATGGACAGATATTGAGTAAGAAGTTCCTTGGGATCCCCAAAAAAGGAACTATAAATCTCCATGGATCATTGTTGCCACGTTGGAGAGGAGCTGCACCAATACAACGAGCTATTCTCCATGGGGACAAAGAAACGGGTGTATCTATTATACGATTAATTCCAGAGATGGATGCAGGTCCAATTTTAGCAGAAAAGAAAATTTCTATTCATGAAAGAGAAACTGCTGATTCTTTATATGAGAGAATGTCAACTATTGGAGCTATTCTGTTAAAAGATACTATAGAAAAGATATCTAGTATTGAGTTGAAAGAGAAAGAACAAGATGAATCGAAAGTAACTTTTGCAGAAAAAATACATAAAGATGAAGCAAAGATAGATTGGCAAAAGAGTGCTGTAGATATTGAACGTAAAATTAGAGCTTTTAAATCTTGGCCAGTAGCAGAAAGTTATTTGTCAGAAGGTAAGTATAGAGTAAGAATCTGGGATGCATTTGTTATTGAATCTGAAAGTAAAGTTCTTGCGAGACCCGGAACATTTTTAGGCCTAGCGAAATGTAAATTAGGAGTTGGTTTAAGAGTAAGAACAGGAAAAGGTGATTTGTTGTTATTAAAAGTACAATTATCAGGAAAGAAGGTTCTAGATGCGGAAGATTTTTTGAAAGGATTTCCAATAGTAAATGGAAGTATATTTGTAAATATCTAGGTATTTTAAAATTAAGAAGATGATTTTGTCTAAAATTAAAAAAAATAAGGAAAGTGTAGATATTAGAGAAATAGCATTTAAAGCATTAAATTATTTTGAAAACAATCCGCAACATACAACTGACCTTTTCAAAAAATTCTGTCCACATGATCTTGATAATAGAGATAAAACACTTTTGCGTGAGATTATTTATGGAGTTTTACGTTGGAGAAATCGTTTAGATTGGACATATGAGATTTTTTTAAATAAACCAATTGATAGATTAAGCCATCAAATTAAACAGGCTCTTCGAATAGGAGTGTATCAGTTAATTTTTCTGGATAGAATTCCAAATTATAGTGCAATAAATACTTCAGTAGATTTACTGAAAAATACAAAAGACATCTGGGCAAAAGGTTTAGTGAATGCTGTTTTAAGAAAAATATCAAACTCTAAACCTTTTCCATCAGAAGAAATAATTAAAGATTTATCAATTTGGGAATCACATCCAAAATGGTTAACAAGAAAATGGACAAAAGAATTAGGTCCTGAACTGGCTAAAAATCGTTGCCAAAGTAATAATCAGATTCCTAATGTTGTTTTGAGAGTGAATCTAAAATGGGGAAGCGTAGAAGATTTGTCGGATAGATTAGTAAGCATGGGTTACAATCTTACCCCAGGATTGTTTGATCCTGATTGTTTGCATTTAGCTACTTCTCCAAATGTAAGAAATAACTCTCTAACGGATAACGATTTGTTTAGGGAAGGAGCTTTTTGGATACTAGATGAGGCTTCAAGCTTGGTTACGCGTTATGCAAATCCAAAATCTGGCAATCTCATTTGGGATAGTTGTGCTGCCCCTGGAGGTAAGACAGTAGGTCTTTATCTTTCATTAGGAGAAAATGGGAACGTTTTGGCTTCTGATTTTTCTGTTAGTAGAATTGATAGATTAAAGATTAATTGCTTTAGAATGAATGCTAAAGTCAATATTTTGATAGCAGATGTGCTGGATGAAATTTTCAATGATGTTTTTGATCTAGTTTTATTAGATGCTCCTTGTTCTTCTTTAGGCGTGCTAAGACGACATCCTGATGCAAGATGGCGTTTGGAAAGAAATAAATTAAAAGATTTTTCCAAACGACAAAAACATCTTCTTGATGCAGTTTCTAAATCTGTTAGACCAGGTGGCGTTTTAGTGTATTCTGTTTGCAGTAACGAACCAGAAGAAACGGATTTAGTAACATCTGCATTTACATCTAAAGAATTTTTTGTAAATGTAGATAAATCAAATTTTCCTGATAGTGCAATGCAATTTATTCAAACAGATGGTTCTTTGCAGATAAAACCAGAGGATGGAAATATAGATGGTTTTTATGCTATGAGGTGGAAAAGAAGAAAATGATGACAATTGAGATTAAGACGGTTTTAAAGTATTTCATATGTTTTGTTTTGATAATGTTTACAATTGTCGTGGGAGGTATTTTTGGGCTTTATCTTTTTAGAACTGGAGGTTCGGTTTATCTCCCAAATGTAGTTGGTATGGATGTAGGTAGAGTGTTGGAGAAGTATGGTAGTCTTGATATTCCAGTGACAGTAAAGAAACACTCCTTCAGTGATTCTATTCCTAGGAATCATGTCATTGAACAAATACCTACTGGTGGAAGGAGAATAAGAAAGGGCAGAAATGTAGGTCTAATTATCAGTCTTGGTTCTCGTGATGTTGAAGTTCCAAAGGTTGTTGGTGAAAATGTTAACAGGGCAGAAACTTTAGTTCGTTTGAACGGATTACGAGTTAAGTATTTAGGAAGAGTTTATAATTCTGATGTCTCTTTTTCTCAGGTTATGGGAATATGGCCAAGTCCTAAGACTAAGGTAAGAAGAGGAGAGGGTGTTGTTTTGATTGTAAGTCAAGGTTCAAGAGAAAGAGCTTACTCCATGCCAAGAATAGTTGGGACTTCAGTAAATTCTGGATTAGATATCGTACGTAAGTTAGGTTTAACAGTTGGGAGAGTGAAATATGTAGATACTCAAGGTATTCCTAGAGGCTATATTATTTCTCAGGTCCCTCTGTCTGGGAAAAAAGTTCTGGCAGGTCATAGCGTACATGTTAAAGTAGCTAGAGGTTTGGACCAGATTGCAGGTAATTTTAGTGTTTTAAGATATACGGTGCCATCAGGTTCGTTTGAACGTAGAATTCGAATTGTTCTATTAGAGAAAGGTCAAGAAAAGGAAATTTTTTCAAAAAAAGTAAGAGCGGGAGAGAAAATTCATACCTTGATTCCCTCTACGGGGTATA
>DFQF01000017.1 GCA_002377645.1 Nitrospinaceae bacterium UBA3496 | reverse complement strand
GGGTTGGAAAACAGTAAGGAAAATTTCGATAAGTTATTTTCAATGCATCTGTTGGAAAACAAAAAAGAAAATATTGAGCGAATTGTTAGAGAGACTCACGACATAAAAGCATCTGTATCAACAGGCAAAAAAATATCTGTTTCGTTAAAGGATTTTGAAAAATATATTAAAACCGAAAACAAACTTCTTACCAGTAAAGAATTCTCTATTATAGAAGACACCGACCGGAAGAAAATTCTTAATTTATCTAAAGAGATAATTGAAGTTTTTGAAACAGTAGACAATGTTAATCTCCAAGGAAATACTATAGAACAGTTAATTACTGGGTCTGGGAATACTCATGGAATTGAAGATACAATTTATGAATCTGTATATGGAAAAATTAAAATTGACTACAAAACAAAGAATCTTAATAAAAAATCTAGCCCTAAAGCAGTTGATATAAACAAATTAGTTGAAACTATTGCTGAGGGGAGCAGATTTTTGTTTCAGTTAGTTGAGTATAATCCAGAAAATAAAGAAATTTCAACATGTTTGTTCAGTCCATTTGAAGAATATGTTATAAATAATTCACTGGTTCAACACCATTGGTCTGGTCGTGGATCACTGGGACATATCCAGTTCAACAACAAAGTCAAAGGTAATAATATTTATGAAAACAGAAGAGGAATAAATATTGAGGTAATAAGAAAAAGTAAAGTTTATTCTTCTATGAAACTCTCTAAATAACTAGTTGTTCTTTTTTTGAGCACTTAAAGTATTTCGATCCCAAAAAACCCCATCATGATAACCCTGTATATCTTTTGCTGACTCTGCTAGTTCCAATCTTTTCTGTGCATAAAGGCAGTATTCTTTATTTATTTCTGTACCAAAAAAATTTCTGTTTAGTTTTTTTGCAACAACATTTGTAGTCCCACTACCTAGGAAAGGATCAAATACAAAATCATTTTTATTTGTACTGGCAAGGATTAATTTTGCTACTAACTTTTCACTTTTTTGTGTAGGGTGAATAGTGTTTTCAGGCATTGACCAAAAAGGGATAGTGATATCTTTCCATAAATTTGAGGGAAAGCTGTCACGGAAGTTTCCTTCCTTTGTTTCAGACCAATCTCTAGTTGTACCATCCTGGTTCCTGTAAGGAGCAATTACATTTCTTCTTTGCTTTACTTCGTCTACATTGAATGTATAGTCATTTGATTTAGTGCAGAACCATATATCTTCAGAACAATTTTTCCAATTAGATTTTGCCCCTCTTCCTTTCTCTCTCTCCCAGGTAATTCTGTTTCTGACATGAAAGATTTTTGATGCTGAATTGAATATAGAAATAGAAGTTTTCCAATCACCGCATATGTATATTGTTGAATTGTTGCTTAACTTAGGGTTTATATTTTCTAGTATTTCGTCTAAATATTCCGTATATTCTTCAACCGAGGACTTCTTGAATTCAAACCCGTTAAAATTTTTACTTAAATTATAAGGAGGATCGAGGAAGAGCAGGTCTACTGAATTGTCTTTAATGTCATCCAAAAAATCTACATAGGACCCTAGACCTATTTTATTCTTTATATCCCCCTTCTTTCCTGGATGTAGAAAGCTATTTTCTAAGGAAGAAATTTCTTTTTCTTGTACTTCAAGAGTTCTATTCATTTTCCCCTTGTTTTTTTTATTCATAATCTCCTCTAAAATAATAATACTTCTAAGGCATGACAGAATCTTGTATCACTAACTAAAATTTAATTATGGAGTGGCTTAAAGGAAAAAGGGTTTCAAAACGTGTTGCTGTAATTATTTTTGTTATTGTATGGCAGATAACAACTGTTATTCTTCAGAATCTTTAGATGTCTTCATCTTCCTCTATATAGCTTTTATTAAACATCCAAAGAATGGTATAACCTAGTGCTATAGCAAAAATGTAGTAATTGAAATTTGGTATACCCTGAATGCCTAGATCAAAGACAGCATCCGCTATCCAAACAAATATTCGTAGAATAATCCCCGTCCAGACTAGTCTAAAGAAACTAAATTTTTTAAAGAATCCTATGATAATCCCTGTATCCATAAATATTTAGTATATATTGATTCACTGCTTATGGTTTAATGAAATAATGAAGTTATCAGCCAGCTCTGTAATTAGTATATTATTGGTTCTCACCATGTGTTCAAATGGGAGCGCAGAGGAGACAAAGGTTCTTTCTTTAGAAGATACGGAGTCAACCACTACTACGTTCGCAGAAGAGGAACTTGTCTGGTCTGATGTGGAATTAATATTAGCTCAATGCATGAGAGATAATGGGTATAACATAGCAGACCCTAGTAGTCCAGGTGAATTAAGAAAATTAGTTACTCCTTTGTTTGCAAATAAAACCCCCGAACAACAGAGAGAAATATATGGAGTAATAGAACAATGTGCTGATGAGAATGATATCCCTCTTAATGCTAGGGACACAGTCGATCCTGAACAGCAAGCTGCGATACTAGATGCCGAGTTGGAGGTAGCACAATGTTTAAGAGGGAAAAACCTAGATGTTGGTGACCCATCAAGTGAAACTGCACTTCGAACTTTACTTCAACCCCTTGTTTTTAATGGTGTAATTACTGCACAGAACCTAAGAGAACTTGTAAGAGAATGTCTCGTAGAAAACGACTACGAAGTACCTGAAAACTTAAGAGAGGAGAACGATTGATGATACGAATGCTACTACCTCTAATTTCAATCTTTTTTATATACATGATTATAAAGTGGGTGAAAAATGTAATGCGCGAAACTAAGGAAGCGTTATCAAAGGCCTCTGAAGAATTAGGCTTCCGCTATGAAGAGGAAACAAAATGGTGGAAACCAAAAGAGATATCAGGAGTAATAGATGGGTATAAATGTGAGATAAGAGTGTATACACAAAGCCACGGAAAATCTTCAACAACCTATATTTCTTTTGATGTTTATTTTCCAAATAGTCTCGATATGGGGTTGAAGATAAATTGGAGAGGGAAGTTTGAAGGTGATGATGACCATTTAACAGATCTATTTCTTGAGAGAAACATGGACCTTGTAGAGGGAGAAAAGAAAAGACTACGAAGACTAAAAATTACCGACACATCTGTTAGCTCAAGAAGAATATTAACAAAGAAATATTATAGGAATCCTGAAAATATTGTACGAGCTATGCATGATCTTGTTAACTTTACAAAAAAATTGAAATAAAAAAGAGTCCAGTTTCCCGGACTCTTTTTTTAGGTAACAGGCTTATTACCTAAAGCTCATAATAGTATGAGATGGTTTATCTATGAAATAATATTTAATTTATTGAATACATCTTTCCATTTATCTGTCCAAATAGGAATTTTTACTTCCCCCCAAGGTTTCAAATCTCCAACAAAATGAACTACTAAAGGGTCGTCATAATTTTGCTGAAGTGTTGTATCTTCTAGCAATTTAAAGGCGAGTAAGTTAAAGGTGAGTGGTAAAGGAGACCAATTCCCCCTAAGGACTTCATTCATCGCATCTTGCTCTGGGCAATCAGTTGGTCCATTGTCTTTAAGCCAGGTAACAAACTTTGATTCTAGATTTTCATTTCTCCAAAAATCTAAATCAGCAATAAATACTCCACTATTAAAATATGGATAATCAGGGTTTCCAAAAGTCTTCTTGGACATCCCTGTATACTCAACGACTGCAAGGAATTTATCTGTAAGTGGGTAGTTTAGAAGAGGTTCTATATCCCTAAGCACTAAGGTGTCTGGATCTATATAGATTGCTTTTTTATAATCCTGAAAAGTGCTCCCAATAAATAATCTATGGCTCATGTTTTTTGTTATGTATTTAGATTCATAAGCAAGGTCTTCTTCTACTAGAGACAGGTAACTATTAGAGCAAACAAATTTTATATCCAATGCATCTTCATTAACTATATTTATAAATTTTTCTTGTTGTTCAAGCAGGGATTTAGGGACTAAGCATCTAACATGTAATTTTTCCTTACCAGAATAGTTTTGTCCTAGTGTCTTTATTGGAACACACGCATAATTGAAGTAATTTTCATCAAAAGATGTAACAATTACTGTTTCTTTAATACTAAAGCTCATAAACTAGCATTATTTTATCAAAATATATATAGTTTTAATATGAAAATTGCAGTTTGTAGTGATAAATTCTCAGGAACACTCTCTTCTATTGAGGTTTTGAACATAATTAAAAAGGAATTTGAAAAGAATTCTATAGAAGCTATGTATTTCCCAGTTACAGATGGCGGAGAGTCTTCAACAGAAATACTAAAACATTATGGGTTCAAGACTACTGACTCAATTAATTTAGAAGATCTGAGTGGAGAACCTGTAGAAGTTGAATTGCTACGTATCGATAATGATATTTTTTTTGAATCTTCTCAACTTATTGGAATTAATAATACCTCTATCAGCTCTATGGATCTCAATACTTCATGCCTATCTGGTGTAGTTAATCATGTTGACATAGTTGGTTTAGGAGGATCCAGAACAATAGATGGAGGTATTGGTTTAATGAGTAAACTAGGTATTGAATTTTATCAAAAAGGAAATCTAATTGAAAACCCCCTCCCGAGAGACTTTGAAAAAATTTCATCTATCAAGATAGGTAAAGATTTTAAAGAAATAGAGAAAAGAATACTTATAGATACATCTATCCCTCTACTTGGAAAAAATTCGGCTATTGAAGTTTTTGGTCCACAAAAGGGGCTTTCTAATAACCAGATAGAAGAAGCGACCACCCAGCTAGAAAGGATTATTTCTTTAGTTTCAAATGAGCTTCGAGTAGATATTAATCCCTATAAAGAAGGAACTGGCGCTGCCGGAGGGTTGAGCTTAGCTTTATCCGAAATTCTTGGTTGCAAAATTGTATCTGGTGCTGATTACTTTATAGAAAAAACAGGTCTAAAAGAATCAATAAGCTCATTTGAGGTTGTAGTTCTCTGTGAAGGGAAATTTGATAAAAGTTCATTAGAGGGAAAAATTATTGGAGAGCTTTTGTCAAAAAACAACCAGCTAAATTACTTTCTAGGAGGGCAATATGACTTGGATAGCAGTGAAGCCTTTGAAGAGATTTTTGAATGTGGAGTCAAAGGACTCTCTAATCCTGAAAAAG
>DFQF01000067.1 GCA_002377645.1 Nitrospinaceae bacterium UBA3496 | reverse complement strand
TCGCTTTGCCAGCGTTTCCGAAGTCCCTACCCCTTGGATGTGCCTGCAAGAGGACCTTCGTCGTGCCAGTATTGATCCCGTTAATCTCAATCGGGTTGGAGATAGGACTATGCCTGAGAATCTGGCAGCTTTAGAATCGGGTGATGCAGATGTCGTGCAATTGTTTCAACCTTTTGCCGAACAAATCTTAACCGAAAATGCGGGGCATATTTGGTATGCCCAAGCAACCCGTGGATACTGTTCATATACATCGCTTTACGCTACGAAGGAGATAATAAAAAGCCGTGCTGACGATCTGCACCGGATGACCCGGGCAATTTATCGATGTCAAAAATGGCTTCACAGCGTTCCAGCCTTTGAAATTGCTTCTGCTGTGGCAGAATTTTTTCCTGACATCCATTCGGAAATACTCGCAGCGGCGGCAAAGCGTTACATCGAACTCGGCGTTTGGGGGAAAAATCCACTTCTACCCCGAGAAGGCTTCGAACGATTACAAGATTCCTTGATATCTGGTGGCCTCATCAGTCACCGATCAGAATTCGAGGATTGCATCGACAATACATTTGCCGATGCAGTTATTGCAGAAGATCCACCGCCGGCATAAATAGGAGGGGGCAGTTTTAGCTGTTTTCTACAAGTCGCAGGAACACGCCCTAAGTAGCCTGTTCCTGCAAAAAGTGGGTATATGGTGGCGATGGCTGGACTCGAACCAGCGACCGCACGGATATGAGCCGTGTGCTCTAACCAACTGAGCTACATCGCCATAAAGAACTAAGGAGAAACTTTTGGTCTGAAAATAGAGAAAAAGAAGATGGCTGCAAGAATATAAAAGAAAAACTCATAGCCAACGTAATCCATTTTCATACCAATTAAGTAAGACATATAACCAAAAAAAGCTAAAATTACTATTTCGATTTCTCTACGCATGTTGTTTGATACCTCTTGGATACTTTGCAACAGATATTTTCTAGTAAAACTAGACTAATTAATACCAGATTAATAAAAACTTAACAATTCATTGCATTTGTTAAATTACAATGAAACTTTGCTGCTTACTAAATCTGCAATAAATTGACATGCATTGTCAAAATCAACAAACTCTACTTTTCCAGTTTTTCTAGATTTTACTTCAACTTTCTTCTCGATTAACCCTTTTTTTCCGATAATAACTTTAAAAGGAAAACCAATTAGATCAGAGTCATTAAATTTAACGCCCGGTCTTTCATTTCTATCATCTAAGACACATTCTATATTGAACTTATGTACTAGTTCATCATAAATCTTTTCTGCTATTTCCACACAATCTGGATCATCCATATTCATTGGAATAATATCTACAGAATATGGAGCTAATGGAAGAGGCCATACAATTCCATTCTCATCATGATTTTGCTCAATAGCAGCAGCAACAGTTCTGCCTATACCTATTCCATAACAGCCCATCACAATAGTCTTCGTTTCTCCATTTTCATCTAAGTAAGTGGCATCTAAGCTATCAGAATATTTCGTCCCTAGCTTAAAAACATGACCTACTTCTATTCCTCTCTGATGGGAAAGCGGTGCATTGCAAGAAGGACATTCATCTCCATCTTCTGCAATAAGCAAATCTGCAAAAGCCTCACATTCAAAGTCACTTCCTTCTTTAACATTTATATGATGATAATCAGTTTCATTAGCCCCTGCTATTAAATTTTTTCTGCCTTTAATAGAATTATCTGCTATGACGGAAACATTTTCTAATCCAATCGGTCCAGCAAATCCCACTTCCGCCTTTGTCAGTTCCTTAACTAAGGTTGCCGACGCAAGCACTAACCCTGTTTCATTTGTAATATTTCCAAGTTTTACTTCGTTTAATTTTCTGTCTCCTGGAATAAGAACTGCATAATTATTCTTTTGACCCTTATAGATTAATGTTTTCAGAACATTCGAATTTGGGACTTTTAATAATTCGGAAATCTCTTCTACAGTATGAGCATTAGGAGTATGTACTTTTTCTACATCCCCGTTAGAAGATTCATCGTTGTAAGTTAATTTTACGGGGGTTTTTTCTACATTAGAAGTATATCCACAAGATTCGCAGTTAGAAATTTCTTCTTCTCCAGAATTTGCTAATACCATAAACTCATGGGAGAAACTTCCCCCTATCGCTCCTGAATCAGCTTCAACAGCAGAAAAACTCAATCCACAACCTTTAAAAATACGTTCATATGCTGCAACCATATTTTCGTAACTTTTTGATGCATTTTCATCATCCACATCAAAGCTATAGCCATCCTTCATCACGAATTCTCGTCCTCTCATAACTCCAAACCTTGGCCTTATTTCATCCCTGAATTTCGTTTGAATTTGGAAAAGATTCAAGGGCAGATCTCTATAACTTCTCACTTCATTCGCAACAAGATTTGTAATTACTTCTTCATGAGTAGGTCCCAGACAAAATTCCCTATCGTGTCTATCTTTAACTCGCATGAGTTCTTTACCGTACACATCCCATCTACCTGTCTTCTGCCACAATTCTGCAGGATTCAATGTAGGCATAAGCAACTCTTGCGCGTTAGATATACCCAATTCTCTGCGGCAAATATCTTCTACTTTTTTATGAACTCTCAGTCCGAGAGGTAAAAGTGTATAAATGCCGGAAGAGACTCTTCTTATCAAACCAGCCCTAATCATCAATTTATGACTTTCAATTTCAGCATCAGAAGGAGCGTCTCTAAGAGTTGGAAAAAAGCCAAGACTAAATCGCATTGTTTTTAACTTTCCTGTTTTTGATTTTCTAAATTATATTTTTTTGCTAAAGCCTCTACTTTTTCTACAAGAACATTTTTGATATCTGAATATTCAACTAAGCCATCTTTTTCACCTTTGGAGAATATAAGAGCCCTTTTATGGCCACCTGCAACTCCGATATCTGCATCCCTAGCCTCTCCAGGACCATTCACCTCACAACCCATAACCGCAACTGTGATAGGTTCTTTGATGTGTGCTAGTTCTTTCTCTACTTCAGAAGTTAATTTATCAACATCAATTTGCACTCTTCCGCAGGAAGGACATGCTATAACATTCACTCCTTTGCGTCTTAACTTTAGACTTTTCAAAATCTCGAATGCTACTCTCACCTCTTCAGTTGGATCTGCTGCAAGGGAAACTCTCATTGTATCCCCAATACCTTCTGAAAGAAGCAAACCCAGTCCTACTGATGACTTCACGCTACCAGTTGCAAGACTGCCACTTTCTGTAATGCCCAGATGAAAGGGATAATCAACTTTTTGTGCCATAAGTCTATAGGCCTGAACTGTTTTCATTACATCAGAGGCTTTTAGAGATATTTTTGTATTATTAAAGTTTCGTTTTTCTAACATACCTATGTGACGCAAACCACTCTCTACCATCGCTTCTGGAGTTGCACCCCCAAACCTATCTAAGAGATGTTTCTCCAAAGAACCTGCATTGACTCCAATACGGATAGACAGGCCGTAATCTTTTGCTGCAGAAACAACTTCTGTAACTCTATCCTCTCCATTTATATTCCCAGGATTGATCCTAAGACAGTCTACTCCGGCTTCAGCAGCCATGATTGCAAGTCTATAATCAAAATGGATATCCGCTACTAAAGGAGTTTTGGTTTCTTTTCTTATTTCTTTTAGACCAGCAACAGATTTTTCATCAGGAACAGCAAGCCTTATAATTTCGCAACCTGCTTCTTCCAGTGAATGAATTTGATCTACTGTTGACTTCACATCATACGTGAAAGTGTTGCACATTGACTGCACAGAAATTGGAGAATTTCCACCAATCACGATATTTCCAACATTCACTTCAGTGGTTTTTCTTCTCTTAATTCCAGAACCATCTGAATCTATGCAGCTAGGAGGAGCATCAACTGAATTTTCTAACATATTCAGACTGAAACTTTCTGTCTTTTCACCTTGGAAAACATTATCGTTAAATGGTTCAAACATAATTCATTCCTAAAATTTTATTTTTTTTCTTTATATACTTTAATTTGCTTTTTTTCTCCGCCAAAAAAGTAATACACACTGTCTTTATAAGTCGCAAAAACCATCAAGGAAATTAGAAGAAAGAGACCTATTTGAGATAATACTTCTCTAGTTTTTATGCTTACAGGTTTGCCTTTTATAAATTCTAGAAATAGAAACACAATATGGCCACCATCTAAAACAGGAATAGGAAGAAGATTTAATATAGCTAGATTTACACTTAATAGAATAGTAAACCATACTAAATAACTTAATCCTCGATTTGCCTGCTCTTTCGCCATTACAGAGATACGTATTGGACCACCAATATCAGCAGGAATAGAACGAGTAATCATTCCATAAAGAGAATACACAGTCATTTGAACAATAGTCACATTCTGCGTAATACTTTTTCCAAATGATTCTATAAAACCGTATTTCATGATTACAGAGCCGGGACCACTTCTAATTCCAATCATTGGTCTTTGCAGCTTCGTCCCATCTGGTGAAACCAATGTCGGAGTAACCTTAAGTTCTAGAATTTTTCTTCCACGCCTTACTGTAATGTCTAATTCTTTTTCAGGATTTTTCACTACAGTTCTCACTAATTCTGACCACTTCGAGATACTTTTTTTGTTAATACCAACAATGACATCGTTTTTTTGTAATTTTGCGATTTCAGCAGGAGAACCCTTCATCACACTGCCAATGTTCGTTCCAGCTACAGGGAATCCAAAAAAATGCAATCCCCAACTAAGTACTATTGCAAAGATAATATTAAACAGAGGACCAGCAAAAACAACCAAGAATCTTTGGTATACAGGCCTAGAAAAAAACATTTTTTCGGGTGGAATGTTATCTTCATTAGGTTCGCCATCGCCTGGTGGACTTTCTCCCATTAATTTAACATATCCACCAAGTGGTATTAGTGAGATACGATATTCAGTTTCTCCTCTTTGCGTTCCGTATATTTTCGGACCAAAACCTAAAGAGAATCGTTCTACTCCTATACCAAAATATTTAGCTAAAAGATGGTGCCCTAATTCGTGAATAAAAACTAAAGCACCCAATACTAAAAGTGCCCAAAAAATTGTTTGGCTTGAATCTGTTACAAAACTGTATAAATAATCGAACATAATATTCCTCTTTAAAAAATCAAATTCAATAACGGATTACATCAATGTTTGCAGGAATTGTAAATTCGAAAACATTGTCCTCGATATCTTCGTTTTCTACTAAATTCAGAAATTCAAATTTACTGTTATTATCCATACTATCGGTATACTCAAATACATGGATCTTGTAATCAGATGAGTCTATATGTATTTTCAAGAATTTGACTCCAATCTTTGAAAACTTTTGGTTAGATTTTTTTGGAGTTAACTTAATAATCAAAGGTTTTCTTTTTTTCCAGAACTTAACATTTTTCATCTTAGTATCGACTAAACTTATTTGAAATTCTTTAGATAAATTTATTTTCTTTGATAAGAAAATTATCGGATTTATATTTTGTTTAGTTATCGAAATCTTTCTATGTAAAACTTGTTTGAATTTGGGAGTATAAATCCATATCGAATTTTCATTGCTTACAAATACTTGTTTTTGTGGTTTTATATATTGAATTTTTATTTTTTCTGGTTTTTTGATATACAAAAAACCTCTAGAAGTTGTTCTAGCACCGAGCGATTTTATAAAGTTTTTTTGCTCAAACTCTGAACGAATTGATGTCGTTTGATTCAGTCTATCTTGAACTTTAAGTATAATTTCTGTTAAAGGCATCTCGTTAGAAATAGCTTCTGAATTAAGACCAGATATAAAAATAACAAAAATTAATACTGTGTATCCAATTTTCATTTCTCATCTAGCCTAAGTTGTATTCCTGGGAATAAAAAACCTTCAGGAATAGATTTCAGATCTATATTATAATGTGTTGTCCTATCATCCAAATACACCATATTTTCTGCTATTAACTTTACAGCCATTGGATAGATCCTGTGTTCAAACTTCAGAATTCTTTGTGTTAGAGCATCTTGATTGTCATCAGGAAGAATTGGAACAGCTGCCTGCATTATGATTGACCCGGTATCGACCCCTTCATCTACAAAATGTACCGTACATCCACTAATTCTAACTCCTGAATCCAAAGCTTGTTTTTGAGCATTCAACCCTGGGAAAGATGGTAGTAACGACGGATGTATATTAACTATTTTACCTGCAAATTCTTTTACAAAAAAATCTGGAATAATTCTCATGAAACCGGCACAACAAATTAAATCAATGTTTTGATTTTTGAGTTCATCCGATAAATTTTTATAATTACTCTTTTCTTTGAAATTATAAAATAGTGTTTTAATTTCTGCTTCTTCAGCCCTCTTTAATGCATAGGCATTTTCATTGTCAGAAACAACTAAAGAAATTTCAGCCGGATAAGATGAAAATTTACTTGCATCTATTAAAGCTTGTAGATTTGATCCATTTCCTGAGGCGAGAACAGCTAATTTGCAATTTTTAATTTCAGACATTATACATTAATTCCACTGATCAAAACTTGCCCATTTCTCTGTTCTTTTTCTGTTACTTCTCCAATTATTGCATGTTGAATATTGTTTTTGCTCAATTCATCAATAGAATTTTCATACTTCATTTTATCAAGCACTAGAACCATTCCTATCCCCATATTAAAGGTTCGAAACATCTCTTTTTTATCAACAGGACCTTCTTTTTCCAGAAAATTGAATATAGGTGGAACATTCCATTTTGAAGTGTTTATTTTTGCCTGTAATCCATCAGGCAAAACCCTTGCAACATTCTCGAGCAAACCACCACCAGTAATATTTGCAGATGCATGGATACTATTAGTATTTTTGAAAATTTTCATTTCTTTAGAATAAATCTTTGTTGGCTCTAAAAGTATATCAATCAGAGTCTTTTCCAAACCTGTGTATTTTTTTGATAAATCAAAACCTTCCAATACTTTTCTTACTAACGTATATCCATTGCTATGAATACCTGAAGAAAAAAGACCTATTAGCAAATCTCCATTTTGAACTTTTTCTTTGCCTAAAATTTCATCTTCTTCAACCACACCAACAGAAAAACCTGCTAAATCATAAGTATTTTCTGCATAAAGATCAGGCATTTCCGCAGTTTCTCCACCAAGTAGAACACAACCAGAGGTATTGCATGCAGTAATAATTCCTTCTAAGACTTTTTCTAAATTGGATTTGTTGATCTTTCCAGTAGCAATATAATCTAGAAAAAAGAGGGGTTCTGCTCCAGTTGTCAAAAGATCGTTGACACACATTGCGACAAGATCTATCCCTATGGTGCCGTGAACACCAGAGGAATGGGCATATATAATCTTAGAACCTACACCGTCAGTTCCGGAAACTAGAACAGGATTTTTATATTTAGAATCTAATTTGAATAATCCAGCGAAATTAGAAAGGTCATTGTTCTTCAAATTTGAAATTGCAGAAAAGTTTTTTTTCATTAGATCAGAAATGGAACTGGTAAATTCATTTGCACTATCGATGTCCACTCCGCTGTCTTTATATGAAATCTTCTTATTGTTCATTTCAATAACTTTCTTTATACAAAAAATTCTTTTTTAAGAACCTTGGTAATTTCTATATTCATTTTATGACCACTTTTTTCTGCATAAATTTTTCCTGTAATTGGAGCTCCTGCCAAAGAGAAATCTCCTAGTAAATCTAAAATCTTGTGTCTAACAAATTCATCCCTAAATCTTAATTCAGTATTTACCACTTTCTCATCATCTACAAGAACAACGTTTCCCCAACGCCCCCCTTCTCCTAGGCCCATTTGTTCAATGGAATCTAGAGCAGAAACAAAATTAAATGTTCTTGCTGGAGCAATTTCTGATTTATATGAATCAATATCTTTTTGAATAAATGTGAAATTCTGTATCCCTATGGGTTTTGGATAATCCAATTTATAAGTAATTTCTAAATTGTCTGATGGTTCAATCTTTATATAGCCATCATCTGAATTTGTTTCGCCTATTTCGTAAATCTTATCTATCACTATATGATTGATTGATTTGTTTTGTTCTATAATTAGAGCCTTCTCAATTTCTTCACAAAAGACAATTGAAGAACCATCCATAATTGGCACTTCTGCGCCAATTTTAATTAACAAATTTGTAATGCCATAAGCATAAAGAGCACTCATAAGATGTTCTATAGTTCTTGCAGAAACAGCACCATATCTTAAATTCGTAGAATAATTTGTATTATCTACGAACGTAACATCAGCAGGAATTGTTTCTGGGTTAGTCAAATTACCAAAATGAATACCACTGTCAGGAGGAAGGGGTTCTAAAATCAATCCCGTTTTCAATCCAGAATGCAGTCCTCTTCCATACAATACTATGCTTCTAGAAATAGTTTTCTGAGGGGATTTAATTTTTGCATGTTTTTTTTTGTTATTTAATTTTGGAATTTTAAAAAAAGTATACTTCTCTGTAGGCACGGGATTATTTTCGGACCATTTATCTTCTTTCGATTCGATAGCAGCAGCAATCACTTTAATCACCGTTTCCATCGAAAGAGGTTTTTCTATGAAATCAAAAGCACCTATTTTAGTAGCTTTTACTGCAGTTTCTATGTTTCCGTGTCCTGACATTAAGATGACTTCTGACCTTAGTTCTGAGTCTTTTACTGCTTGTAGTGTTTGTATTCCATCTATCCCAGGCATCCATACATCTGCAAGGATCACATCAGGAGTTTCAGAGAACGCCAATTCTATGCCTTGCTCTCCGGAATTCGCTTTGTAAACTTTGTATCCTTCATCCGTAAGAATTGCTTCAAGACTTGAAGTGATCGCAGTCTCATCATCTATTATTAAAACCGAACCGTTACCCAACATTTATATGCCTTTCAGAGTTTTCAGTTGGAAACATTTCTTTTTTTGATGGTAATTGTATTTCAAAAATTGAGCCAACAGGAACATTGTCTTTTACAGTAATTAAACCATTATGATCCGAAATGATCCTATGACAAATTGCCAAACCTAATCCAGAGCCTCTGGCTTTAGTTGTGAAATAAGGAGAAAAAATATGCTCCTTTTCTCCTTCTAAAATCCCTTTTCCTTGATCTTTTATTTCAAAAATCAACTTTTCTCTATGCTTGTCACAAGAAACTTTAAATTTAATTTCACCACCACTTTCCATAGATTCAAACGCGTTTTCGAGTAAATTTATAAAAACTCTTTGTACTTGTTCTGGATCTGCCATTAAAGAAGGCAAAGAGTTTGGGATGTCAGAATTTATTTTTATATCTTCTCTTCTGTCCCTATAAAGCCCTATAACATTATGTATTAAATCTTCAGTCTTACATAATCGCAATCTTGGTTCAGGCATTCTTGCAAAACTACTAAATTCATCTATCATTTCCATCAAAACTTTAACTTGATTCACAATCGTGTCTGTGCACAATTCAAGAACTTGAGGAAAGTCTGGCGTATTTTGATTGTATTTTGATCTCATTCTTTGAGCAGATAATTGAATTGGTGTTAGTGGATTTTTTATCTCATGTGCAATACCTTGTGCCACTTCTCTCCATGCAGCAACTTTCTGAGTCCTAATCAAATCAGTGAAATCATCAAAAACGAGAACTGTACCTAGCCTACTACCATCATCGCTTTTAAGAAAAGTAAGATTTGCATACAGCACAAGCATTTTTCCATTTATAGGCAACTCGATCTGCTTTGATAAATTTGTAGTTTCCCCAGAACCATTTGAACGAATTAAGCTTCTGATAGGTTCTAAATATTCATTGTTAAATATTTCATGAAATGGTTTTCCGATAACTAAATTTGGATTGATATCCAATAACTCAGAAGCAAATTGATTTAAAATTGTTACTTGCCCTCTTCTGTTAACTGAAATCACACCAGTTCTAACGTTATCCAACATTGCTTCCATGTAGAGTCTACGTCTATCGATTTCTAAATTAGATTTGGTCAGATTTTCTGTTTTTTCTTCGATTTCTTTTTTGTTCGTTTGTAATTCTTTTGTCATTCTATTAAATGCGTTTACCAACGTACCAATTTCTCCTTCAGCACTTGTTTCGACTCTATAACCCAAATCTCCTTCAGAAACTGCGATAGTTCCTTCAGCTAATTTTTCTATTGGAACAGTTATTCCTCTAGCAAAATGAAAACCAAACCATATGGCAGAAAATAAGATTAAAAGTGACACAAGAAGGAACGTAATAATATAACTTGCTCTTATAGGATTTTTAGATAATTCTAATTCAAAAAATTGATGATAGGCTTTCGCTATACCTTCTGCTTTAGCAACCATTCTTTTTGAGATAAATTTAGAAATGACTAGGTATCCTATAACCCCAGTAATGCCTTTTATTGGCACTACAGCATAAGCTACATCGCCATCTTCAGAACTCTCTAGAGTAGATATTGGTTTTCCTTCAAGAACTTTGTCTATAAAATCAAAATCTGGTGGAGGAATTTGTAAGATTTTATTTTTTCTTTCACCAACACCTAAAGTTTCCTTTCTTCTAACAGAAACAATAAGCTTTCTTGACTTATCGTATAAGATTGCATTCGATGCTCCAATCAGTTCAATTCTAGAATTCAGAAATTCCTTTAAAAAAGAAAAAGACTCTGGCGTACTCCAAGATCGACTTTCTATTTCTTCTCCTATTTCCCTTCCTCTTATAAGAAGTAATTCTTCAGATTCACGATAATATTCATTTGCAATATCGTAAGAACTTTTAAGAGCATTCTCTACTTTAGGATTAAAGAAAGTATTGAAACTCTTATCAATAAGCCCACTTGCAACAACGAAAAGACCCAAAGTAGGCAATAGCGCAATCATTACGAATGCTAGAATCAATCTTAACTGCAGACGTCCTTTACCAGACGGCGACCTTGCGGAAGAATAAAGCTGAACAACATTTCTTACTACTAAAACAATCAATACCATTAGCAGTATGATATTTAAGTTAATAAGTGAAAAAACAACGACATTATTTAGGAGTGGAGTGCCTGGGTCTAGTTCTTTAAAATAAATCCAACCAGTCAACAAAATAACACTTATACCAATAAGTCCTAATACAGCTCTTAGGACATTTTTTCTCCTTCTCGAGTGTATTTCTTCTTCGGTATCATATGTGAAATTCGAAGAGTACATTACATCCCTTCACTTGCAAAATAAGTAGAATAATGCCAATCAGTTTCTTTTGTAGTAAATGACAAGAAATAATTAAACGGGAAAGCAAAATTTAAAGAATTAAACCTTACTCGTATTTTCAGATAATATAAATGTGTAGGATCGAGTTTATCTGAAGCAATTAATTCTATCCCGTTTATTTGCGACATCCAATCAGATATCTCTGAACTTTCCTTAGTAAATTTTAGAAAATAATCCTCTACACCATTCCTGCTTTTGCATACAAAGATTTTTTTCATTGGGTCAAATTTAACTTCATGTACAATTTCTTTTTCCAAAATCAGACTATCAAAAAAATAAGGCACCTTTTTATACAACTCTAGCTCATAGACAAACCGAGTTTTGACTCCTTTCCTTACTAACTCCCAAAATTGCTCAGTTACTGCATTCTCTGTAGAAACAAAAAACAACATTTTCTTATTTTTCTTTATTACTAAAATGTCTTTTAAATGTGGGGCTGTTTTCGTTGTTTCTTCTATTTTTTTTGTCTGAATCTTCTTATTTGCTTCAATGAAATTTACTTGCACAAGAAATGTTAATACCAAAAAAGAAATGTAGATTGCTAGCTTTTCTTTACTCCACAACATTTTTACTGCCTTTTTTAGAAATAAAATATTAATTTCTTTTTCCAATAATTTTTTTTAACTTATAAATAACGTCAAGAGCATCTTTAGGTGACATAGTATCAGGTTCTATGGAAGAAATTTCATCTATTAAATTCTGTGTACTAGAACCATTCTCTAAGACTAATTTTTCTTTTTGTTTGTTTCTATTGAAATCCAAACCTTTGCTAGGTATTTCTTCACCTTTGCTAGAGAGTTCAAAAATCTCCATCAACTC
>DFQF01000074.1 GCA_002377645.1 Nitrospinaceae bacterium UBA3496 | reverse complement strand
TGTCGCTAAGATTGAGGAAACGAGAGATACTTGTCCGTATTTGATCACATGTAGAATCAAGAATTGACCAAAAACTACAGCTAAACCTGCAGGAATAAAAAATTTCAGTGATTTTAAATTAAAAATATACGTCTTAGAATTTTTGTTAGTCCCAACACTTAGAATTAGTGGCATAAAAATACATGCGGAAAGACCTTGCAGGAAAGCTCCTGTAAGGAATGATGAATGGCTGTTTTCAAAGCCGAGTTTTCTAAAGGTATGGGCTAGTCCAAAACAAAGAGCAGACAAAAGAGGAAGAAGAAGATATTTATATCTACCTTTCATTTTATCTAGCCCCTCGGAAATTAAAAAGATTCCTAAAAGAACAATTACAAGACCGAGCCAGAATAAATCTGAAGGACGTTCTTGTAGAATAAAGAAGGCGAGGAAACTACCAAAAAGGGCGTTTGTATTGACTATTGCAGTCGTTGGAGCAACACCAATAAAATGTATAGAGCGGTAAAGGAAGAGTAAGGAAAGAGCTGGTGAAGAAATACCTGCTGCAAGAAAGTATGCATCATTTATAGATAGTTCGGATAGAGGCATTTTATCTAGCGGAAGTGCCAGTGCGGTAATCACAAGATATGTTGCTGCGACTACAAAACTTCCTGTTTGACTTGTGCTTTTATCAAGTCCCAAACGAGTTAGAACGGCACTTGCCGAATAACAAAAGCCAGAAATGATAGCAAGAGTTTCAATAGGCAAAAGGGTTCGAATTCCTTTTCTTGTATGGAATTGATGAAGAGATCTTTAAATTTTTTTGACTAATTTTGCATTTTACTGGAAATCGAGAGTTTTCGCATCTAATCCAAGTGCGATTTGCCCAACTGTTTCTAGACAACGGTCGTTTGATGGTGGCATTACGATTCCTGCAATGGAATCTCTGAGATGTCTTTCTAGAGGAAGATCACGTTGAAGACCAAGACCTCCACAAAAGCGTATTCCTCTTTCTGCCAGCTCTCTTGCAGCTTCCGTTGCCAAATATTTTGCCTGATTTAACATAAAGGTTAGTTCCATTTTGTCCATATTTCCACGAAGCATCCCAAGTTTTTCAGCAGCTCTTCTAGCATTTTCGAGAATCATTGACATTTCTCCAATCTGTCTTTGAGTTCTCTCTAGTTCAGGCAATGGAACTCCCAATCCTGATTTCTTGTTTTTAGCGTAGTCTAATGTAAATTCGTATGCTGCTTCTGCTATTCCTATATATACAGCAGTATATCCAAGGGACCACATACTCATATCTTTTCCAAGTATGCTACCTGGATCGCCAATTACTTCTTCCTGAGATACCTCTACATCATTGAACATAATTGAATTTGATGCAGTTCCTCTCATTCCAATTGTGTTCCAATCATCTAAAATCTCAATACCCTCACGAGAAGAAGGAATCATAACATTATAAAGTCCGTCTTTTAAATTTTCTGAACCATCTAAAAAACTCCAGGTAAAGTAAAAATCCGCACCCGTAGATAATGAACAAAAATGTTTTTTCCCCTGGATTTTAAATTTACTTTCTTCAAATTTTCTTATTGAAGTTCGAACGGATAGTTTGTCTCTGAAGGAACTACCAGGTTCACTAGTAATGGAGGCAAAAATAGCACCATCTTCTACTACTTTTGTGAAGTATTCTTCTTGTTGCTCAGGTGAGGCAAGTTGTTTCATAAAGTCTACAACTGCGCTATGCATATTCAATGTTAGGCCAGTGGACGCACAGCCTCTTGCTATATTTGATAATACTTTTACGTAAGTAAGAGCGTCTGCACCAATTCCTCCATATTTCTTAGGAACAGAAAGTGAGAGCAGTCCTGTTTCCTTAAGATCTTCGTAATTTTCTTTTGGGAATCTGGCTTCTTCGTCTATTGTTTTTGCCCGGGAGGCAAATCTGCCCCTACTAAGTTTATCCGAAATCTCAAGCCATTTTAAGGACTCGCTATCATTTTTCGTTTTATTTGATTCCATCTATGCCTGTCCAGTCCAAGTTTAATTCAATTGAAGATAATAAATACCATCTTTTAAGTTTTTTATCTACATACTATTTACGAAGTAAATGAAAAAGTGCTAGTTTGGTTGAATTAAATCAAATGTATATTTAATACCTTTTACGCGTTGTTGCGTTTGTTTTTGGAGATATCCATATGTATTTAAATGAAATTCGCGCAAGAAAATTGATGAAAGAATTTGATGTAGATGTACTCATTGCTAGCACTCCAGAAAATGTCACATATCTTGCGGGCACTGTAGGATGGTCCAATAAAGTATATGCATATTCTGTTCATATGTTTGCTCTGTTTGCTGTTGATGAGTCTATATCTCCTGCATTGATAGTGCCAGGACAGGAGGTAACATACGTTTCTATGCAACAATCATGGATTAAGGAACATTACACATTCGGTGGGAAAAGTGCTCTTATCCAACCACCAGATAAAAAAGCGGAAACTCCAGAAGAAGAAACATACTTAGGAATGTACAATAATGACTCGAAGCGAGAAAAGAGTCCTGGAGCATCGCTTGCTATGGCTCTTCGTGACAGAGGTCTAGACAAGGGACGATTAGCTCTTGATCAGGAAAGGGTAAACCCTACTGTAAGGAAGCAAATAGAGGACGCTCTGCCTGATGCACAAATAATAGAGGCTAGTGATTTATTTCGTCTGATTCGAATGGTAAAAACTCAAGATGAACTCGATGCTATGAAAGCCGCTGCAGCTCTTAATGAAAGATCGTGTATTGCGGCTTCTGAAGCTGTAAAAGAAGGAGCAACAGAACAAGAAGTTGCCTCAGTTTTTCGAAGTGAAGTTGGAAGAGGGGGTGGAATTTGGCAGTGGTTTCATTTCTGTTCCGGCAGGCGCGCGACAGGAATTTTCCCTCCTACTGAAAAGAAAATAAATAAAGGGGAAATGTGGAAATTTGATGCTGGTCTTGTACTTGGAAATTATCAGTCTGATACTGGTTGGGGTGGAGTTCTTGGAGAACCAACTGATGAACAACTAAATATATGGGAAGCGACACTGGCAGGTTTTAACGCAGGTCTTTCCAAAGTTAAAGCAGGTGTATTAGGGTCTGAAATTTATAGAGCATTATTGGAAGGGACACAAGAAGG
The DNA here is from genome assembly GCA_002377645.1 of Nitrospinaceae bacterium UBA3496. GTDB lineage: Bacteria > UBA8248 > UBA8248 > UBA8248 > UBA8248 > UBA3496. The sequence continues at coordinate 58,140 of DFQF01000074.1, read as the reverse complement.
AGGTCTCCCTGAACACAATGGCAATTTTGCAGGTCATGCTATTGGACTGGAACAAAGAGAAGTTCCTTATGTTCTCTCTGATCCTTCTCCAACTAACAGTCCTTTCCTACCTTCTTCAAGTGATTTTCCATTAGAAGAAGGAACGACAATTTGTATTGAGAATCCTTGTCAAGTTTTTGGTGTGGGTGGAACTCAGATTGAAAAGACCGTAGTAGTCACGAATGATGGGTATGATTTTATATATCCGCAGGAAAGAAAACTTTGGGTTATTTAGAATTTTTTAATTACACTTACAAGTAAGGGAAAAAATATGTGTGCAGTTCAATTTATCGATCTTAGTACTCCAATGATGAATGGTTCTTATGAACCACGTCCTCCAGAAATAACTTATATGGATCATAAGGAGTTTGGAGCTAATTCTGCAAAAAATTGGGGTGTAAATATAGAAGATATACATGACGGCGTTGGTGGAGCCGCTGAAATGGTTACTGTTTCTACACATTCTGCAACTCACATGGATGCTCCATGGCATTATGGACCTACTGTTGCAGGAGAGGTTTCAAGGAAGGTAGATCAAATTCCACTTGAATGGTGTTACGGGGACGGAGTTGTATTAGATTTGCGTCATAAGAATACAGGAGATTGGATTACGGAAAGTGATATAGAGACTTGTTTAAAGAAAATAGAATATCAAGTTAAAGAGGGAGATATTATACTTCTTTGGACTGGCACAGATGAAAAAAGGGATGACCCAAATTATTCTGAACTCCACCCAGGGATGAGTATTGAGTCCACTGAATACTTACTAGACAGAGGCGTCCGAGTGATTTGTATTGATGCTTTTGGGTTTGATCGTCCTTTCAGTAATCAAATTCCTGAATTTAAAGCTGGGAAAAGAGAATCTTTGATGCCGTGTCACCATATTTTAGGAAGGCAGCGTGAGTATTTTCAGATAGAACAGGTTGCTAACATAGGTTCTATTCCCAAACCTCATAGTTTCAAACTTTGTTGTTTCCCAATAAATATAAAAGACGCAAGTGGCTCTTGGGTGAGACCAGTTGCAATTATTGAAGATTGATTTTTTGTTGATTTTTTTCATTTCTTAAAAGGGGGAGTGATTATGGGTAAGAATTTTGTAAGAATTTTTTTGGTATTTTGTTTGTTAGTTCTGCTTGCTCCGAATAATGATTCATTTGCGGCAAAAAAACTAAAAAATATTAAAGTTACATTAGCAAATCCACTTTTTAACCCTGGGATCTCATTTTTGTGGATTGGTAATTTTCTTGGATATTATCAAGATGAAGGAATTGATGCAGAATTTGTTGCTGCTCAAGGTGGCGCGCAAGCAATGGGCTGGGTTCTTGCTGGTAGGACACATGTTGGTCTTCCTAGGCCTATCCCTATTTTGTTTAAAGCTGCAAGAGGTAAAAAATGGCCACCTGTTACGGGTGTCTATATTCTTAACAGAGATGCAATTTATGCGGATGGTGTAGCAGTTCCACCAGGTAGTCCTATCAAAACAGTATGCGATCTAAATAATAAAAAGATCGGAGTTATGAGTAGCAGAGATTCTGGTCCATTCTTTGTTAAAAAAGCCTTAGAAACCTGTGGTATTCCTGCATCGAAACAAAATGTTACCTATCTTCCTGTAGGTGCTGCATCTAAAGCTGCGTTAGCTATGAAGATGAAAAGAGTAGAAGCTTGGGCTAACGTAGATGTTCAATATACTCTTGCACAAGCAGCAGGTTTTAAGTTTAATATTATTCCTTATCAAAAAAGTTGGACGAAGAATTTGTTTGGGAATGTAGTATGGCTGAATACGAAGTTCTTTAAAAATAATAAAAAGACTGTTGTAGGTTTCTTAAGAGGTCTTGCAAAAGGGAGTCTTTTCTTTTACACAAATCCAGATGCTGCATTGGCTGCACATTGGGTTCTTTACCCGGAGTCAATTCCTAAGGGTATGAGTCGTAAGGAAGCAACCGCTAAAATGATCAGAGTTCTGAGAGCTCGTGCGCCTAAATTAAGAGTAGATGATGAAAAAGATAAACGTTTTGGTGCACATCATGCAGGAGAATGGTCTGAGTACGTCAAATTTGTTGGATTAGACAAGAAATTATCCGATTCACAAGTAAAACGTTTATGGACAAATGAACTTATTGCAGAAGTCAACAATTTTGATAAAGAAGCAGTTATCAGAAGAGCGAAAAAATTTGATATTAAGAAAGAACTTGCAAACTATAATAAGAATTATAAGTAGTTAAAAATATGCAAAAAAAGAATAATGATTCACACAGTAAAAATATAGACTCCACAAATCCCAATGAGGTTGTTGTGGAGTCTATTAAACCATCATTTGCGACTTTGTTGTACAATAAAAGAAATCTTTGGCTTTTTCCCGTTTCTTTTCTTATTTTTGTGAGTATTTGGGAGTGGGTCGTAGTTTTTTTTGATATAGATGATTTTATATTTCCAGCTCCATCTGATGTTTTTCAAGCTTTAATGAGGGGTCTGTTTTTTATAGATACAGGTCCTCAGGTTGGTGCAGCTGATTTTACGAGTGTTATGCAACACAGCTATTACCTACATATCAGTCATACTCTTTTTGAAGCTGTACTCGGTTTTATTATTGGAAGCATCATTGGGCTTGGTCTAGGTCTAGTTTTTATGCAGTCTAAATGGGTTGAAGCGATTATTATGCCCTACGTAGTTGCTTTTCAAACTCTTCCAAAACTAGCTATTGCCCCTCTATTCATTATCTGGTTTGGATATGAAGTTGAATCCAAAGTTTTTCTTGCTGGATTAGTAGCTTTTTTCCCACTCCTTGTAAATACTATGGTTGGACTACGTTCTGCAGATCAAGATCAGTTAGATTTACTACGTTCTTTATCTGCTTCAAGATGGACGACATTTAGAAAATTGCAATTTCCTAATGCACTACCGTTTATTTTTGCTGGATTTGAAATAGCAGTAGTCTTTAGTTTACTAGGTGCTATTTTAGGAGAATTTGTAGGAGCAGGAATGTGTATGTGGGGTGGAAAAGGACAATGTGGATTAGGAGTCCTCTTAATGCAAATGAGTTTTGCAGCTGATACAACAGGTACATTTGCGATTCTTGTTTTGCTTTCAATGATTGGTTTGGCGATGCATAAAATGGTTCAAATTACAAAAAAGAAAATACTGTTTTGGGCACCAGAAACAGAACAAACAACAGGAACTTAATTTTTTAAAACTTAAAATTGAAATTTAAAAATGTCTTACATTTCCGTTAAAAATTTAGAAAAGGAATACATCACCTCAACTGGTGAAATTGTGCATGCTCTATCTGACATAAACTTGGATATTTCTGAAGGAGAGTTTGTCTCTGTTGTTGGGCCAAGTGGTTGTGGCAAAAGTACATTATTAAAAATTTTAAGTGGTCTCTTAGCAAAAACGTCCGGAGTGGTTACTTTAAATAATACTGCGATTGAAGGTCCTCGAAATGATGTTGGAATTGTTTTCCAGGATCCTGTTCTTCTTCTCTGGAGAACTGTATTACAAAATACACTTCTTCCCTCTGAAATCTTAAATCTTGATTCAGAAGTAACAACTAAAAGAGCTAAAGAATTAATCAATTTGGTTGGTCTTGATGGATTTGAAGATAAATACCCTCATGAATTATCAGGTGGAATGAAGCAAAGAAACTCTATAATTAGAGCATTAATTCATGATCCCAGTTTACTTCTGATGGATGAACCTTTTGGTGCATTGGATGCTATGACTAGAGAACAAATGAATTTAGAACTACAGAGAATCTGGTTAGAAAGTAAAAAAACGGTTTTCTTTATCACTCATAGTATACCAGAGGCTGTTTTTCTAGGAGATCGAATTGTTGTCATGACAGCAAGACCTGGAAAAATTGCGGAGATCATTCCAGTAGATATTCCACGTCCTCGAGATCTTAAGACAATGGGAGATCCTGAATTTGTTAAGTTAACCCAAAGGATTAGAGGTTTGTTATACGCTGAAAGTACTATTGATTAATCATTATTATTCCCAGTCTTTTCTATTGTAGGAGGAAGTTAACATCGAAAAGTTAATAATAACTAATTGTGCAGCAGATAGTCGTAAGCATCCAGGTGTCCCAAAACGTCTTCAGACTGCGGAATCTCTTGCAAGTGAAATTAAGGCAAGTTACGACGCAGGTGCTTCGATAGCACATATTCATGGAATTCCAATGCAGTTAGATAGTTGGGAACCTTTTACGAATGCAGTACGAGAAGCTTGTCCTGAAATTCTCATTCAATTCGGAATTGCTGCTATGGGTTTGCCAGGAAGAAAGAAAATAGTTCATTTAAAACCTGATATGGCTTCTATCGCTCTTGGTTCTCATGATTTTGCGTTTGTTGATGCAGATTTGTTAGTTGAACATTCAAGACAGGAAATTGAAGATCAAGTAAGACTATTCAATGACAATGGAGTGCATCCAGAATTTGAATGTTTTAATTTGGGACATTTATGGAATTTAGAATGGCTCTTAGAGAAAGATTTAGTAAAAAATCCGGTCGTTTTGACCATTTTTTTCGGATGGCCAGGCGGATTTTGGTCTCCAGCAACTTTAAAAGAACTGTTGCATCGAATTGAACATTTACCTGAAAATTCTGTTTTTTCTGTTAGTGCTGCTGGTTTGAGTAATGTTGCTTTAGAAACGGTTTCTATTATTCAAGGAGGTCATGTCCGAGTTGGTACGGAGGATGAACCTTATTATACAAAAGGGGTCTTAGCCGAGGATAATGCACAGCTTGTTTCGAGAATGGTTCGAATTTCAAAAGAACTAGGTAGAGAACCTGCAACTGTTGATGAAACCAAACAAATTCTAGGGCTAAATTAAATTTTTTAGTAATGAGGGATTATTAATGTCAAAACTTATGATTATAAACTGTGCAGCAGATACATCTATGCACGAAGGCGTTGAAAAAAGATTCCATGATTCGGAAGTTCTAGCGAGTTCTGTTAAAAAAGGATGGGAATCAGGTTCTTGTATCGCTCATATCCACGCACCTCCTACAAATTATGAAGCTTGGGAAAATCATACAAAAGCGATTCGTGATTGTTGTCCCGTTATGTTGCAGTATGGAATTTCTACGCAGACTCTTGAACAAAGACGTGAAGTAGTGAAGTTTCAGCCTGAAATGATGTCTGTTGCGGTTGGAGCGCATAATATGGCTTTTTTACAGGGTGACGTTATGATGTTGCATCCCCGAGATGAAATTGCAGATATGATGAAACTTTGTGCTGACTATAATGTGAAACCAGAATTTGAAGTATTTAGTATCGGCGAATTATGGATGATCAATGATTTGTTAGATAAAGATTTAATTAAAACTCCAGTACTAATGACAGTATTTTTCGGTAGACCTGGTGGTGCGTGGTCACCTGCGACGATGAAAGAATTCTTGCATAGAGTTTCTGCACTTCCTGAGGACTCAATATACATTACAAGCGTTACGGGTAATACTCATTTACACCTAGAGACTATGGCCGTAATGGAAGGTGGTCATGTTCGTGTCGGTACAGAAGATGAGCCATTTCTAAGTCCTGGTGTCTTTGGAGATAATCCAGAGCATGTAAATCGAATAGCGAATATTGCAAAAATATTAGGTAGAGAAATCGCTTCGGTTGACGAGGCTAAAGCGATAATAGGTTTATAGAAATAAGACGTAGTTTCTGAAATTTAAAAAGAGATAAGGAGTTTTTATATGCCAAGAATGTCAGGTGCTGAGTTTATGGCCGATACTATGAAAGCATATGGTGTCACGCATATTTTTTTCGTTCCCACAATTCTGAGCCATTCTTTGGCCCAAATGGATAAAAAGAACACGGGAATTTCTAGAGTTTTAACACATGGAGAAAAATCTGCAGCATATATGGCTGACGCTTATGCCCGAATATCCGGACGCCCTGGTATTTGTATGGCGCAAATTGTAGGAGGAGTTAATCTCGCTGCGGGGCTTAGAGAAGCATATTTAGCTTCCTCGCCAGTGATAGCTTTCACAGGTGGGACAACTCCATCGATTCGTTATAGGAATCCATATCAAGAAGTAGAAGATATTTCTGCGTTCGATCCAGTTACGAAATTCAATGCATATGTGGATGATGTTGAAAGATTTCCTGATTTATTAAGACAAGCTTTTAGAGTAGCTACATCTGGTACGCCTGGCCCAGTGCATTTAAGATTTGCTGGAAATTTAGGACAAATAGAACAGAAGAAAGCAAACCTTAAACTTGTTGTAGAAGAAGATTTCAAGTGTACTCCTGCCTATCGTCCAGAGCCTAGTATTGATTCGTTAAAAAAAGTGGCGAAAATACTTAGTTCTAGTAAAAAGCCCGTTATTGTCTGTGGTGGAGGTGTGCGTACATCTTTAGCTCATAAAGAACTAGTGGAGCTTGCAGAAAAACTTTCTATCCCGGTCGCTACTTCTATGAATGCTAAAGAAGTTATTCCAGGCAATCATGAACTATCTGTTGGTGTTGTCGGTAGTTATTCTAGAAGAAGTGCGAACCAAATTGTTTCAGAAGCAGATCTTGTTTTCTTTATAGGTACAAAAACGGGTGGAATGACTACTCATTTTTGGAAGGTTCCTAAGATCGGGGTTTCTGCCATTCAGTTAGACATAGACCCAGAAGAACTTGGAAGAAATTATCCTTTGCTTGCATCTATTAACGGAGATGCAAAAATCTCCTTAAGCAAATTAATTGAGTTTTGTGATGATAGTCAAAATAGTAAGAGAGTAAATTGGAAAAAAAGATTCCAAAAAATAGTTTCAAATTGGAGGAAAGAATTTGCTCCTTTGCTAAATTCAAAGAAAAATCCTATAAGACCAGAGAGAGTTTGTCAGATTCTCTCAGATATTCTTCCAAATGATTCAATCCTCTTGTCTGATACCGGACATTCTGGGATGTGGACAGGTGGATACCTTGATTTAAATGGCGGAGAGAATAGTTTCATAAGAGCTGCGGGTCATCTGGGGTGGGGTTTCCCTGCTGCAATCGGAGCTAAGTGTGCTGCCCCCAATCGTCCAGTTGTCCTTTTTACTGGGGATGCTGGTTTCTGGTATCACATAGGAGAAATTGAGACAGCAGTTCGTTGGAAAATCCCTTTGGTTATTCTTGTAAATAACAATAGTTCACAAAATCAAGAAACAAAAATTTTTGATGATGCGTATGGTGGGAAACAACACGGTAAAGCGCATGAACTTTGGCATTTCGAGAAAACTAATTTTGTCCAAGTTGCGAAATCTATGGGTGCTAAGGGAATTCGGATTGAAAAAGAAAAAGATCTTAAATCAAAACTTCAGACAGCCTTAAAAACAAAAACTGGTCCCATTATTGTAGACGTTGTTACTGACATAAAAGCGCTTGCTCCAGGAGCATATTCAGAATTTTAGAGATTTTAGAGGAATGCGATGAATCAATTTCCCAAAGTGAATCCGGAAAGCATTCGAACTATCAATCCATCTTCCTGGCCGCAATATCCTTTTAATGAAGAACCCAAGAGCAGGGAAATTTCTCTTCCTAAATATTCTGTTTTCATAGAAAACTCAAAAACACTTACGGTAAGAGATGGGATAGATATCTTTTATGATGTGTATAGACCTAATGTTTCTGGCGAAAAATTTCCAGCTCTGCTTTCTTGGTCTCCATACACTCGACAACTACAGCCAACCATGGTTCCTATCGGACAAAATGAGGCAGGACTGACTGAATTTTGGGTGCCTAGGGGCTATGTTCAAATTATTGCAGATGTTAGAGGTTCTAATGATTCGGGAGGGGCATGGGATCATTGGGGTCCAGAAGAACAAAAAGACTTAAAAGAGATGATAGAGTTTATTGCTAATCAACCTTGGTGTAATGGAAAAGTAGGTATGATTGGATGTTCTTATTTTGGGATGAGTCAATTACTTGCCGCGCAACAGCAACCCGAAGGACTTTCTGCAATCTTTCCATATGATGCAATGACTGATTTATATCGTGATGCCTATTATCATGGAGGAATCTATTCTGCTTGGGCGCGTTTTTGGTTCACGAGTTTAATGTTCTTGAATCATACAAGTGGTCGTGTGAAAGATCTCTCTGGTTTTAATTATCATTTTAATCGAGTTTTAAGTGGAAAAGATAGTCTTGACTGTGAGTACTTTCAAGAGCGGTCTTCATGGTCTAATTTATGCAAAATAGAAGTTCCCACATATCTTGGATGCGATTGGAATTTTTATGGTCTTCATTTAAGAGGGGCTTTTGAGGGTTGGGATTTAATACCTCAAAGTACCCCAAAAAGAATGTTGATTGGTCCTGAACCCCAGCCTAGAAGACCTTTTGGCGTATATCATTTTGAGGCTCTTCGCTGGTATGACCATTATTTGAAAGAATTGGATACAGGAGTAAATGAAGGTCCTCCGATTAATATTTTTATTCAAGGAGAAAATACTTGGAGGACTGAGAAAGAATGGCCTTTAGAGAGAACGGATTGGAAGGAGCTTTATCTTGATGGCGAAAGGCTTACTGAAAATGTTTCCTCTTATGGGGAGAGATGTTATAAATTTGTTCCTGGAACGTCAGAGTCAAAACTCGGTGAACCAAAATTAGTTTTTAGAACTGAACCAGCGGAAAAACCATTTGAAATTACAGGACCATTAGTTCTGAAATTATTTGCAATTTCTGATCAGGATGATACGGATTGGTTTGTTTTTGTTAAAGATGAATTTCCCGATGGTTCAGAGAAAGTTTTAACTCGTGGTTGTTTAAAAGCTTCTCATAGAGCATTAGATTCACAAAAAAGTAAGAATTGGAGACCTTGGCACCCTCATAATAAAGTAGAGTTGATTAATCCTGGTGAAGTGTATGAGTACGAAATTGAAATAGTCTCTACGTGTAATTTGTTCCTTGAGGGGCATTCATTAAAATTAGAAATTTCATCATGTGATCCAGTAACAAATTTAATTTACACACATGATCCAATTCCTAGACCTGTCACTAACACTATTTTAACTGGGAAGGAACAATCTAGATTGATTGTTCCATTTATTCCTAGATAGCTAACTATTTTATTTTAAAGAATTTTAATGTTGGAGGTTAATGTATGTCAGAGCGTGTTGGTATTGTAGGAATCGGATTGATGGGTTCAGCTATTTCAGGGAATCTTCTTAATGCTGGTTATGAGGTGCAGGGTTTTGACTTAGATGGGAAAAGAGTTGACGAATTTGTAGAAAGAGGTGGAATTTCTGCGGAATCTCCTTCAGCAGCAGCTAAAGGAGTAAATTGGCTGATAACTTCTCTGCCTACTAGTGATATCGTCAGAGAAGTAATTTTCGGCAATAATGGGATTATGGAAAGTGCAGAAGAAGGTCTTATTATAGCTGATGCTACTACCTCGAGACCTGAAGATTCAGAGGTTTTGGGAAAAGAATTAGCAGAGAAAGGGATTCGCTTTCTTGATGCTGCAGTTAGTGGAACAAGTGCAATGGCTTGGAAAAAAGATTTGATAATCATTGCAGGAGGGGAACAAGAAGATTTTAATGCTTGCAAACCATATTTTGATGGATTTAGTCGAGCTTCATATTTGATGGGTGCGGTTGGTTCTGGAGCTCTTACGAAATTGATTATCAATTTAGTTCTTGCAGGCAATCGACTTGCACTTGCTGAGGCCCTGTCTTTAGGAACAAAGGCTGGTATGGAATTGAATAACTTACTTGAAGTACTTCAAGATGGAGCATGTTCATCTAAAACGATGATAGATAAAGGTCCAAAAATGATCAATGGAGATTATAGCCCAGAAGGTTTAATCAAAATTTCTTTAAAGGATTCAAGATTGATGTTGGAACAAGGACAAAGATTTGGTTCTCCAATGTTAATGACTAGTATATGGTCTCAATTAGCACAAAATGCATACGAAAATGGTCATGCTGAGAGAGATTCTGTGGCAGTTTTTGAAGTTCTAAGAAAAATGGCTGGTTTGCCTGAGAGATTCGATTAGAAAATTAAAATAATGATTAAACACGACTCATTAATTATGAATTTTGATGGAGAGGTCGCGGTTGTTACAGGTGCTGCAACTGGGATAGGCGAAATGTGCGCAAAATTATTTGCATCGCGGGGTGCGAATGTTGTAGTTATGGATTTCGATAAAAAAGGGGTAGAGAGAGTTGCCAATGATATTACTGGCTCAGGAGGTAAGGCTCTTGTTGCCTGCCTTGATTTAACCGATTGGTTAGCAATTCAAAAGTCGGTCAAAAGAATTGAAAATGAAGCAGGACATATCCATTCCTTAGTTCATAGTGCAGGTGGTTTTCCACAATATATTTCACTCACGGATCTTCCTGTAGATGAGTGGGATGATATTGTAGATAACAATTTAAAAAGTTTTTTTTTGTTACTGAAAGCAATTACTCCTTTGATGAAAAAAAATAACTACGGAAGAATCATTTCTCTTTCAAGTGCTGCTGCCCGTGTTGCTACACATTCTCCTCATTATACCGCTTCTAAAGGAGGATTACTTTCATTAACAAGACAAGCAGCTAAAGAGTTCGGCCCCTTTGGAATTACCGTAAATTCTGTTGCTCCTGCGAACGTGAATACTCCTAGAACTATCGCAATGAGAACAGAAGAACAGATGGACAGAATAAGAAAGAACTCTCCTTTAGGTAGAATGTGTGATCCGGAAGAAATTGCCTGGCCGATTCTATTTTTATGTAGTCGACAAGCAAGTTACATTACCGGTGTAACCTTAGATGTAAATGGTGGAATTATTATGATTTAAGATTTTAGATGATATCCTCTTGTTTGAATTTTTCTATGTCCTCTTCACTGTAATTTAGCTCAGATAGAATTTGTTCATTATGCTCCCCAACTTCCGGTGTAGTAAATCTCATTTTTTGCGGAGTTCTACTTAATTTAATTGCCTGTCCAACGACATTTATCTTTCCGATCACAGGGTGCTCGAGTTCAGGATTCATATTTAATTGCTGAACTTGCGGATCTGCAAATGTCTCATTTACACTGTGAATTGGGCCACAAGGCACTCCGGCATCATTTAGGATTTCAACCCATTCCGCGGTAGTTTTCTGCATTGTCAATTCTGAAATTTCTTTGTTTAATCTATCTTTATTATTCCATCGGTCTTCTGGAGTTTTGAAATCTTCATCTTCAAACAGTTCGGGTTTTCCTAAGGCAGCACTTAATCTTTTCCAAAAAACTTGACCGGGAGATTGTATATTCATAGAAGAATCAGAAGTTGGAAAAACTCCAGTTGGTAGATAAACTGGATGTAGGTTCCCAACTTGTTTAGGAACTTCTCCTGCCATTAAGAAACGAGCGGCTTGTAAATCCATTATTTGAATTAGACCTTCTAGAAGGGAAGTATGTACCCATTGACCTTCACCCGATTTCTCTCTTTCTAGCAAAGCTAGAAGTACACCTTGTGCTAGCATCATTCCTGCGGTGAGGTCTCCAATTGGAACACCTACTCTTGTTGGTCCATTTTCAGGCATGCCAGTTACGGACATCAATCCACTTAACCCTTGGGCAATCTGGTCTAAACCCGGTCGACTAGAATACGGACCAAATTGACCAAAACCTGAGATACTCCCTAGAATTATTTTTTTGTTTATAGATTTTAAAGTTTCATAATCTATTTTCAGACGATTTTTGACATCTGGTCGATAATTTTCTATGACTACGTCTGAATTTTTGACAAGGTTATAAAAAATCTCTCTGCCTTCTTCACTTTTTAGATTTAATGTCATCCCTCGTTTGTTTCTATGAAGGTTTTGCATTTCATATCCATGTCTATCTCTGGATAATCCACCGCCAGAAGCAATAATTTTTCTTGAAGGTTCGATCTTAATAACATCTGCACCCCAGTCTGCGAGTTGTTTTACGGCGGTTGGACCAGATCTTGCGGTAGTTAAATCGAGAACTTTAAATCTAGATAATGGTAAGTTGTTTTCCGACATTTTTCCCCTCGCATCAATTTTCGAATTTATTTAGTAGTTTAATGTTAAAATTTTAAGGCGTCCATGTTTTTGGAGCTAAAGCATTTATATCAGAGATCACTTCTATTACGGTTGGCTTGTCAAGTGTATTGAGTCCTTTATCCAAAGCTGATGATATATCATTTGGATCCTCGACCCTAATTCCTTGAGCACCCATTTCATTTGCAATTTTAGAGAAATTAACCTTATTAAAAATCCACATGTCTCCCCATTTATCAGATGGGTTTCCATCATAAGCAGCGGTGTAAACATTTATTTCTTGATTCATTGAATGATTGTTATTGACAACAGTTACAGTTGGTATTTTGCATCTTGCAGCAGTTTCAATTTCTTGAATATGATACCAAAAACCACCATCTCCTGTGAAACAAACAACAGGACGTTCGGGTAGAGCACATTTTGCTCCAATAGAGGCAGGAAATGCCCACCCAAGAGAGCCAGCACATCGAATCATATCCCATGATTTACTATTTATCCATAATTGTTGTGTTACCCATAATGCTGAATGTCCAGTATCACAAACTAAGAGAACATCTTCTGGAAGGGAATTACCTAATTCTTTCATTATTCTTTCAGGGCGCATTGGAGAGGATACTGAATCTCTAAAAACAGATTGTTCTTTTTTCCATTCTTCTACTATTTTTCTTGTTTCTAAAAGCCATGACGTTGCTTCTTTATCTTGCTGAATCTTTTTTATAAGTTCACGTATCGTGACTTTTACATCTCCTAAAACTGATAGTGTATTTGGGTAAGTTCTTCCGAATTCAGAACTGTCATTTCCAATTTGAATAACTTCTGTTCCTGGAACAGGAAGTTTCCAAAAATGTGTAATTTGTCCACCCAATTCACTACCAATGAAGATAACCAAATCAGACTTAGATAATATTTGATTTGAACATGATCTAGAATATGTGCCAGGTACTCCAATATAATTGGGATGATCATCTGGTATAAGGGCATATGCTCCAGTCGATGTTGCGATTGGGATGGATAGTTTTACCGAAAGAGCAGACAACTCTTTTCCGGCACCGGATCTCCTTGCTTCAGAGTCGACTATTATTACTGGACGTTCAGCGTTTTCTAATTTAACAAGTAATTTGTCAAGAAGTTCATGATCTGGATACGACCTGTAAGAAGGAAGTTGCGTAAATTCTTTTTCTACGATCATTTCTAGATCTGCAGTGTCATTTTCAATCTCTCCGTGCAGGCCTAGAAACTGAAGATTCACTGGTCCTGGGGTTCCAGATGTGGCGTCCCTAAAAGCTTGTCTCATAAGATCAGGAATTCTTTCAACTTCATCTATCTGATAGTTTGCTTTTGTAAGAGGTTCGAATATAGGATAGTCATCTATTTCTTGGTAAGGTCTTTTATGTTTCGAGTGTGGAAATCTGCCTCCCGTCAACGAAATGACTGGACTATTCTCCATATAAGCGTCTCGGAGTCCTGCAGCTAAATTTGCGGCACCTACAGTTTGTGCGCCGCATACACCGGGTTTTCCAGATGCTCTTGCGTAACCATCCGCCATATAAGCAGCTGATTTTTCTCCGTGAGTTAAAACTCTTTTGATAGGCAAATCATCCATCTGCGCTAAAGTTTTGCTGAGTACTGATGGTTTGAAAAAAAAGGTACTTACTCCGTACTTAACTAAGAACTCTCCGATATATCGAGCTCCCTTTATCTCCGGCATAGGTCTCTCCTTAAAAATTAATTTATTTTCTCAATTTTAATTATATTTTGTGTATGATTTGCAATATACTTGTTACATAAATATTACCAATGTTCTTAAATTCACTTGAAAAAATGTATATATATTTTTTTGCATAAAATGGGGGAAAAAGAAAGTGCCAGAGAATGATAAAACAAAGACTCCAATTGGATTAGCAATTGTAGGTTGTGGTCGTGTTGGAAGAATTAGAGGGCGTTGTGCATTAGAATATCCTGGTACAGAGTGGATCGGCTGTTGTGATATTGATGAGAAAAAAGGTAAACAGCTAGCTGAAGATTTGAATGCAGACTTTTTTACGACTGATTATAAGGAATTATTAAAAAGGTCAGAAGTTAATTCTGCCGTTCTAGCTACGGATGAAAACGTACATGCAGAAACACTTTTTGAATCTATAGAACATGGACATAGAATCATCGCAGAAAAGCCTCTGGCGACTAATGTAGTTGAATCTGCAAAAATAGTTAAAGCAGCACAAGACGCAAATATAGATCTAGTTGTTGGTTATACACAAAGGTTCAGGAGAAAATGGTTAGTTGCTAGAGAGCAAGTTGCCTCCGGTCAATTAGGAGATATAACATCTGCAACAACTAGGGCATTTTTGAATAGAATGGTTGGGATAACGCGCTTAGAAGCAAACGAGGATCGTTCTTTATTAACTCCAATGGTGATTTCTGGAACTCACGCATTAGACGTTATACTTTGGGTCTTAGGTGAAGGTAAGAAACCAACTGAAATATATGCTCGTTCGGTTGCGAAGGCTCTAACTGGTCTGGGGACTCAGGACTCTACCTACAGTATTTTCACTTTTGAGGATGGTACTTTATGGAGCATGTCTTGTAGTTGGGGCTTGCCAGTTGTATGGCCTGCTTCAACTTATAGTTTAGAAATTGGAATAGTTGGAACAGGTGGAGTTCTTACTATTGACGATACACATAGAGATATGGTTATGGCTACAGAAAAGCCTTGGGTTGCCCATCGTGGTGACGAAAGACATGTTAACTTCTTAGCTAGTTATCCACCTGGCGATATTTCAAGGGGGCAGTTCTGGGGTCCCATGCGTGAAGAAACAAATTCTTGGCTTGCAAGAATATACGCAGGAGTAGACACCCCTCATTGTACTGCCGAGGAAGGACATAGGAATTTAATGTTAACAATGGCTTGTGATTTATCTGCCAAAATGGAGGCGCCGCTAGCTCTCCCAATTGAACCTGAAGTATTACAATCTGAATTAACGAAATAGCTTGATAATTTTTTTTAGATTTCGACTGTATTTGTTCTAATTTAACCAAATGGGGGGTTAAAGTGGATACATATGACGGTATTTTAATTGGAGCTGGTCACAACAGTCTAGTTTGTGCTGCTTACTTGGCAAAATGTGGTCTTAAGGTTGCTGTTTTTGAATCAGAATCAGAAATAGGTGGTGCCGCTTCTACAGAAGAATTCCTCCTTCCTGGCTACAAGTCTAATATGCATGCTAATTTTTTTATTGGATTAGAAGATTTTCCAATCGTTAATGATTTGGAATTATCTAAGTATGGATTTAAATGGGTAACACCAGAAGTTCAACATGCTGCACTATATAGAGATGGCACGTCTGTAGTTCTTCATAGAGATGTAGAAAAAAGCGTTTCTTCTATTTCTCGAATCTCAAAAAACGATGCTGAATCCTATAATTATTTATTCGAGCGATATGCAGTAGAATTAGGACCTCTTTTACGAAGTTTTCTTTTTCATGCTCCACTATCTCCTGAAGAAATTGGAAATAGGATTACGGGGGAAAAAGGGAAAGAGTTGCTCTCATTCGCAAAAATGAGTATTGGAGAGGCAATAGATACCTATTTTGAGCATCCTAAATTGAGAACATTATTTAAATTGTTTGCTCACGCAATCACTGTAGAAGATGAACCAGGAACAGGAATGT
The DNA here is from genome assembly GCA_002377645.1 of Nitrospinaceae bacterium UBA3496. Lineage (GTDB taxonomy): Bacteria > UBA8248 > UBA8248 > UBA8248 > UBA8248 > UBA3496. The sequence continues at coordinate 42,470 of DFQF01000074.1, read as the reverse complement.
TTTTGCCTAGTCTTTTTTCATCTCAAACTACTTTAGGTCTTTCTGTTGGGGGTGCTCTTGAATTACCAAAATCTTTAGAAAAATTAATTAAATCCTATGGCGGTGAAGTTTTTAGAGATTGCAAGGTAGAGGAAGTTTATCGTGAAAATGGAAATGCGGGAGGAGTAGTTCTTGAAAATGGTTCAAAGATTTCTGCAAGTTCATTTATTGCAAGTGGTTTAAATGCTCCTTCTTCAATTCGTATTGCAGGAGAGGACGCTTTCCCAGAGGAAGTAAATGAAAAAATGAATAATTGGGATTGGGGATTTCATTCGTTGATGACATTACACCTAGCTCTCAGTGAAGCACCGAAATATTTCGCAGAGAAATATGATCCTGATGTAGCAAAATCTTTTAATGTAATTTTCGGTGCTGATACAGATGAGGAAGTCTCAAAAAATACTGAGGAAAGACGAAGTGGAAAATTTCCCTCAATGCCCATGGGAAACGGTGCATGTAACAGTTTATTTGATTCAAGTTACGCTCCGGAAGATGGCCATGTTGCATTCTGGTGGCCTGGCGCTCCCTATAGAATTGGCGGTGATTCTCCTGAAAAATGGAATGAAATTAAGGAATCGGTGACACAACAATTAATTGACATATGGAGTGAATATGCTCCTAATTTAAAAGGTAATATTATTCGTGCTGCAAAATTATATTCTCCTAATGATTTAAATATTAGGAACAAGAATATTGTGGAGGGCGCGGTTAGAATGGGAGCTTATACTTCGGATCAACTGGGTGTTAATCGTCCACATCCTTTACTTTCTGGAATGAGGACTCCATTAGAAAAATTTTATTTATGTGGTTCTAGTTGTCATGGAGGTGGACTCAATGGTGCACCTGGTTATAATGCTGCGAATGCAATTTGTGAAGACTTAAATATTGATAAATGGTGGACACAAGTACCTAAGCCATTTTTAGAAAATTAAATTCAAAATTGTTAATTAAAATAGGAGTTCTTAATAATGGATTTTAAACTCAATGAAGAACAGATTTCCTGGCAGATGAAAGCAAGGAAATTTGCTGAGGAAGAAATAAAGCCCATCTCTCTGGAAAGAGACCAGATACTAGATCCTAGAGAAACGTTTGATTGGGAGATTATAAAGAAGGGTTCTGCATTAGGTTTTAGAACCGCAGTAGTTGCTAAAGAATGGGGTGGTCATGGGATAGATTTCGTTACTCAGGTTCTAGTAATGGAAGAACTTGCACGTGGTGATAGTGCTATTGCAAAGACATTTAGTCAATGTTGGAAGTGGAGTCATTTAATTTCGGCTATTTGTACAGAAGATCAGAAGGAACGATTCCTGAAGCCATTTATTGCTGACGATACTTATTTGTTAGGGAAAGGTGGTACTGAGCCTGCTGCAGGCTCAGATAATCGATTGCAACTTGATGATCCCTCGACCGGTTGGATGATGAAAGCCGAGAGAGATGGAGACGAATGGATTTTAAATGGAACAAAGCGTTATATAGCAAATGGAAGTGTTGCAAAACTTTTCTTTATAGATGCTAGAACAGATCCATCAGTCAACATGGTTGATGGTTCGACTCTTTTTTTGGTTCCAACTGATACCCCTGGTTTTAGAGTTGGAAAGGTATACGATAAAACTGGTTGGCGTTTTTACCAAAACGCGGAGCTGATTTTTGAAAATGCACGTGTTCCGCATGCGAATATGATTGGGGGGGTTAATGAAGGTATTAAAGTTAGGCGAGGGGATACCTCTGAATTTAATGATTTGGAGTTAGCTGCTAATGCCACAGGAGTCTGTCAAGCTGCATGTGATATGGCGATGAATCATGCTAGGACAAGATGGCAGGGGGGGAAATATATTATTGAACATCAGGCGATTCAACTGAAACTTGCGGAGATGCATATGCTTACAGAAGCTCTGAGATCTTATGTGTTAAGGACTGCTTGTGATAGTGAACTTGGAAATAAACGTGACCCTAGGCATGGAATACTTTGCATGAATTTTTCCTCTGATGTAATACAAAGGGTTACCTGTTTAAATGTTGATATCCATGGTGGAGAGGGCGTGATGAAAGATGTTGGTGCAGAAAAATTGCAAAGAGACGGTGCTGTATGGACTCATTTAGCAGGTGATGCAGTTCAAAGAATGAAAGTTGTCAAACATCTTTAGAGGGAAAAAATGAATGAGACAAAGCTTTCATTAGCAGTCATCTTGGGTGACGGAGTTGGTCATGATATTTTGCCTGTTGTGACAGAAGTAATGAAAGAGGCGGCCCTAGCAGATGAAGTTCAAGTAGATCCTACAGTATATAACTATGGAGCATTGAGATATCTTGATGAAGGTTCGCCTCTTCCAGAGGACGTTCCCGCGTTAGTTCACGATCTTGCAAGTAAACATGATGCTATTTTATTTGGTAGTGCAGGTTTAGATCCTCGTATTCCTCCAGACGTAAATTGTAGAGATCTTCTTAGGGCACTTCGTTTAGAGTTAGATCTTTACGTAAACCTACGGCCAGCTTTTTTATTTGATCCTAGTTATAGTCCTCTTCGAAAAGAAGTTCCCATAGATTTGACAGTAATGCGAGAAAATACTGAGGGAGTGATGGTTAGGCTTGGAGGAAATTTCAAAAAGGGAACAAAAGATGAAGTAGCAATTCAGGAGGATGTGAACACTTTTAAGGGAGTAGAAAGGATATGTAGATATGCATTTGAATATGCAAAAAAACATAACTATCCAAAAGTAACGATGGCTGACAAATTTGGTTCTCTAGTCCATGCACATGATTTATGGCAGAGAGTTTTCTGGCAAATTAACGATGAGTTCCCTGAAGTGGAAGGGGAACATTATTTTATAGATACTTTGTGTATGGATCTGATCCAACATCCTGAAGAGTTTTCTGTAATTGTTACTAATAATATGTATGGGGATATTTTAAGTGATGTGTGTGCAGGTCTTGTAGGAGGAGTTGGTATGGCTCCTTCAGGTTGTATACACCCTGGGAAAGTTTCTATGTTTGAGCCTGTTCATGGAACTGCACCAGATATAGCATTGAAGGGTATTGCCAATCCATTCGCAACAACTCTTACTGCTCGTATTCTTCTTGGTTCATTGGGTTATGATGCTTCGGCAGACATTATTCTAAGTGCTGTGAAAAACGCAATTAGAGAGAAATCGGTTACGGGAGATCTTGGCGGGAATTTAAAAACAAAGGAAGTTGGGGATGTTCTTTGTAAGTATATTCAAAAAAATAGGTAACAATCCTATTTTGCTAAAAAAATTTATCTTGAACCGTTTTTTGAAATCTGATTAATTTTCGTTTTAATTTCATCGATTGCAATATTTTTAGAGACAATTATATTTGCTTTCCAGTTTTCGTTATCTGTTTCTGGAAAGTCATATCTATAGTGGCCTCCCCGACTTTCTTCCCTTTCTAATGCTGCTGTTCCAAGCATTTTTGCAACATCTATTAAATTTTCAGTTTCAATGACACTTTTTATTTCATTTATTTTAGACGTAGGTCTCTTTTTGTCCTTTTCTATAGAAACGGAATTCTTTTTGAGGGAATCCAATTTTTCGAGTCCGACTTGCAATCTTTCTTCTGATCTAATTTGGCCCAGATTATCGAAAACATTCTTTTGAAGAGAAAGACGGAATTCTTTAGCACTCATATTCCCAGAATCTTTAATTCTGTCAAATAGTGAAGAAAGTTTATCTGACACATTTATTTCTATACCATTTTTAGAATGATTCTTTTTTGAGTCTTGTGCTGCAAATTTTCCTGAACGTGATCCAAAGACAAAACTGTCTGCAAGTGCAGCTCCTGAAAGACGATTTGAACCATGAATTCCTCCACCTGCCTCTCCGCCTGCATATAAACCTGGCACATTGGTTCTTCCAAATTCGTCAATTCGTATTCCTCCTAAAAAAGTATGCGGTCCACTACAAACTTCCATAGGTTCTTTAGTAATATCAATGCCACCATTCCTAAAAGCTCTTTTAATAATCTCTATTTCTCCTCCATGATCTATATTCATGCAATGTGATGCATCCATATATACAGTTCCATGTTCTGTTCCTCTACCTTCAAAAATCTCAAACCCTACGCCTCTATTAAAAAGCGAACGTGTTGTTTGTTCATAATTTAGATCTGGTGCATTTGGGTTCCATTTTTGCATAAATCTGAAGCCATCTTTATTCTTTAAATGTGAACCAATTCTAATGAATCCAGTTGCATAAGGGTTATAACCTATCATCTTTTTAGGCCATCCAGTCATAAGCTGATAGTCAATCATTTCCATATCAATAAGTTCTGCACCTGCTCTATAGGCCATGGCGTATCCATCTCCGGTTACCTGAGGTGGAGAGTCGTTGACTTCGTGTAATTGTGGTGCTCCTCCTGAACAAAGTACGGTGCTCTTACTAGAAATGAGCATGGCAATATCTTCTTTATGTTTTATTCCCCAAGCTCCAGATACAACCCCGTCTTTGTCTAAGATTAGATCAATAATAAAAACATTACTTTCAACTTGTATTCCTGAATCTGTAACTTTTTTTGACAAAGAAGACATCAAAGGTTTTCCGATCATTCCTGCACAATGTAGAAAACGAGCGTATGTATCATCTGCACTTTTTCGTTGATCGTATTTGTCGTTTTCTTTTTTAACTAATCCCAAGCCCCAAGAATCAATAGTAAAAGTACGTTCGATAACTTCTTCAGTCATCACTTCAACTAGTCTGGGATTGTTTATTTCATAACCCCCCTCTATTGTATCTTTCCAGTGTACTCTCGGGTTATCTCTACTGTCTTGGTGTCCTAGTGCACTGGAAAATCCGCCGCGTGCCATGGACGAACTACCAGAAGGAAAAGTTGCTTTTGTTAACAGAATAACATCAACACCTTCTTTTTTAGCTTCAATAGCTGCTAGCATACCTGCGACACCGCCGCCTATGATTAAAACATCACATGAAGCTTTTTGCAGTTCTATACCCATTAAATTTCCAATAAAAATTTAAAAAACTTTTTCTTTTCGAATTTTATCTTGTTCTTTTTTTTCGAGATCTTGTTCTTCTCTTTCGCATTCTTTTTCTGATTTTTTTTATTTCTTCTAATTGTTTGCTAGTCAAAATATTTTTTGTTTTTGCAATTGTTTTAATTAAAGATATCCACATAATTTCCTTTTGTGACGTGATTCTTTGAACTAACTTTTGAATTTCTTTCATATTCATAGGTTCAGTTCGAATTAATGAACTTAAATCTATTTTCATAATTCGTATTCTAGCTCTATTCATTATTTTCGATTTTCTGAAATTTGTTCTTAAACTTCTTAACTTTGAAATTTGAGATTTATTAAGACCTACTCTTGTGCTGTGTCGTAATGCCAAATTTAAAAGCATTTTACGAGATTTCTTTTTTCCTTTATGTGCATATGCCGATTCGACAAAAAAGGGATTTGCTAGAAAACTAAACGATAAAATAGCTAAAAAACATATTTTGTAAAAATTCATAGCTTCTCCTTTAAAAAAATATGAATAATTCAAAATTATATGAAAAATAATTTTTTTTCAACTTTTAAAAAACAGAAGTGTTTTTGAACTTACTAAGGGTACTTAAAATTTTTAAATGAAATATAATACTTCAAACTTATTTTATTAGAAGAGAGATACTAATGAGATTCTTTCTATATTTTGTTTTTTTGATTTTCTTTTTCTTCACACCTAGTATTCTATTTTCTGAAACTTTTTTTGGTGAGGTATCTTTTGTGCCAGACGGAGACACAATTCATCTTAGGAAAAATTTTAAGAAATTTAAAATAAGATTATCTGGAATCGATTGTCCTGAGATAAGACAATTGGGTGGAGTAAGTGCAAAAAGAAGAGTGAAAGAATTGATTTTTAAAAAGAAGGTAAAAGTTGTGGGTAAAGGGTATGATCGTTATGGCAGAGTTATAGGAAAAGTATTTTTTCAAGGGAATATTGATCTTGGATTAGTACTTGTTTCTGAAGGGCTTTGTTGGTGGTACAAAAAATACGCTAAAAATAATTTAAGTTTATCAGAAGCAGAATCGAAAGCGCGAAAAAAAAAGATAGGAGTTTGGAGTCATAGTAATCCTCTTCCTCCTTGGAAATGGAGGAAATTAAGAAGAAAAAAGAAGATAAAAGATTTCTTAAATTTTTAAAAGGAGTTCACGTTTTGAAGCCGACAACTGCAGCAGATCAAAGTAATGTCCCAGGAAAGAGGGTAATCGATCAACCAGAGCATCCCGCTCAAGGATACGTAAATACAATAGTGGCAGAGATGGAAACCATAGAAGGAAAAGGACAACTAAAAGTTGGGAAGAGTGGAGATTTTGAAATTTATTGTGATGAACCAGCGAGATTAGGAGGTGACGGAGAGTATCCACAACCGTTAAATTATTTTGCACTTGGTGTGGGTTTTTGACTTTTGACCCAAGTTGCGCGGTACGCGCACATGATGAAAATACCATTTAAGAAAGCAAAATGCAGGATTGAATATGATTTTTTCTTGAGAGGTTCTGTTTTAAAAGGGACAGTTGAAAGCGGTTGCAATAGTTTTCGTTCTTTTCTTTCTATTGATTCTGATGCTTCTCCAGAAGAGGTAATAAAACTTGCTAAAAATGCAAAAGGTGGTTGTTTCGCGGAGTGGACTTTAAAAAACCCTGTAGAAATTGAAAGTAGTTTAAAAATCAATGGAAATGTAGTTAATCTTACTGATTAAATATATTAATTAGAATAATATATTTTTAAAAAGGATTTCGTTATGCCTTTCGATAAGTCAGTTCTCGACAGAAATTTCAAAGAATTTGAATTTATTGTAGAAACAGGCAAAATTCGTGAATATGCCAAAGCTTTAGGATTAAAAGATCCTGTTTATACTGATGTGGATGCTGCGAAAGAGGCTGGCTATCCAAATTTGGTTGCACCTCCTACTTTCACGAGACAGTTTTGGTTTGACAACGATGATAATGATCCAATGCGTCATCTTGGTTTTGATCTAGGAAAAAGACTTTTAGGGGGATACAGATTTGAATACATCAAACCAATTTTTGCCGGGATGAAGCTAATTGGAAAAAATTCTGTTGTATCCTCGGAAGTAAAAAAAGGAAGAAAAGGAGGTGAAATGACTTTTGTGGTAATTAAAACAGAATTTAGAGACGAAGATGGGGAGATTGTTCAAATAGATTTTCGTACTCTGATTGAAACAGGTTGACAAAAGGAGATTCTATGGCACGAATGTATAAAAAATCCAATGAATTAACACCTGGAACGGAACTTTCTCTGGACGTTGGTCCTATAACTCGTACTGATATTGTTCGTTTTGCTGGAGCCTCGGGTGATTTTAATCCTAATCATCATGATGAAATTTTTGCTATTAGAAGTGGTTTTGAGAAAGTTTTTGCTATGGGACCTCTTTCATTAGGTTATCTATCGAGAATGTTAATTGAGAATCTTGGTCCCACCTCTTTTCGAAGATTTGAAATTCGTTTTGTCTCTCAGGCTTGGCCAGGCGATTTGCTTACTTGTAAAGGTAGAGTAGTAAAGCAGTATGAAGAATCGGGTAAAAATATTATAGAAATAGACGCAGAAGTAAACAATCAAAACGGAATTAAGCTAGTTCAGGGGACACTAACTGCAGTCCCCGAAGGTTAAAAACTTGATTTTTGAATCTTATTTTTTTTCGGTTTGAACAACATTATTTTCTAGAAGCGAATCAATTTTCTCTTTTTGATATCCGAGGGTTTCTCTCAAAATTTCTATCGTATGTTCTCCGTGCATAGGAGCAGGTTCACATGTAGAACTTTTTTCACTGCCCATGTCCATAATTGGGTTCCCAACCACTCTCACATCCCCCGATCCAGGGTATTTGAAAGTTTTAATCAAACCTCTTTGCTCAACTTGTTCGTTGTCTAGTGCTCTGTCAAGAGTATTGACGGGAGCTGCAGGGACTCCTGCAGCTTCAAATAGTTTACACCACTCTTCTCCAGGTTTTTGAAGCAATATTTCTTTCAGTTTTGGTAATAGCTCATTTTTGTTTTTGACACGTAAATCGTTTGTTAGAAATCGGGGGTCTGTTGCGTATTCAGGAATATTCATCACTTCACACATTTTCTTATAAAATCTTTCTTCCCTGGGAGATAAAACAATGTGGATTGTAGCAGTTGGAAATGCTTGATAAGGAACCATATATTCATGTGCACTACCTGGAGGTTCAGGAATATCTCCATTATTTAGATACATAGTTGAGATGTAACCAAGCATAGATAGTTGGACATCAAACATAGGAACCTCAAAATGTTTTGCTCCCTTTCCTTTTTGTTTTCCAAGGAGTCCAGCCATACATGCAATAGCAGTGTATAAAGCAGTAGAAATATCTGCAGTTGGAGAGCCATTTCTTAATGGTGGTCCACCAGGTTCTCCTGTAATAGCCATATGACCACTCATGGCCTGCTCAACAACATCAAAAGCAGGTTTATCTCTCCAGGGACCTTCTTCACCATAACCACTTGAGTCAACAAAAATTATTTCGGAATTGTGTTTTTTCATTTCTTTAAAACCTATCCCAAGGCGATCAAGTGTGCCGGGTCTGAAATTAGCGATAACTGCATCAGATACAGCAACTAAATCAAGAAAAACTTTTTTTCCTTCTTCATTTTTTAGGTCTATGACTAAACCCTTTTTTCCTCTATTAAAAGTAAGAAAAATTCCCGAAACGTCTCCTACACCTGCTATGTTAGGATTCCTGCCTATATCCCCACTAGGGGACTCAACCTTTATTACATCTGCACCAAAATCAGCAAGAATAAGTCCTCCGATTGTTCCTGCAATTACTTGGCCTAAATCTATTATCCTGTAATCTTGTAAAAATTTCATTTTTTGATTTCTACTTTCGCTTTCGCTTTAATTAAGAGAACATTACTTGCATTTGTTGCTTCTGCTTCTATTTCTATGGAGTTTTCTTCTTCTATTTTATTAATTACTTTTGCTTTGCAGTTTATTGTATCTCCTGGCCAGGTTTGTGCACTAAAACGAAGTCTGAAATATCGTAAAGTTTCTACTCCAAACCAATCTGTAATTAGACGACTTAGGATGCCTCCTTGTAACATTCCGTGTGCGAATGGTTTTTCGAAACCAGAGCGTATAGAGTAGATTTCGTCATGATGATTAGGATTAAAGTCTCCACTAGCACCTGCATATTTCACTAAATCCGTTCTAGTAATTGGTCCAACAGTGAGTTCTTTTTCATCACCTTCATTTATTTTTTCCCAGAGAATTTCTTCTTTAACAAATGTCATTTTAATATATTCCTTTAATTATTTTTAGGGGGAGCCGCGGTTTCAATCAAAGTCCTTCTTGCGATTTGGACTAGTTCCCCATTTTCGTCTAAAAATTTAGTTTCAATGACAACAAATGTCATTTTTCCACCCCGTTTTCCTTCTTTCTCTTTGTGGGAGACGATCACGTTTTTTCCTTTCAATGTCATTCCAGCAGTCAAGGGTTTGAAATATTCAAATTCTTGTTCCCCATGCAGTCTTCTTTTTGGGTCATAACCTAAATGTTGCATAGGGTCATTTTCGTTATTTTCATGCCAGAACTGTCTAGTAAATGTTGCTGGTGCTAACAGATCATTATACCCTGCATCTTTTGCCGCCTGAACATCAAAATGAACAGGGTCTTCCAGTCCCAAAACAGAGACGTATTCTCTTATTTTTCCTCTTTCAACTAAAATTTCAAATTCAGGGAAATCCATTTCTAAAACTTTTAAATCTAAAGCCATTTATTACTCCTGAAATTTTAATTTGTTATAAATAGTTACTACAGTCCTAATTCCTTTGCAATAATATTCCTTTGAATTTCACTTGAACCTGCTCCAATAGTCGCAAGGCGCGCATCTCTATAATGTCTTTCCATTGGAAATTCTGCACTATATCCATATCCTCCTAGTACTTGTACACCTAAATCTGCAACTTTTTTATAGGCCTCAGCAGCGTATAGTTTTAGGGTGGCAGCTTCTAACCTCCCAGCATGACCTTGGGAGGCAAGCCATGCAAATCTATAAACTTGCAATCGAGCAGTATCTACTAGAGTATGCATTTCCGTAATCATGTGGCTAACAGCTTGAAACTTTCCAATAGGTCTTCCAAATTGATGCCGTTCTTGAGCGTGTTTTATCGCCATTTTTAGAGCGCTTGCTGCAGCACCTGTTCTGGCTGCAGATAGACATAATCTCTCTGTTGTAATGTATTTCATTAATCCATTCCATCCATCATCTAGATCTCCTAAAATTTCTGTTTCTGAAGCTTCGACACCATTGTAATGAACTTCACATGTTCCCATTGCTCTATGTCCCATCAAACGCAGTTTTTTCCATTCAATACCTTCTCTATCGGCAGGGATGATGAAGTTGGTAATTCCTTCATGTTTTTTTGCGTTTTTGTTTGTTCTGACTGCAACTAAAACATCTGTAGCTATAGGCATGCCAGAAGTATAATTTTTCGTTCCAGTAATTTTGAAAACGTCCTGTTCTCTATCTGCTCGGGTTATAATAGAAGCAGCATCAGAGCCTGCATCGGGTTCGGTTAAACTGAATGCAAAGTAAGTTTCTCCCTTGACGGTTGAAGTTACAAATTTTTTCTTCTGTTCTGGAGTTCCACTTGTTAAGATTGCATCACATCCATAGCAGATATTCCGAAAAATCATAGTTCCCAAATCTAGATAATGATGTCCCGCGGTTTCTAAAACTATAGACATATCAATTTCATTTCCTCCCATACCCCCAAATTCTTCAGGAGTAGATACCCCAATCCATCCATCTTTAGCCATTTCTTTATAGGCTTCCATTGGTGCTTCGCCTTTTTCGTCACATTCCATAGAATATTCTTGGGGACAAACTCTTTTGAGCAAATCATCTAAAGTTCTTTGCATTAATTTCTGTTTTTCATCAAATTCAAAATCCACGGTGATCCCCTATCTGTTAAATTGAAAATATTTTCATATTAATTCTATTTTAAAATTTCTGGGTTTACCAGATTAATCGGTTTTCCTTCACAAAAAGAGTTTATTTGATCAAAAGCAAGTCCAAAATATTTTTCATATGTTCCTCTAGTAACATATCCTAAGTGAGGGGTACATAATGTATTTTTCATTTGGATAAATGAATTTTGCGAATTGTAGATTGGTTCTTTTTCATAAACATCGACACATGCAAATCCAGGCCTGCCTTCAAGGAGCGCTTTTTCTAAATCTCCTGATTTTATGATTTTTGCACGACTTGTATTTACGAAAACAGAGTTCGTTTTCATGAGAGCAAGATCCTCTGAAGTTATAATCCCTTCGGTCTCTTTTTTTAAAGGCAGGTGAATACTTATAATATCTGAGGTAGAAAAAAAATATTCTCTATTTTTTGCAAAGTTGAATCCATCTTCTTGTGCTTTTTCCATTGATGATTCTCTGCCCCAAATCAGAACATTCATATTAAATGCATTTGCAATTTGTGCCATTTGTCTTCCTATTTTTCCGTAAGCATATATACCGATTGTTTTTCCATTTAAATCTTCACCAAGTGAACTTTGCCATCCACCATTTTTTAAGCTTGAAACTTCTTTGGGAATAGAGCGCATGCTCGAAATTATCAGTCCCCAGGCTAGTTCACAAGTTGAACGTGTTCCGCTTCCGCCTGCAGCAACTGCTACGTTATATTTTGAACAAGCTTCTACATCTATGTGACCAGCATAATTCGCTCCAGTTGCACTGATAATTTTCAAGTTTGGGAGTTTTGATAGAAGTTCTTCATTAATCTTTGTGCGTTGTCTTATGAGAACAATTCCTTCTGCTTCATAAAATCTTTTAACTAAATCTTCAGTTTCAAAAACAGTATTGTTATGAATGACTACATCGTGATGTGCAATTTTATGAAAACATTCTAAAGATTCGATTGCTCTTTGATAATCGTCAGATATGATAATTTTCATTTTTTTTGCCTTGTTTATATGAAAAATTCCAAAATAGATTTTACTAAGATTAAATAAAAAAAAACATTTCTTTTGATTTTTTTTTGCAAATAGAATGGTATTTAATTTTTGTGGTTTTCTAATCGCTTCCTTTCTACGATAATAAAAATATATTTTTGTATATGTTTTTTTGGGATTAATTTAATGAAGAATGAAAAAAAAGTTTTTTTGACGAGTATGGTTAAAGCGGGTGGTTGAGGTTCAAAAATTGGTCCGGAGGACCTCAGAAAAGCCCTGTCAGGATTTGAACCATTTGTAGATCCAAATTTAATTTATGGGACAAATCCTTGTGATGACACTGGTGTATACAAATTAAGAGAAGACTTGGCAATTGTTCAGACTGTAGATTTTTTCACTCCAATTGTTGATGACCCCTTTGATTTTGGACAGATCGCTGCTGCAAATGCTCTTAGTGACTGTTATACGATAGGAGCTAGACCGGTTACTGCTCTGAGTTTAGTGTCTTTCCCGTGTAATTTGGGAATGGATATATTAAGCTTGATCCTTTCCGGAGGAGCCGAGAAAGTTCGCGAATCAGGGGCTGTTATCTTAGGTGGTCATAGTGTAGATGATCAAGAACCAAAGTACGGGATTGCTGTAACTGGGGTTATAGAGCCTAAAGATATGATTTTAAATAGCGGGGCGAAACCTGGAGACAAATTGATTTTGACAAAGAAAATAGGAACGGGAATAATTACGAATCTCAACAAAAGTACTAGTCCTATAAAAAAAATTTCAAGAGTGCTTAAATCTAAAAATAACAAATTAAAGGAAGGTGTTTTTGAGGAATCTATTAATTCAATGAAAACTCTTAACAAAACCGCTAGCGAAGTTATGTTGAAATTTCCAGTCAATGCTTGTACCGACGTAACTGGTTTTGGACTTTTAGGACACCTTCACAATATACTTGATGCAAGTGGATTAGATGCTGAGATTTCATTTTCAGATATACCTCTTTTTGAAGGAGTTTTATCTCACGCTATTCAAGGTACAGCTGGAGGTGGAGAAAGAAATAGAGAGTGGACTAGTTCTTTTGTTTCTTATTCAGATAAATTAGACCAAAATATGATTGCCGTTCTGAACGATGCTCAAACTTCTGGAGGTTTGATAATTGCTGTAGAACCTTCAAGGTCTGAGGAGATGATACAAAAATTGATTTCTACTGGTTCTTCTTGTTCGTCTATAATAGGAGAAGTAGTGGAAGGAAAAGAAAGAAAAATAACGGTTAACCTTTAATTTTCAAAAAAATAATTTAATTGGAGGTTTTGAAATTGTCTGTTGCTATTTTTGCTGCTGGTTGTTTTTGGGGAGTAGAGTCTACTTTTCAAAGTTTAAATGGAGTTTTAAAGACTTCTGTAGGATATATTGGTGGGAGTAAAGAAAATCCGACATACGAAGAAGTGTGTTATTCAAGTACAGGTCATGCAGAGGCTGTTAGGGTTGAATTTGATCCTACTATAATTACTTATGAAGAGTTACTAGATTGTTTTTGGAATTTACATGATCCTACAACGTTAAATAGGCAAGGACCTGACATAGGAGAACAATATCGCTCAGCTATCTTTTTTGCTGAGGTTGATGAAGAGAAATTAGCGCAAATTTCTCGCGAAAAATGGAATAATTCAGGAAAATTTTCTAACCCAATTGTAACAGAGATAACTAGAGCGACTACTTTTTGGCCTGCTGAAGAATATCATCAGAGTTATTTTCTAAAGCGTGGGATCACAGGCGGATGTCATTAATGTTTTTTTCAAAATGTCTATCTGATCCCTAGAGGATTGGGTTTTTGTCCCTTTGGTACTAATGGGTCATATACAAATTCTTTTGTTTTTTCTTTAAATTCTTTTTGAACTTCACTAAGAACATCAGGATTGCAAATAAGTTCTAAAGCAGATGTGGCGATTGTTTTTGCAGCGGTTTCCATTCCTTTTTCTCCTATTTCCATTCCATATTGCTGGGTGGCTAGCCAATGATGACCGGGGGTTCCTGGTGCGTGGCATGCAGTGTAAAAACTTCCAAGAGGTGCAAGCCAGCTCACATTGCCACGTTCATTACTAGGACGAGTATGCTCTAAATTTAAAGGAAGAATTTCTTCAAATAGGGGATCTTCGAAACCTAATTCCTTGGCAAAATCTTTTTCTTCATTGTTGTATTTATGTCCTCCTACCAATTCAAGATTTCTTTGTATACAGTTAGCAAGAGCTAAATTAGGTAAAGTTTCATACACTCCCGTCAAAAGAGTTTCCTTAAATTCTGTTTCAGAAGCTATAGCGCCAGCTTGGGCGCATTGACGTACCCTTCTACTTAGTTCATCTACTATTGAGCGTTTCGGTGCTCTTACGTAATACCAAACTCGTGAATACGAAGGAACTACATTTGGCTGGACTCCTCCATCCCTTATTACATAGTGAATTCTTGCTTCTTCAATAATATGTTCACGCATCATATTGACACCGTAGTTCATGATTTCTATTCCATCTAATGCACTTCTGCCATTCCATGGGTCTCTTGCAGCATGCGAACTTTTCCCATGAAATTCGAAAACCATTGAGTCCATTGCATTTGAACTTCCACCCCTAGCATAGTTTGCCCAATGAGGATGCCATGTTAGTACTGCGTCTAATCCTTCAAATGCACCATCACGAGCCATATAGACTTTTCCTTCTAGAGTTTCTTCTGCGGGGCATCCAAAGCAAACAACTTTACCTGGTGTTTTAGTTCTTTCTAGTGCTTTAGATATAGAAATTGCGGCGTAAACACACGCAGTTCCAAACAAATTGTGTCCACAGCCGTGTCCATTTTTGTCATGTTGGTTTCCGCAGTGAGGGAGTGCATCATATTCGCCTAAAATACCAATAGTTGGACCAGAATCTCCCCAAGTTGCAATAAAAGCAGTTGGAAGATCCCCAATTCCGTATTGTACGTCAAATCCGTATTGCTGAAGGATCTCAACAAGTAATTCGGAACTTTTGAATTCCTCTAGAGCTATTTCTGCAAAATTCCAAATCTCACGAGAAATCTGTTTTGCCTCTCCTTTTTGACTTTCAATAAATTCTAAAGCTATTTTTTTAATTTCTTCCATTTTAAAACCTCAAGAAGGAATCGAAGAATAAAATAAGTATGAACCATTTTGTCCTTCTATAACAGTATTTTTTGCTTTTACTGCTAAGGTGTCTAAATATGCGACACGTTTAACAGCTGAGGTACAACTACAAATTTCTAGTCGAATTCGGTGATCTTTAAGAAAAATATTGGAGGTTGGAACTATCTCAATCTCAAAAATTTCTGTCTGATTGGGTATGAGGAGTATTTTTCTATCGTGGGGATGCCAAGGTCTTCCCGGTTTTGATTTAGAGGCATCTACTTCTCTGTGAGAAGCACGTAGACAACCTCTTGTTAATAAACGGGCCGTACCCTCTGGAGATTCATCGAATAGATAAACAATCCAATCTACGTCTTCTGCGCTTGAATGAGCTACTAAATGAAGAGATAAAGGACCTGTGATTTCTATAGGTTCAGATAATGCTTCTGTTCTGTAAATAAGTCTAGGATGTCCGTAACGCCACTCAGATGATAAAGGGTCATTTATGTACGATCTTTCTGATTGACTTTGTTCTGAATCAGTTAAGGTTCCTTCTAATCCAGAATCAGGACCTCCAAGATATAATTTTTTCCATTCTGTTCTGTTAAGAGGCCACTCGTTTTCTCCTCTCCATTTGTTTGTTCCTTGAATAAAAAGCTGTATGGGTGGTCCATCCATAACACCCGTATCCATTCCTTTAAGCCATTGATCATACCAACGTAAAGTTTCTTGGTGATATGCGGCAAAAGGTCTCCAAGGTGAAGGTTTAGGACCTACTAGCATTCTTTTGGGTGGATCTTGAATTTCTTCCCACCCAGCAAAGACTCCAGGTAGATGATCCCAGTAAAATGACCAGTCAGAACCTAAATATGTCGGGATTTTAATTTGTTTTAAAAAAGGTTGAGGTGAAGATTTCCAATGAAATTCTCCATCAAATGGATTTTCAAATCCCATGCCTTCTTCCATCATTTCTATTAGACCTGATAAATCATTTGATCTCCCACTGTTAAAATGTAGGTTTGACATTGCAGAAAACCACATCCACATATATCCGGTTTGAGGTATTCCTCCAGGATAAAAAAGGTGTCTGTATCTATCTGTCCATGCATCATAAGGAAAGATTGCTTTTAGTGGTTCGGGTTGGTGTTTTGCAGATAAAAGTTGAACTAAAGAAAAATAAGAGCAACCTACCATCCCAACGGTTCCATCACACCAGGATTGATTTGCAGCCCAATATATTAATTCTACAAAGTCTTGTTGTTCTATTTCTCCTCTGTTATCGAATTTTCCCTCTGAGTCATTTGTTCCTCTTGAGTCAATAATTATATGTGCATAGCCCCTTGGAACCCAAAACTCAGTTATTCCTGCTTCGTTTTGGGCAATCGGAACGTTCGTAGATTGAAGCCCTTTAGTATATGGTGAAATTGCTAATAGTGCGGGAAATTTTTGACCACTCGAACTAGGTCTGAAAACATCTGCTGCTATTCTTACGCCATCTCTCATCATAATTTTTAAGTTTGTATCAGATTGAATATTGTATATGGGCTGAGAACTTTCTCTGGTCTTTGGGGGTTGATTGAAAGGCCATTGAGGAGTTACTGATGGATAAATATTTCGGACTCTTTCCGGATCGTTTGGAATGAAATTAGAGTTCATTTTTCCCTTTCAATATAAATAGTTTTTTACTTTATAGTCCCAGTTTTCTTATATTCTTCAAGTTTTTCTTGGAGCCTTTTTTCTACCTCATCCGCATCGTCAGATTCGTTATAATCTTGAGCAAGATGACCTGTGCCAGCTGGACTTTTAGTAACGTATGCAACACATTTTTCATCTAGAGTAATAGCACAATGACGAGTATTTCTTGGGATGTGTAGCAGGTCGCCTGGACCTACAACTTTTTCTTCATCTCCTAGAATCGAATATCTTTTTCCCTCTAATATAAAAACAAATTGTTCTTCGTTTGGATGGAAATGGGGTCGTGGGTGTCCACCTTGATTGTAAGTGACAAGACCCGTTTTCATAAATTCTCCTTTTACTTTTTGTATTTCGGCAAGAGGAGTTTCACTTTCTCTCAATTTCTCCATTCCATATAAATTATAGTAAGGCATGAGTTTTATCCCCTTTTGTCTATTAGGCTGTTTTTATTAGGTATTAAAAATAGTATCTGATATTGTTAAAAAGCTAAATTGAATCAATATAATAAAATAGAAATTTTCCTATCTATTTTTGAAATTAAAATTTTTCAATTATTGGTGTTTTGTGTGATTTTTTATACTATAGAGTAAATTAGTGTAAAAAACTTGCCTTTACAGTCTATCTTTACAATTAACCGTATTTCTTTGGAGGGAAGAGATGGAAAAGCGTATTCTTGGATCAACTGGTTTGGAAGTAACGGTTATAGGTTTTGGTGCTATGACTATAGGGGAGATTTACGGACCTGTAGATGATTCAGAGAGTAATCGTGCTCTTCACGCATCTATAGACAATGGAATGAATTTTATTGATACTTCCGACGCGTATGGGCAAGGACATAGTGAGTCTGTGATAGGAAAATTTTTGAAAGAAAGAAAAGATAATGAAGATATTCTTGTTTTTACTAAGGGTGGCAACAATATGGTAACAGGAGAATATAACTATACTCCTGAATATATAGGAAATTGCCTTGAAGCAAGTCTGAAAAGGTTGGGTGTCGATAGAATTGATTATTATCAACTGCATAATCCAACTATTGATAATATGATGGCAGAAGATAGTTATGCTCTACTGGACAAAGCTAAACAAGATGGAAAAATTGCTCATTGGGGTGTTTCTGTAAATACAAAAGAAGAATGTGATTATGTAACAGAGCAGGGGACTGCTGCTTGTTTACAAATGGAATATAATATTATTAGCCAAGAAGCTACAGAAGCTTTTTCTAGGGCAAAATCTGCGAATGTTGGAATAATTTCAAGGGTTCCACTTAAGAGAGGTTTTTTGTCAGGAAGAATAGATGAAACATTTGAATTTGTTGAAGGAGATAGAAGAAGTAGAATTTTAAGTGCGGACAATATAAGAAAATTTCAAAGTAAATTAAATAAATTGAGAAACATATCAAGTCAATTAGGTATTTCCCCTGCAGAGACAGCAATACGTTTTTGTGTTTCTAACCCTGATGTTTCTTGTGTTATTCCTGGAATTAGAACTGAAGAGCAAGCGAAACAGAATTGTATGTCTTGCGAACCCTTGCCTGCAGAGGCTCTTAAACAGCTAATTGATGTGAATTAATCTATTTCATTTGGTTGAATTTTAGTCTTTTTTTTGCCTTTTTCTAGAATATAGATTTCAGTTTTTTCAAGAACTGTTTTTATCATATCTTCTATCGGAAGTTGACTTTCGATTTTTTCAATAACAAAGAGTTTAGATCGGACTGCGGGGTGTTTGGGTACGAATAAGGTACAACAGTCTTGATCAGGTTCAATCGAAATTTCGAAAGTGTTAATTTCTTTTGCTTGTTTTATTATTTCTTCTTTATCCATACCGATTAAAGGTCTTAAAATTGGCATCTCTACAGCATTTTGAATAGTTGAAATATTGGAAAGTGTTTGACTTGCAACCTGACCTAAACTTTCACCTGTAATCAGAGAAGACACTTTTTCTTTGTTAGAAATTAACTCAGCAATACGAAGCATGAAACGACGGTATAGAATAACCCTGTGTTCCGGCTTGGTTGAAAGAACAATTTGTTTTTGAAGTTCCCCAAAGGGAACCAGATAAACTTTACTATTTATCTGGTATTCGTTCAAAATTTCTGCAAGGTCTAAGGCTTTTTCTGCAGAAACGCGGCTCAAAAAAGGAGCTCCATGAAAATGAACGAATATTACCTCGCAACCTCTTTTCATCATTCTCCATGATGCTACAGGTGAATCAATTCCTCCCGAAAGAAGACTAGTCATATGACCACTTATTCCCTGTGGAAGACCACCTGAACCGGATATTTTTTTAAAATATATGTAAACTTCATTTGGAATTACTTCAATATAAATTGTAAAGTTGTCTTCTTTCAGTTCAACAGGCAAATGACGTTCTGACTGGACATGAGACCCAATTTCTTTGTCCCATTCTTTTGTACTTATTGGTATATTCTTAAAACTTTTTCTTGTTCGAACTTTGAAAGTCTGTATTTCTTTGTCAGAAATTAATTTTGAAATTTTATCTTTTACTAATGGAAGATTTATCGGACTTTTGTAAGTCTTAGAAAAATATGCGATACCAAAGCAGGTAGATAAGCTTTTTTCTATTTTATTCCATGAGATTTTTGAGTCATATTCAACTAAAATTCTGCCTGTTTTTTTCTTTACAATTATTTTGCCATATATATTTAATGATTTCCGTATTCTGTCGATGAGAAGGTCAATAAATTTATAGCGATTTTTCCCTTTTATGCCTATTTCATTATAGTGAACCAATACATAGTTATATTTTTCACTTTTTTCTTTTGCTAATGTTTCCATTTTCATCTCTATAAAATAATTCTTTCTTTTAATGCCTTATGATTTAATAAGACAATTTAGTATGATATTTCGTTGTTTTCGGCAATAGGATTAATTTTTTTTTTGTAATTGTTTTTATTATATACAAACTACTACGATAGCATACGGTTTCGATGCCATAGATTGTTTTTTAAAGAAGGGTCATTCATTTGATTTTTTCAGAAATCACAAATTCACTTTCTTCTGACCTAGAGGAAGTTGAGAAAGAGATCAAGAAAAATTTCCACTCTGATGTAGTTTTAATACCTGATGTCAGTGAATATTTGAGTTCCTCAGGTGGAAAGAGAATACGTCCATTACTACTTCTTCTTTCATCTAGAGCCTGTGGATATAGAGGGAAAAAAGCTATTAAACACAGTTGTGTTGTAGAGTTTATTCATACTGCGACATTATTGCATGATGATGTTGTAGACGATGCAGATGTAAGAAGAGGAAATCCATCTGCAAACTCAAAATGGGGGAATGAGGCAAGCGTTCTAGTGGGTGATTTTCTTTTTGCAAAGAGTTTTGAACTTATGTCCTCTGAAAAGGATACTCGAATTATGAAAACAATGTCCGAGGCGTGTACTCTACTCTCTGAGGGCGAAGTGTTGCAGCTTATAAATCTTTATAATACAGATATAACAGAAGAGGAGTATCTAAAAGTTGTTTTTAGAAAGACTGCAGCTTTAATAGCTGCTAGTTGTAAGTTAGGTGCAATTTTAAGCGATTCTCCTGATTGTGTCATTGAGTCTCTTAATTCCTATGGTAAGAATATAGGATTTTCATTTCAGTTAATCGATGATGCATTAGATTATATGGGCGATGAAAATAAGACTGGAAAGAAGATTGGAAACGATTTAACTGATGGTAATATAACTCTACCTCTCTTACATCTCTTGTCTAGGATTGACGAGACTCGTAAAGAAAGACTTAAAAAAATTATTTTAGAATCGGAAGAACTTCATGAAGAGGATTTAAGTTTTGTACTTGGATTAATGGAAGAGTTTGAATCAGTTTCTTATACAAGAAATTTGGCAAAAGAATACGCAGAAAGAGCAAAATCATCTTTATCTATTATGAAAGAATCTGAATACTTGGAGTCCCTTATTTATTTGGCTGATTTTGTTGTTGATAGAAATTTTTAACTTTGATTAACAATATTGAAAAAAAAGATTCATTGGTGTTAGCTTCAAGTTCACCTCGAAGAATTGCTCTTTTAACAGAGACAAACATAGAATTTAAAGTTGTTCCTCCAGATTCGTCTATTGAAGAAGGGTTTTGTAAGACCGGCAACTCAAAAGAACTAGCAATGCAAATTGCTGAAGCAAAAGCTTCGAGTATTCTTAAAATATTTCCTGAATGTATTGTACTAGCAGCAGATACGATTGTTGTGAAAGGTGAAAAAATTTTAGGGAAGCCCAAAGATTTAGAAGATGCATTTAACATGATTAAATCTTTATCAGGAGAACGACATCACGTGATTACTGGGTTTTCGGTTATGTCTTCTAAGACTCAAAAAATTCAAAATGTAGTAACAGAAGTAAAATTTCGGAAACTCAATTCTGTTGAAATAAATCAATATATATCAGAAAATGAGTCTTTAGATAAAGCTGGAGGATATGCTATCCAAGGGAAAGGATATTTCCTTGTGGATAAGATAAATGGGAGTTACACTAATGTAATAGGATTCCCCTTAAAGGAGATTTTGAAGGTTTTGAAAGAATTTGGAATATCACAAAATATAGATAATATGGAGTTTCCTAATGCGTCTAGCTGATAGAATGAGTCTTTTAAAAACCGAAAACTCTTTTGTTGTTCTTGCTAAAGCAAATCAACTTGAGAGGGAGGGTAGAAGTATTATTCACCTCGAGATAGGTGATACTGATTTTGATACTCCTTCAAATATTATTAATGTTGTTTGTGACGAAGTAAGTTCCGGAAATACTCATTATTGTCCTTCTGCTGGAGTTCTTGAACTTAGAGAAGCTTGTTGCGATTGGATTAAAAAAAATAAACGTGGAGAATATTCCCCAGAAGAAATTGTAATTGGACCAGGTGGGAAGCCATTCCTTTATTACACAATTATGGCTACATCTGGAGTAGGAGATGAAGTGATATATCCTGATCCGGGTTTCCCTGTATATGAATCAGTTACATTGTATGCAGGCGCTAAGCCTGTGCCTCTTCCTATTCTTGAAGAAAATGATTTTAAATTTACTATTGATGATTTGAAAAGTCGAATTTCGAAGAATACCAGATTGTTAATTCTTAATTATCCGCATAATCCTACCGGAGGTACATTGAGTTATAAAGAATTAGTAGAAATAGGAAATCTTGCGATTGAGAATGATTTTGTCATTTTATCTGATGAAGTTTATGCGAATATGTTATTTGAGGGTAACCATGTTTCCATTGGGACACTTGATGGAATGCGCGAAAGAACAATCTTGCTAGAGACTTTTTCAAAGACTTATGCAATGACTGGATGGAGATTAGGTTTTATAGCTGCTCCATCATGGTTATCAGATCCTTTATCTCAACTTATAACAAATTCAGTGAGTTGTGTTCCCCCTTTTGTTCAAATGGCTGGTGTAGAAGCATTGAATGGGGAACAAGCTGATAGTATTAAAATGATGACTGAATTTAAAAAAAGGAGAGATGTGTTTATAAATGGTTTAAATTCAATTGATGGGATCTCATGTAAGTTTCCGGAAGGGGCATTTTATGCTTTTCCTAATGTTAGTGAAATTCCAATGTCTGCGGAAAAATTGTCAGATTATTTACTTGATGAGGTTGGTGTGGCAACATTGCCCGGTTCTGCTTTTGGCCAATACGCAGATAATCATTTACGTATGTGTTTTGCAAATAGTATCGAAAATTTAGAGGAAGCGATTCATCGTATTTCTCACGCAATTTCTACTTTTTCTTGATTTGTTTAATAGAACATTTATTATTCTTTTTTTGTCGTATTGAATTTCAACCAAACTTTCAAAATCAAGTATTCAGAGAGAAAAATTGACAGATTTTCGTGTTGCAGTTGATACTGGTGGGACATTTACCGATTTTGTTTTTCTTGAAAATGGAAAGCTAAATGTTCATAAATTGCCTTCTACACCTTCGAATCCGGCTACTGCAATCATACAAGGGATAGCCGAAAAAAATACTGATAATAGACCAGTTGATCTTATTCATGGTTCGACAGTCGCGACAAATGCTCTTTTGTCTAGAGAGGGTGCAAAAGTTGGTCTTATTACAACATCTGGGTTTGAAGATGTAATTGAAATTGGACGTCAGAATAGGGATGTCCTTTATGATCTGAAATACCAAAGGCCTAAATCTATTGTTGATAAAGAAAATCGTTTTGGACTAAGGGAAAGAATGAATGAAAATGGTGATATTTTGCACAATCTTTCTAAATCTGAATTAAAGAAAATACTCTTAAAATTAAAAAGGAACAAAATACAATCTTTAGCAATTTGTTTACTTCATTCTTATGCAAATAATATACACGAGTTAGAGGCATCAAATTTTTTTATAAAAGAAGGTTTTCCTGTTTCTGTCTCTAGTCTTATTTTGCCCGAATATAGGGAGTTTGAGAGGACTAGTACAACAGCAGTGAATGCCTATGTATCACCGTTGATGAAAAATTATTTAGATAAACTTGCAAAAGAAGAAACATTAAAACATTTCCGTGTAATGCAAAGTAATGGCGGAATTATTTCTTCTGAAGTAGCTAGCAATGAAGCTGTTAGGACAATTTTGTCTGGCCCTGCAGGAGGAGTTGTCGGAGCATTCCATGTAGCTAAAAAAACCAAATTATCTAAATTTTTAACTATTGATATGGGTGGAACGAGTGCTGATGTCTCAATTATCGATGAGAATTTAAGTTTCACTTCTGAGACAGAATTATCTGGTCTGCCCGTTAGAGTGCCAGTTATTGATATTCATACTGTTGGTGCAGGAGGTGGTTCAATTGCAGAATGTGATCTAGGAGGAGCGCTTGTAGTAGGACCAAAAAGTGCAGGAGGAGATCCTGGGCCTATGTGCTATGGAAACGGAAATAAAGTGACTGTGACTGATGCGAATTTATTTTTAGGAAGGATAGATCCTCTGAATTTTCTTGGTGGAAAGATGAAAATTGATCCTTGTAGGTCAGAAAAAGGAATAAAAGTTCTAGCAAAAGAATTATCTCTTAGTCTATTAGAAACTGCTGAGGGAATTTTAACAATTGCTAACGAACATATGGCTAATGCTGTTAGACTTATGAGTATTGAGAGAGGATATGATCCTCGTATTTTTACACTGATGGCATTCGGTGGAGCAGGACCCATGCATGCTTGTGCGCTTGCGGAAACTCTTAATATGAAAAGAGTACTTATTCCAGCAGATCCCGGAACCCTTTCAGCAAGAGGAATGTTTTTAGCCGATATAATCAAAGATTACTCTAAAACAGTGCTTCTGAAATTGGAGAATATTAAGAGTCAAAACTTGGAGGACTCTTTTTCCCCTCTTCTAAAACAAGCAAAAGTAGATTTGGAAAAAGAAGGGGTTAATCAATTTAAAATAGAAAAATTTTTAGATATGCGTTATTTAGGACAATCGCACGAACTAACCATTCCAATTGGGGAGATTACATCGAACTTCCATGTGGATTTGTATTCGTTATTTACTAAATTTTATAAAAAAAGATATCTAACTTTAAATTCTGAACAAGAGGTGGAAATCGTTAACATAAGAGTTAGGGCAATAGGTTCTACAAAGACAGTTGAACTAAATAAAAAAAGTGACAATATGAAAAAGAAAAAAGAGAAAACACAAAAGATGGTTTTTGATGGAAAATCATATGAAGCTATGGTTTTTGATCGTACAAATCTACAACCAGGGGAAGATTTCTGTGGACCTGCTTTAGTCTCTGAATTTAGTGCTACATCTATAATTCCACCATTTTGGAATTGTAAAGTGGATAAAGAGAGTAATTTGATTTTATCGAAAATAGTAAATTCTGATAAAAAATAATTTGTTTTCTTAGGATTGAATATATGGGAAAGAATAGCTTAGATCCAATTTTATTAGAGATATTTAAAAATCTTTTCTTGTCAACTGCAGAAGAAATGGGAGTTTCTCTATGTAAGTCTTCTTTTTCTCCAAATATTAAAGAGAGAAGAGATTATTCATGTGCTATTTTTGATAAGAATGCAAAAATGGTATCTCAAGCGGCTCATCTACCTGCACATCTTGGTTCAATGCCAATGTCGGTTGAACATGTTATTGAAACTATGAATTTGGACCCTGGCGATATGGTTGTTCTCAATGATCCGTTTCATGGAGGCAATCATTTGCCAGATCTAACAATGATATCTCCGATATTTATAAAGAGGAACAGAAGATTTTCTCTTCAATATTTTGTTGCAAATAGAGCACATCACGCCGATATTGGAGGCATTGCGCCAGGTTCAATGAGTTTAACTAAAGAAATTTTTCAAGATGGATTAGTTATTCCGCCTGTTAAAATAGTTAGGAAAGGAATAATACAAGAAGATTTATTATCTATTGTTTTATCGAATGTAAGAACACCGGAAGAACGAAAAGGTGATGTCCTGGCACAAATTTCTGCAAATCTTGTAGGACAAAGAAGAATTGAGATGATCATTGATAGATATGGACTAAAAAATACTTCTTTTTATACAACTGAGTTACAACGCTATTCTGAGCGAATGACAAGAGTCGCAATTTCTAAGATGCCAGAAGGGGAATTTGATTTTACGGATTTTATGGATGATGACGGTATATCTGAGAATCCCGTGAAAATTAGTGTGAAAATTATTATTCGAAAAGACTCTATTGTAGCTGATTTCACTGGTTCTTCTCTCCAAACAGATGGAAATATTAATGCGGTTGAATCTATAGCTAGAACAGCAGTTTATTATGCTATTCGTTGTTTGATACCATTTGAAATTCCAAATAACTCTGGTTGTATGGAACCTATTAAGGTAATTGCGCCATTTGGAACCGTAGTTAATTCTAAATTTCCATCTGCTGTTGCTGGAGGAAATGTAGAGACTAGTCAAAGGATGGTTGACGTAGTCCTTGGTGCTATGTCGAAAGCATGCCCTGATAAAATACCCTCCGCTTCGTGTGGGTCGATGAATAATCTTACCATTGGAGGTAATGATATACGTTCTAAGAAAGAAAGAAGGAAACCTTTTGCATATTATGAAACCACAGGAGGTGGAATGGGTGCCGGAAAATGGGGAAATGGTGAAAATGCAATACATACCCACCTAACGAATACGAGAAATACCCCTATAGAAGCTATTGAGCATTCATATCCTCTAAGAGTTAATAAGTATGGAGTTAGAAGAAAAAGTGGAGGAAAAGGTTTAATGACAGGTGGGGATGGAATAATTAGAGAAATAGAACTTTTAAGTTCTGCTACGGTTTCTTTTATGACAGAAAGGCGAAAATTTTCACCTTGGGCTCTGCAAGGTGGTTTCCCAGGTAAGAAAGGAAAGAATTCGGTTTTAAAAAAAGATGGAAAGAGAATTAAGTGTAAGGGGAAACAACGCCTGTATCTAGAAAAAGGAGACATAATAAGATTAGAAACTCCTGGTGGAGGTGGTTGGGGAAAGAAAAAATTAAATTGAGAGCAGAAATTTGATATGATTAAAATGTCTTACTGTTTCTATTAATCAAATTGAAAGTATTTTTTATGTCTTTAGAACGCTATGTTTATTTAAATGGGGAAATAATAGGAGAGAGTGAGGCTCTAATTTCTCCTTTTGATCGTGGATTTTTATGGGGGGACGGAGTTTATGAGGTTACTCCTTGTTTTAATGGCAAATTATTCCGTCTTGATGACCATCTAAAACGACTTTATAGATCTTTGAGATATACTCAAATTCATTGCCATTTAGATATAGAAGAGATGAGAGAAGCAACTCTTAAAACATTAAAAGCAAATCAAGATTCACTTGGAGAGGGAAAGATTTATCGAGTTGGCCATTGGGTATCAAGAGGATTGGATGATCCCTCTATGGTTGCAAGTGAATCAGATAGGCCGACAATTTTCATTTTCTGGAGAGAATCTCCTTCTGATAAACTAATAGATAAATATTCTAAGGGGGTGAAATTATCAGTTGTGGCGACAAGAAGGGTTCCACCCCAATGTCTTGAAGCTAGGGCAAAAGTGACCAGTAAAATGAATCAAATTTTAGCAGAACTTGATGCTTCTTCTAATGGTTCTCTATCCCTAATGCTTGATATTTATGGAAATGTTGCTGAGAATTCAGTAGCAAACTTTTTTATGGTTAAAGATAATGTGCTTTACACTCCTTATGAAAAAAATGTTCTTCAAGGCGTTACAAGGCTAACAGTATTAGAAATGGCTAGAAAGTTAGGTGTTGCTTTTGAAGAGAGAGATATAACTCTCTATGATTTAAGCCAGGCAGATGAATTTTTTCTGACATCAAGTGCTATTTGTGCGATGCCTGTAAATCAAATAGATCGTTTTTTTCCAAAAAATCCTGTGCCCGGTCCAATAACTGAAAAGATAATTAACGAATTCGTTTCTGAGACAGGATTTGATTTTAGAGATTTGTCTGTTTAAGTATAATATGATTTTGTTTTTTTAATTAGTAAAAGAGGTAAAAGATGGCATTTTATTTAACAAATCAAAGCCTAATAAATTTAAAAGATAAGGTTGAGGAAATAGAGCATCGTCTTAAACATGATGTGGCAAAAGAAATCGGGAAAGCTGCTGATCTTGGGGATTTAAGTGAAAATGCAGAATGGGAGGCTGCTATTGAACTCCAAAGAAATTTACAACATGAAGTAAGTAGATTGAAAGAGAAAATACGAACTGCACAAATAATTGAAGAACTTCCTATATCTGGTGATAAAGTTTCCGTTGGGACTGAGGTTCAACTATATGATATCGACAAGGATGAAGAAATGACCTACCAAATTCTTGGTGAAGAAGAAAGTGATTTGTCTAAAGGTATTATTTCTTTCAACGCTCCCCTTGCAAGAGGATTGATGCAGAAGGAATCTGGGGACGAGGTAGTTATTAAACTTCCTGGTGGTATTAGAACTTTTGAGATAGTTAAAGTTTCAAAAATAGAATTTGAATGAAAAAAAAGCAGTCTTTATCAATACAAGATAGGATACTTGCATACCTTATATCTATTGCTTCCCTTAGTTTGTTTGGATATTTTTCATTTTTGCATTTATTGCCATCTATGTGGCATATGCCAGGTTCCCCAGTACTTTATGTTTTTGGTGTGATTGGTTCTTTATTTTTATCTGTTTCTATCCTTTTCTTATTGCTTAAGAGAACAAACGTAAGTAAAAAACCAGTATTTTGGTTTAATTGTCACGTAGTAACAGCAGTTATTGGTTCTGTCTTAGTTACAATTCACTCTTCTGGTCATTTAAGGTACGCTCCAGCATTACTACTTTTAGCACTCTTAGCTCTAACACTTTTAGGGGTTTTTGCAAGGTTTTATATTTCTAAGAGGAATGCAAAACTTTTTGCTTCAAAAATTGAAGTCTTTCACACTATGGAACCCCATGAAAAAGAAAAAATAGAATTGATAATTTCCAAGAAAGAAAAATTATTGTTATCGTTTGACCCTGATAGTGAAGAGGGTACTTTTTCTCTTAGTCTTAAACATTGGTTTTGCCATCCTATTTTTTCCATTCAATTTTATAATTTAGTCCGTCAAGAAAATTCTTGTATAAGAAAAAAATTTGAATATAATTTTTTTATTCGTTTTTGGAGATCGATTCATATATCTTTATCGATTATTTTTTTTCTTGGTCTTATTGCTCATATAATTGTAGTTACTTTTTTTGCTAGCTATGTTTCCGATGGCTCTGATATATACTGGTGGCATATATCTAAATAGCATTGTCTAATGGAAAAGGATTGAAATTGAATCGACTAGCACTAATGATTGATTTAGAAAGATGTTTCGGTTGTAAAAGTTGCGAGGCAGCATGTAAACAGGAGCATCATCTAAAACCGGGAACATACAGGAATAAAGTTGTATGGCTTGGAAATGAGAATAGTCCGGATATAGATTTCTTTACGTTAACTTGCCAACATTGTGAACGACCTGCTTGTCTTAGATCATGTCCTGTAAATCCAAAAGCGATAACTAAAGACGAAGAAACTGGTGTAGTAAAAGTCCATGAAGAATTATGTACAGGATGTGGTGAATGTATTCTGTCCTGTCCTTATAGTGCTATGGGTTTTGATGGAGAAGGACATCACTCTGTTAAATGTGACCTTTGTTCTGAGAGACGTGAGAATGAATTAGAACCAGCTTGTTCTATTGTATGTCCAGGATATGCGATTACTTTTGGAGAACGTTCTGAATTACTTAAAATTGCTAAAAAACAAGAGAGAGTTATTAAAGATGTTGATAGCTTTTTACTGAAACCGCAGACAATTTATTTAGAGAGATTAAAAGGTCCCAGTTCATCTATTCCTATAATGGAAAAAAATCATGTTCAAAATAGAATACGATCTCAAAAGTCTGATTTTAAAAATGATCCTATTTCACCTAAAAAATTAGAGGCAAACTTTCCATTTGGTTTTGAAAAAAATCGGAAGATTGACACTAGAATCGAACCGGGTGGTTGCAATATTTGCTTTAATTGCTGTACTACAAAATTTCATTTTGAGGATGACAAACTAGTACAAATAACTGGGAATGATGAAGATCCTGTTTTGGAGGGAAAAATATGTCCTAAAGCACAATTTGGATTGCAACTTCATCATAATAAAAAAAGGCTTCTAACTCCTCTGAAAAGAGTAGGAAAAAGAGGTGAAAATAAGTTTGAGAAAATTACATGGGAGCAAGCGTTAGATGAAATTGCTGAAAAGTTAAGACAGTTAAAAGAAAAATGGGGACCGGAAGCACTTGCTATATTTATTGGGACTAGAACTGGCATTCTTACTCAAAAAGGGTATACGAGATTATTTAGTCAGTTGTGGGGAACCCATAATATTGAAGGTACTGACCCATTTTGTGCTTCTGGAAAAACAATCTCTTATCAGATTACTCAGGGAGTAAATGGAAGTGGAAATAGTTATACCCCGACTGATCTTGGTAGTGCAGAAATGTACCTTTATGTAGGGGATAATCAGGCTGAAACACGTCCAGTTTATTTTGGAAAGATTAATGATTGGAGAGTCAAAAATAAAGCAAAGATGGTTGTTATTGATCCTAGACAGACTGTAACAGCTAGTAAAGCAGATAAATGGTTGCCAATACGACCTGGGACAGATATGGCATTAGCATTATCAATAGCACACGAGGTTTTTTCAAAGAATTTGCATGACGCAAAGTTTTGTAATGATTGGGTTTTAGGGTGGGAAGAATGGAAAGAATTTATCTTTGAAAAAGATTATAGTCCGGAATGGGCTTCTGAAATAATTGATTTGCCTCAAAAAGAGATTGAATTGCTTGCAAGTGAGATTGCTAATTCAGATGGATGTGTAATTTTTGCGAGTAGGGGTATAAATCAACATATGAATTCTTTGCAAACAAATCGAGCCTGGATGTTTGTAAGCGCTATTACTGGTAATTGGGGACGTAAGGGGGGAGCTTATTTCAATATGACGGCAGGCCCACCTATTTCGCCAAATGCTCCATTAGAAAGAAGAGAAAAAATTAACAGGCCAAAAATAAGGAAGAGTCCCGTCGGTTGGCTTAATGCAATGAAACATGAGAAACCTTATCCTGTAAAAGGAATGATAAGTTCAAGTAATCCCTTAGCTCAGTGGCCAGATCAAAATAATGTAAGAGATGCCTTAAGGAACTTAGATCTTCTAGTGCATATTGAGTTGTTTCAAAACGAGACTTCTGCATTTGCTGATTATGTATTACCTGCAGCAACGGGAATCGAAAAGGGAGAAATAGGAAGAAGCAATGATGATCGACGAATTGTTTGGATTGATAAATTGATAGATCCTCCTGGAGAGGCAAAACCTGATGGGTGGATATGGATAGAATTGGGAAAACGTTTAGGATTTAATGATGTTCTTAAGGAAGAATACAAGGATCCAAAAATATTTTGGGATGAAATGTGTATACAAAATGATTTTCTCAGTGGAGTGACTCAGAAACGACTACATTCAGTTCCTTATAGATGGGTTCGATACCCAGTAAAATATGAAGATTCTCTTGAACAAGAAACCCTTTACTTAGAAGGAACAACGGCAGTTGGTCAACCAGAAGGAAAAAGATTCCCAACAAAAAGCGGAAAACTAGAGTTTTGGACTAAAGAATTGGAAGACAAATTTAATTGTTTAGATCTATCTGCTTTACCCGAATTTTACTCAGATCCAGAGATTCTAATAGATTTGCCCTTTTTAGAAATTGAAGATAATGATGAAAGATTAGATGTGATTTCTCCATTTTTTGATGTTCCTACTGGAACATCAAAAGCAAAGATAGTCTCAACGCAGGAAGGAAGTTTATCCAGAAGTTTAAGGGAAAAGGGTTTTAATACCGAACTAATAACTGGAAGACCTCCCGCACCACATTTTCACAGTTGGACACACTATTTTTGGCAAGCGCAAGAAATGTGGCCAGATCTTTTTTGTCAAATTCATCCTGAACATGCGAGGGCGTTAAACATAGAAGATGGAGAAATTATTGAGGTTGAGTCAGCCCATGGAAAAATAACGGCTAGAGCTTATCTTTATCGTGGAATTAGAAAGAATTCTGTTTTTATCCCTATTGGATGGGGTGAAAAACAACCTTACAATCCTTGGTTTTCAGTTAATTTCTTAACAAGTAAAGAACAGAGAGATCCAATCTCAGGTCAGACAAATTTAAAAAGTCTGCTATGTAAAATTAAGAAAATATAATGTTTATTGATAGGTTCTAATTTTTCTGGATTATTCCTATCCATATTTCTGTTCTGAGTTCTTGGACTGTAGTTTTTCTAGGATCATTCATGAAGCGGTGGACTATAGGGTCATCCGTTTTTTCAAGACCTTTTTCCTTAATATTTTTCAAAATTTTCTCCTGTGATTGAGGTAAATTTCGGTAACTTCCTTCATGAATTCCTATCGCATATAAGTTGGATTTAATTTGGATTGTAGTAAAATTTTCAATATTTGAATAAAGATACTTTTTTGGCAAAAAAGTTTTGTAACTATCGTTAGGTGATAGGACTCCATAACAATCTCCGTCCAAGATTTGTAAATGACCGATTAGTTTAAGAAATTGACCTCTTAATAGTCCTACTTTCTCAGGTGTGGTATCTCCATATGTAGAAATGCCTGAACCTTCTATAGGGTCTTTCTTAATGATTTGAATTTGCATAGGATTTTCTAATATTTTATTCATTTTCTGATTTATCAAAAGCGTTTTGGAGGACTCTACATGCTAATTTAGAACAATGCTGTTTGTGTTTAGGAAGTCCTCCTAAGTTTCTTTCAATATCTTCGGAGGATATTTTTTTTGCATCTTGGATTGATTTACCTATAAGTAAATTACTTAGTAGACTCATTGAAGCTGTAATTGCTCCACACCCAAGGATTTTAATTTTAGCGTCAATAATCTTTTCTCCATTTGTTTTGATATACAATTCTACCTCATCGCCACAAGAGGGATTAGTTCCTTTTCCTAAATAGTTAGGGTCCTCTAAAATACCAACATTTTGAGGCGATGCAATATGTGACAATACAATAGAATTATAATGATAGTTGCTATTATTCATTTTTTACCTTTAGTAATTTAGAACTAATTCTTTGGCGCAATTTCTCTAACCTTTTTAACTGCAGAAGGTAATTTATCCATTAAATAATCTATATCTTCATCAGTACTTCCCCAACCCAGACTAAAACGAAGAGAACCACGAACAAGATTTTGTGGCAGATCCATTGAAAGTAAAACATGACTAGGTTCAGTTGATCCAGAGCTGCAGGCTGCACCTGTACTTACAGCTATCCCTTCAAGATCTAGTCTGATTAATAAAGTTTCTCCTTCAGCATTTGAGAACGCGATATTTGATGTTCCAGGAAGACGTTGAGTCTTGTGTCCAATGATTTCAACATCAGGAATCTTTTCACAAATCTCATTTTCTAATCTATCTCTCAATTTTAAAACATTACCCCAAAGCTCATTTCCTTCTGTATCTAAAATTTTGCATGCTTCACCTAGTGCAACTATTCCAGCTACATTTTCGGTACCCGATCTTATGTTTTGTTCTTGGCCACCTCCAGTTAGAATTGCATTAAGTGGAGTGTTTTTTCTTGCATAAAGGAAACCAATACCTTTTGGAGCATTAATTTTGTGACCACTTCCAGATAATAAATCTATGTTATCTTTTTGCACATCTATTTTCATTTTTCCAACTGCTTGTACCGCGTCTGTATGAAATAATATCCCCAAATTTTTACAAAATGTTGAAATTTCAGAAATTGGTTGAATAGTACCTATTTCATTATTTCCCAAAATTACGGATATTAATTTTGTGTTTTTTTTCACTGCATCTTTGATTCTTTTCGAAGACACTAAACCATCTTTGTCCGGTTTTATATAGGTTACTTCTAACGATCTTTCGCTACTAAGGTGATTGCAAGTATCTAAAACGGCATTATGTTCAATTTGAGTTGTAATAATATGTGATTTTGATTCTTGATTATTAAAAACTCCTCTAATTGCGAGATTGTCACTCTCAGTTCCACCAGAAGTAAAAAAAATCTCATTTGGATCAGAAGCATTTATTGTCGATGCTATTTTAATACGGGAATTTTCTATTGCTTCTCTGGTTTCTCTTCCAAAAGAGTGAACACTACTTGGATTTCCGTAAAAATTTGTAATGAAAGGTTCTGCAATTTTGATCACTTCAGGACGTATAGGTGTTGTAGAGTTGTGGTCTAAATAAATTCTTTTCATAAACCAGGAGCCTCCTCATCTTTCGTTCTTTTTTCAAGGTCTTGTATTCTTTTTTCTAAATTTTGAATAGAATTTTGTATAGGATCTGGAAGTTCGTCGTGTTCAAAAGAAGTTTCTTGTTGTTTTTGATTGGGTTCCTTTCTTAATCCTGAAACAATCCGTGCAGGAACTCCTATAACTGTGCAATCCGGAGGGACATCAGAAATAACTACTGACCCTGCCCCTATTCTACTGTTTTTGCCTATTATATGTGGTCCAAGTATACGTGCCCCTACTCCAACTAAAACATTATCTTCGAGAGTAGGGTGCCTTTTCTCTTTTTTTAGGCTTACGCCCCCAAGAGTTACGCCATGATAAATTGTGCAGTTCTTTCCGATAACAGAGGTTTCTCCAATTACAACTCCCATCCCATGGTCTATAAAAAACCCTATGTCTATCTGTGCTCCCGGATGAATTTCAATTCCTGTAAGTAGTCTACCTATATGACTTAAAAATCGCGGAATTAACTTTAATCCTTTTTTGAAAATGAAGTGCGAAATACGATGAATAAATATTGCGTGAAATCCAGGATAACAGAGAATAATTTCTATCTTACTATTAACAGCAGGATCTCTTGCAAATGCGGCGTCTAAATCGGTTTGAATTGCATATATAAAATTTTTCATTTTTCCCTTAATTTAGAAACTACGTAGCTAGTTTTCTTCTCTTACTTTTTTGTAAGGGGTTTGAATTGTTAAAGCAATTTGTTTTTTTCTCCACCAAATGTAGTATAACAAAATTACACAGAATATAAGAAGCTAAAATTATTTAGAGGTGCCAACAAAAATGAATAAAAAGATAGACACGTTAATAATGAAAGGCAAACCGGTATCAGACAAAATAATAAAAGTTCTCGTTTCAAGAATTGAAAGATTAAAAAAATCTTCTGGTAGATCTCCTGGTTTAGCGGTTATATTAGTTGGGGAAGACCCTGCATCTCAGGTATACGTACGTCTAAAAGGTAAAATGGCTGATAAAATTGGGATAGAAACGTACGACTATAGATTGTCTTCTGATGTTTCTTTTCAAGAACTATCTGATTTAATAGAAAAACTAAATCAGGATTCAAAAATTGACGGTATACTTGTTCAACTCCCTCTTCCTTCAACTTTTGATGAAACAGAAATCCTTAAGAAAGTTGATCCATTAAAAGATGTTGATGTTTTTCATAGTGAAAATTTCGGGAAATTATCTTTAAAGCAACCAGGGCCTAAATCTTGTACTCCCGCTGGGGTACTTGAAATATTGAAATTCTATGGTTTTCAAATGGAAGGAAAAAATGTTGTTATAATTGGAAGGAGTAAAATCGTCGGTCTTCCATTATCCATTCTTATGTTACATGAGAATGCGACCGTAACTATTTGTCATTCTAGGACAGAAAAAATTGGTGAGGTAACGAAAAGTGCAGATATATTAATCGCTGCAGTTGGTAGAGCAAATTTTGTGAGTGCAGAGATGGTGAAGGAAGGAGCTATAGTTGTTGACGTTGGGACAAACAGACTAGATGATAAATTGGTAGGAGATTGTGATTTTGCATCACTGATGGGAAAAGTTTCGGCTATAACTCCAGTACCCGGAGGTGTTGGTCCCATGACTATATCTATGTTAATGGTTAATACAGTGAATGCATTTGAAAATCATATTTCAGTGACTTAAAGGAAGAATTTTTTGAACATTGATTTATTGGGTTCCACGAAAACAATGTCAGATCAAATCTATACGGTTTCTCAACTTAATTCGAAAGTTCGTGGTCATCTTGAGCAAGAATTCAGCAATATTTTGGTTGAAGGTGAGATTTCAAGTTGGAAGGTATATCCATCGAATCATGCATATCTTGTTTTAAAGGATTCTAATTCAAAAATAAATGCTGTTATGTTTGCAGGTAGAAGAAAATCACTTGATTTTATTCCTGAAGTCGGGATGAGAGTTTTGGTTAAGTGTAGCGTGACTCTTTTTGAGCGGGAGGGTAGGTTCCAATTGTCTGTTTTCTCTTTGGAACCATTAGGAGAAGGAATTTTAGATGTAAAGTTTAGACAACTAAGAGAGAAATTAGAATTGGAAGGACTTTTTTCCAAGGAAAGGAAAAAAGTCCTTCCAATAAGACCAGGAAGAATTATTTTGGTTACCAGTCGTGAAGGAGCAGCCTTACGTGACATGCTTCCAATTTTGTCAATGCGTATTCCTTTTGTGGAACTAACAATCATCCATACACTTGTGCAAGGAGAATATGCTCCAAGATCTATCGAAAGAGCCATTCAGGTTGCTGAAGAAAATAATAGAATAAATTCTCCTGCTGACTTAATAATCCTTTCTAGAGGTGGAGGTAGTAATGAAGATCTCAGTGCATTTAATGATGAGATAGTTATTCGCGCCATTGCCAACTGCAGTATTCCAATTTTAACGGCCATTGGTCATGAAGTGGATAGTTCGCTTTCTGATTTAGTATCAGATGATTTTTCTTCAACACCTACGGCAGCCGCTGAGAAAGTATGTAGCAACTGGGATGTTTTTTTAGAACGTTTTATGAGATTTCCTTCTGAGATGGAACGATACGTTAAAATGTTCCTAAAGAACAGAAAAGATGAAGTTGCATTTTATGAGAGAATAAAAATATTAGAAGAACCCGCTTTGTTTATTCAGGAACTGCAGCAAAAAGTTGATATGCTCTTTGAAAGTCTTTCAAAAGAAACTAAGTATGTCCTATCAGGTTTTACGAATCGTGCTTTTTCGATTTTGCCTAGACTTAGAGTTGTTTCTCCTTTGAGTCTTCATTCAAGTAAAGTAAAAACAATTGAGGAATATTTTGAGAAAATTAAAATTAGTATTGAAAAAATATTCTTTGTAAAGAACTTAGAAGTGGAAAATTTAATTCTTAGACTTGAATCTGTTTCCCCAATATCAATTTTGGCACGCGGATATAGTTTGACCTATCGGGCAAAAGACAATTCGCTCATTCGTAGTATTCGACAAGTAGAGAATCAAGAATTGCTTCAAATTAAATTGTCGGATGGAGAATTAGATTGTAGGGTTGAAAAAACAAATCAAAAAGGAGAAACACAATGAGTTCTTCGAAAAAGAAAAAACCATCTTTTGATTCGCCAAAGAGTTTTGAGGATGCATCTTCTAGACTAGAGGAAATTGTGGGAACTTTAGAAGACGGAGACTTAACTTTGGAAGATGCAATTGCTTTATATGAGGAAGGGGTCAAATTGTTTAAGTTTACGCAGGATCAATTACATTCTGCTCAGAAAAAAATTGAAGAACTAACTATAACTGAAGATGGCACATTTTCTATGAAGCCTTTAGATGAAGAAAGTGAGGAAAAGTAATTTGTCTTCTTCATTTGATGTCTTAGGTTATATGGAAAAATGGAATGAATTAGTGAATGAACAATTAAGAATCTTATTTACTAATGAACAATCTGAACCGTTTGAATTATATAAAGTCATGTCGTATAGCTTGTTAAATGGAGGAAAAAGGATCAGACCGATTTTGTGTATAGCTGGATGCGAGTCTGTAAAAGGGGATCCTAATGATGTATTAATACCTGCTTGCGCAATAGAATGTATTCATTCTTATTCTTTGATCCATGATGATTTGCCCGCAATGGATGATGATGATTTGAGGAGAGGAAAGCCTACTAGTCATAAAGCTTTTGGAGAGGCTTCGGCTATACTTTCTGGAGACGGTCTTTTAACAAAAGCGTTTGAATTGATATCTTCCAATACAATGAAGAAAAAATTTGGGTCAGACAAATTGATAGATTCTATCTCACTTTTATCTTCTGCTGCAGGTCCTTCAGGAATGGTAGGTGGTCAATATTTAGATATAAAAGCCGATTCGATTGAAGTAGATTCGAAGTATTTAGAACAGATTCATTTGCTCAAGACTTCTGAAATGATTCGAGTTTCTGTTTGTATAGGAGGAATATTAGGTGGTGCTAATGAAGAAGAACAAAATGCGTTGAGTAATTTTGGTAGGTATATTGGATTAGCATTTCAAATTGTTGACGATATACTTGATTTTGAAGGAGATGAGAATTTGTTAGGAAAGCCAGTTGGTTCCGATCTTGCTTCTGGAAAAATTACTTATTTATCAATGTATGGTATTGAAAAATCAAAGGAAATAGCAAATTCTACATTAGAGAAATCTTTAGGTTTTTTGAAAGTTTTTGGAAAAGATGCTGAAACTTTAGAGGCTCTTGCAAAATTTATAGTTTTCCGTAGTCTCTAGTTCTGAATTGTGATTTTTGAAATTTGCAATATTAGTTTTTAAATGTACAAGTATCTTTTTTAGGATTATTTTATCGTGAAAAAACTAGCACAAATAGATTCTCCGGAAGATCTCAGAAAACTATCTGAAGATGAACTGCAGACTGTAGTAGAAGAGTTAAGAGAATTTATTGTTGGCGTTACTTCTAAAACCGGTGGACACTTGGGGGCATCTTTAGGTGCAACTGAATTAGTAGTTGCTTTGCATTATGTTTTTCAGACACCTATCGATAAACTTATTTGGGATGTTGGTCACCAGGCTTATGCACATAAAGTATTGACCGGAAGAAAAACGGAATTTGAAACTCTTAGACAGTGGGGAGGAATTGCTGGTTTCCCAGATAGACTAGAAAGTCCATATGATCATATGAATGTCGCACATGGAGGTACTTCGATATCTGCGGCGTCTGGAATGGCAACTGCAAGAGATCTAAGTAAAGAAAATTTTAGTGTTGTTGCAATTATTGGAGATGGAAGTCTTACATCTGGTATGTCAATGGAAGCGTTAAATAATGCTGGAGATTCTAAGAGAGATCTAACTGTAATCTTAAATGATAATAAAATGGGTATTTCAAAAAATGTTGGTGCTATGTGTTCTTATCTTGCAAGGATTATGACTGGAGAATGGGCTAATCGCGCAAGGAAGTTTAGAAATGAAATACAAAAAATTGTTTCTCATCTTCCTGTTTTTGGTGAATCTGCTGTTAATTTCATGACGAGATTTGAAGATTCCATGAAGAATTTATTTGTTCCTGGCATTCTATTTGAAGAATTAGGTTTTCGTTATATAGGTCCAATTGATGGTCATAGATTAGATTTGCTAATTCCAGCTTTACGGAATGTTCGTAAATTAAAGGGTCCTAATTTAGTACATGTAGTTACAAAAAAAGGGCATGGTTATCCATATAGTGAAGCTGAACCAATTACTTACCATGGTGTTACCAAATTTGATCCTGAAACTGGAAAATTTCTGAAAAAGAAACCAGGCCCTCCAAGTTATTCTAAAGTTTTTGCGGATACAATGATTAAATTGAGTAAGAAGGATCCAAAGATAGTGGCAATAACTGCAGCTATGTTGGAAGGAACAGCTTTAGTAGAATATCAGAGTCTTTTTCCTGATAG
Organism: Nitrospinaceae bacterium UBA3496; assembly: GCA_002377645.1. GTDB lineage: Bacteria > UBA8248 > UBA8248 > UBA8248 > UBA8248 > UBA3496. Next base: position 3,486 of record DFQF01000074.1, on the reverse strand, counting down.
ATGTTTTGATGTCGGAATGTGTGAACAGCATGGTGTAACATTTGCGGCTGGACTATCTTTAGAGAATATGAAGCCAGTTGTTGCAATTTATAGTACTTTTTTACAAAGAGCCTATGATCAGATAGTTCATGATATTTGTCTTACGAATGTTTCTGTGACTTTTGCAATAGATCGTGCAGGTTTAGTCGGAGAAGATGGTCCTACGCATCATGGTGCTTTTGACATAGCCTATTTGAGATGTTTGCCAAATGCAATCGTGATGTCTCCAAAGGATGAGAGCGAATTGCAAAGTATGCTTCTTACATCAATAGAATACCCCGGTCCCGCAGCGCTTCGTTTCTGTAGAGGTTCTGGTTTAGGTGTTGAATTACAAGATAAGGTTAAAAGTATTCCAATTGGTGAATCAGAGTTGTTAAGGGAAGGAAGAGATGTGCTATTGATTGCTCTAGGTCCAATGGTTCCACTTGCACTCGAGGCTTCCTCACAATTAGAAGAGATAGGAATTCAAGCTTCAGTCCTGAATCTTAGATTTGTGAAACCTATGGACAAGAAAAAAATACTTGAACAGGCTAATTTGTGTAAGAGAATCGTAACAATAGAAGAAGGGACAAAAATTGGTGGTATGGGTTCGGGTGTTTTAGAAATTCTTTCAGAAAATAAGATGAGTAATATTCCAGTTTCTGTCCTTGGTATTCCCGATCGTTTTATATCTCATGGGAGCCCAGCTTTGCAAAGAGAAGATTGTGGCCTAACATCGGGTGATATAACTCAAGCTGCACGCGATCTAATAGATATTGATGATCACATGCGTAGCGTTATTTCGTGAAAAAAAAAGAAAGAATTGATAAACTTCTCGTTGAAAAAGGCTTTGTGAAAAGTCGTGAGCATGCAAAGAGACTTGTTCTTTCTGGTAGAATTAAAGTTGACGGTTTTGTAGCAGATAAAGTTGGCCATTCCTATGATGTAAATTCGTCCATTTCCATCACTGAGAGTAAAAGAGAATTTGTAAGCAGAGGTGGAGAAAAACTTTTTCATGCCTTAGATTACTTTAGAATAGATCCTATTTCCAAGTCTTGTTTGGATGTTGGTTCGTCAACCGGTGGTTTTACGGATGTTTTACTCAAAAGGCAAGCTGCGCATGTTGTTTGCGTTGATGTGGGGAAAGGTTTGCTCGACTGGAGTTTGAGAAACGATAGTAGGGTAACGATAATAGAAGGAGTTAATGCCCGATATTTAAATAGACAGATATTGAGTTCATCTGATTGTGATCTAAATTTTGAATTTGCTGTAATTGATGTTTCATTCATTTCTCTCATGAAAATTCTTCCAGTGATTCAAAAGCTAATTTCTTTTCCTAATGAAATTGTTGCTTTAGTGAAACCACAGTTTGAAGTAGGAAAAAATAGAGTCGGTAAGGGTGGAATTGTTCGTGATCAGAAATTACATGAAGAGGTTTTGTTCAATATCTGGCAAGAATCAAAAGATTTGGGTTTTTCTCCATGTAACGTTACTGATAGTCCAATTCTTGGAACTAAAGGGAATAGAGAATTTTTTATACACTTTAATATGGAAAATTCTAAAAAAGATTTTAAAAACATAATAGAAAATATTTTTAAAAGTAAAGAAGATTAGGACGCTATAATCTTTCCATCTTTTAATTTTGGGACTACATCTGACCAGTCTGTCCTGGAACAAAATTCTAAATCTTCTTTCAAACCTAGTTGAATCAGGTGTTTTCCCCAAGAACAATTCAGGAATGCTTTATGAATGTCTTTTTTGTAGAAATTCGCTATATGTATAGATGCCTTTGCACTATCAGAACAGATGAATTCTTTTTCGTTCCAAAGACTAGTTATTTTGTTGATTAAGAGCCCAGAAGCTATTGAATCTTCTTCGCAATATTTTCCATTTCTTCCCGAACAAATAATCAAAAGATTATGATTTTTCATGATGGGTTTGATAATCGATGAGGCGGTCGCACTTAAATTAGCTAAAGAGAAAAGAATAACGTATTTCTGTTGCTTTACTGCATCTATTGCTTTTGTTCCATTACTGGTAGATATAATCAGAATATTATTTTCTACAATCTCACGATCGAAGTTTGACGGTGAATTTCCTAAATCGAATCCTTCTAAAGCTTTTCCATCTTTTTCTCCGGCTAACAGGATCTGTTTCTTGATATTTTCCCCCATTAATTCTTTTGCTTTAAGCTTTGCAGCATTCTTAGATATTACTGGATAAATTTCTGAGCATTTATTGTGTAAAGAAGAAATAATAGTAGTTGTTGCTCGAAGAACATCTACTACAGCACAATTAACATCTTGATATTCTATTTTTAAACGGTTTTTAATTTCTAGTATATGTTCCTGAACATCGGTATAGCTAAAAGCAACATCAAAAAAAATAGGCTTATTCAAAAGAACCTCTACTTAAATTTTAAAAGCAATCGTTACAAATATATTTTTTACAAGAAACTCTTTGAGATGTTATCATTTTTGAGGATTCGTATAAATTTGCATTTTTTTTTGTTTTTTTATTAATGAGGTTAATTTATAAAAAGGTAAATGGAAAAAAACAAGAAAAATAAAGTGATAAGAGAGGACCTTAAAAGGGCAAGGGCTATAGCTTTTGCTTTGGAAAAATCTTTTACATCTCCTATGCCTGATGATGCTATGGCTCCCGCTCCTTTAATTGATGAAATCTTAGAATTAGGGGACGCTGGGATAAGAGGAATGCAAGAACATCTGAATCTTACGAGCGACAAGGGTGTACTTCCAACCCTTCTTGCAATTAAAACATTAAACAATACTGAGTTCATCCCGAGTTTACTTGAACTTGCAATGTCATTTAAGTGGACACCGGAGCAGTTAAAATTGCTAAAAGAAACCATCTTATCTATTGATTCCGATTCAATTATTCCAGATGTTTTAAGTGACCAAAATTTGGAAGAGATTTCAAAAAATATTGATCTTTTTCTAAATCATAATGATTTAAACAAAGTGAAAACTAATGATCTTGAAGAAAGTATTGGGAAATTATCTATTCATTCGCAATCTCTCATCTTTCGTCAAATATTGAATCAGGGAGAACCTAAATCTATAGAAAAATTATTTCGTATTTTTGAAAATGTTTTCGAAAAAACTCAACAATTTTCACCAGACCTAATAAATCTAGTAGTTTCTTTAAGTAGTAATGATGCAGCAATTTTTCTCGTTAATATGAGTGAGAATTCTTTGGACAAAAAATTTAAGTCACTCTTGAGAAAGAGTATTTTTCGTTTAGAAAAAAAAGGAATTAATGTCAAAAATAAAACATCTAAAGATGAATCTCTTCCTTCAAATCTTTTTCAGGAAAATGATATTTCTAAGGCAATTTGTAGTTCAACTGATGGTACTGGTAGAAAAATATTATGGATCATACGTTCAAAAAAACCAAAGGGTCGTTATTTAGGAGAATTTAATTTAAAAGTTAAATCTGGAATAGAAG
>DFQF01000066.1:20488-20679 GCA_002377645.1 Nitrospinaceae bacterium UBA3496 | reverse complement strand
TTCATTAGATTTAATGAACCCAATAGTTGGGTATCTTCCGGTGGACTAGGCACGATGGGTTTTGGCCTTCCCGCAGCCATAGGGGCAAAAATTGCTCGTCCAGAAAAAGAAGTTTGGCTCATCGATGGAGATGGAAGTTTCGCTATGACTTTAACTGAGTTAGCAACTGCCGCTCAGTATGGAATTCCTGT
>DFQF01000066.1:0-20106 GCA_002377645.1 Nitrospinaceae bacterium UBA3496 | reverse complement strand
AAGAGATATTCACACTCTCATTACCCTAAGAATCCTGATTTCAAGGTAATTGCAGAAGGTTATGGTGTACACGGAATGGATGTAAAATCTCCGAATGCAGTTTTACCCTCACTCGAAGAAGCATCCAGCATCAATGGTCCAGTCGTAATTAATTTTCATGTTGATCAAGGCGAAAATGTATGGCCAATGGTTCCTGCGGGAGCAGCAAATAGTGAAATGCAATTAAAACAATCTGAATTGGAAAACTAAAAATGAGACAGGTTTTTTCTATACTAGTAAACAATCATCCTGGAGTGCTTTCTCATGTCGCTGGTCTATTTACCAGACGAAGTTACAATATAGAAACAATAGTTGCTACACCAACAGAAGATCAAAAAATAACTAAGATACTTATTATAAGTCAGGGTGAAGAAGATAAATTAAACCAGATCGCTAAACAACTTCGAAAACTCTACGACGTTAAACTTGTAGAAACAATTCCATACGACGCAGATCAAACAAAGGAACTTATTGTCTCTGTATTAAATACTTGAACATTCATCACCAATAATGGAAAGTAAAATAATGTCAATTCCAGAGGAAAATAACTCTTTAGACACACCTCATACAATCGCAGTTTTAGTTGAAAACAAATTCGGTGTATTGGCTAAAGTTGCAAGCTTGTTTAGCGCCAGAGGTTACAATATAGAAAGCCTATCTGTTGGAACGACCCAAGATCCCAGTGTATCAAGAATTACAATTATCACCTCTGGGGATTCCAGAATAGTAGAACAAATACGAAAACAATTAGGGAAACTCATTGATACCATTAAAGTAACTGAAATGAAGTATGGTGAAAGTATACAAAGAGAAATGATCCTAATGAAGGTGTCATCTTCACACGAAACAAGAGGTGAAATTCTTCAAATTGCAGATATTTTCCACTGTAAAGTCTTACAAATAACACCAAGTGAAATGATTTTAGAGACCACAGGAGACGAAGAAAAAATAAGCAATCTTATAGAACTATTACAACCATACAAAATCTCGGAAATCTCTAGAACTGGAAAAACTGCAATTTCAAAAGGTTCTATTATCCTGAAAAATGTCAAAAATTAGAATGTCAGATACCTCAAATAAAAATAGACCTTTAATTGCACGTGAGGGATGGAAATACATACTTTTTTTTCTGTCAATATCGCTACTACTTCTTTTTCTAAACACATATATTCCTTCTATTCTTATTTTTCTTTCAGCAATTGCGATTGGGGCATTTTTTAGAGACCCAAAAAGAAAAACTCCTCAAACAGCAGGATCCATTATTGCACCAGCAGATGGAAAAATAATCAATCTTCATAAAGATATAGACAATAATATTTGTTTAGGAATTTTTCTATCACCCTTAGATGTTCACATAAATCGCTCACCCGTATCTGGCAAAATAACAGAAATCAAATACTCCAAAGGAAATTTTGTAGCGGCCTACAAAAAAGATTCTTCTGAAATTAATGAAAAGAATACTATTGAAATAGAAACGGATTCAGGAGATAATTTCTTAGTTATTCAAATTGCCGGCTTTATTGCTCGCAGAATAGTTTGTTGGAAAAAAATAGGTGACCATATCAAAAAGGGAGAGAGATTCGGTCTTATCCAATTTGGTTCTAGGACTGATTTAATTATCCCTCCGGGTTATGAATCGTGTGTTTCCCTAGGAGATAGGGTTCGTGGAGGAGAAACAATTGTCGCAAAATCAGTTTCCTTCTCGTCTTAAGAATATAAAAAGAAGAAGACGAAGAAAAATTAACTCGAAAAATCATAAATTAAAAAAAGGCATATACCTTTTGCCTAACTTATTAACTACGGGCGGTCTTTTTGCAGGCTTTTATTCAATAATTGCAGCAATAAATAATGACTTCTTCTGGTCTTCGTTATCTATTCTTATTGCAATATTACTTGATGGGATGGATGGAGCTGTCGCTAGAAAAACTAAAACTACTAGTTCCTTCGGAATTCAGTATGATTCCATGTGCGATTTAGTAACATTCGCAATTGCTCCGAGTTTATTGATTTACATTTGGGCACTTTCGCCCTTCGGAAGAATTGGATGGCTAGCTGCATTTGTTTTTTCAGCATGTGGTGCACTTAGATTAGCAAGATTTAATGTTATGGCTGATTCAGGAAAAACAAATGGAGACTTCAGAGGATTGCCTGTACCTGCTGCAGCTGGCCTTTTGGCATCTTTTGTATGCCTACTAGAAAATCCTACATACAAAACATATGTGCCAATGGAATCAATTGCAGTTATAGCGTACGTTCTTTCTTTCCTAATGGTAAGTACTATAAGATATAAGAAGATAGATATTTTAAACAGAAGACTGAAACATCCATTTAGAGCATCTATAAGTGTAATCTTAATTTTATTTATGTCTGCTGCTGCACCTCAATTCATGGCATTCATAGTTATGAGTGTATTCTGTCTTTCTGGTCCTGTAATGATTATTTTCAAGAATAGGAAGGAAAGTAATTCTAACGAAGACCTCTATAAGCAAAATCAGGAAGGAGAACACGAGAAAAGTTGGAATTGAAAAGATTAAATTTTTCTAGAACCCAAACTAAAGAAATTAGAGAAAGATGGTCTATGTAGGATGAACCGAATAATATTTTCCTCTTTTATAATTTCATTGACTATAACCTGCACGTTATCAACAATTCATGTTTTTGCTAGTTCACTCTCAAATATATCAGATCAAATTCAAAGTCCATATCAAAAAGAATTGCCAGAAAAAGACTATTCTTTAGCATTTCTAAAAAATTCAAATTCTGCGACTGCTATATCCGCTGATAAAATTATAAACGATAAAATACGTCAAAGGGTAGTTGGTAAAGGTTTTGCCGACATAAGATTTTTAGGTCACCGTTTGCAAGCAGATCATATAGAAGTTCAAACCATAACCCATGATGGAGTTGCAACTGGAAACGTTGTTTTTCAAACCAAAAACGACAGAATTTTAGGCAGTCGTGCTGAATTTAATTTAGATAGTGAAAAATTAACCATCTTCTCTGCACATGGCTATATTGCAGCTACCTATTATGTAAAAGCAAATGTAATCAGAAGACTATCTTACGATCATTACGAAGTGATTAATGGTTCATTTACTTCCTGTAAAGGTGATAACCCTGATTGGGCTTTAAAATCAAAAAAAACCAATTTCAGGATTGGTGGTTATGCTGAACTGAAGAATCCCAGACTAGAAGTTTCTGGGATTCCCATAATAGGATCGCCATGGGCGATAGTACCAATAAAACAAAAAAGAGCCTCAGGGTTTCTTCCTCCCAAAATAGGATTAGGAAAGAAAAACGGGAATCAAATAGTCGCAGATTATTTCTGGGCAATAAATCGTTCTTCTGATGCTACTTTCGGTCTTGACTATATGTCAAAAAGAGGATTTCGTTGGAAAGGTGAATATAGATTTAAATCTAATGAAGTAACTTATGGTGAAATACAAGGAAATTCTATTTATGCAAAATCTCCTCCCAAAAAAAATAAACCAACCAAACAGTTTTGGGATTTAAAAGGAAAATACAATACCTATTTGCCAGAGTATAGAGCAGAGATAGACGCAAAAATTGAAGAAGCCGGCAGACCTTATATAGATAGGTCTCTTGATACAAATTTACATGACAGAACTAGGCAGAGTACAAAGTCACATATCGATTTTCGTAGAGAATTTATCGACCTCCCCGGTAGACTAAAGCTTCGAAGTAGCAGGACAAGGGGCATTAACGAAAATGATGGTGATGTTTATGATGTTGCTCCAGAAGTAAGTGTTGAAATTGATAATTGGAAACTAGGTTCTAATGATTTATATATGAACCTAAAATCATCATTCCACAAACTTAGAAGAGTAGACTCTCCATCTACAATTTCTTTTGAAAGAATACACTTAAAACCTAGTCTATCTATTCCAACTAAACTCCTTCCTTCTCTTACTCTTACATCTGAATTTGGATTTCATGAAACATTCTGGACTCAACGAAAACTCGACTCTAGCATTGGAGGAAGTCCAACAAAAGAACAACAGCTTTCTTCCTCCATTTCAAGAGAAATGTGGTTCAGCGAATTTCACCTAAAGGGACCGAAATTCAGCAGAGTATTTGGTGCTAATATAGGGAAAATGAGAAAATTCAAACATACTATAGAATTGGAGAGCAATTACAAATACTCTCCTTCGATGGATGCTAGAGACAGACAGCTAATTTTAGAACTAGATTCTATTGACTCTCTTGGAGACAAAAATACAATTGATTACACATTAACAAACAGAATTCTCACAAAATACAAAACTGAACAAGGATTAGAAACAAGAGAACTACTAAAACTCTCTATCTCTCAACTATATAATATCGACGAAAAAAGAAGAGACCAGAAACTTGATACGGATTCTAGACGTCCTGCAGGAGATATAGATATAGAGGCTAAATCTTCCATCATCAAGAAACTCAGCTTAATTCAAAAAGCCACTTACGCGCCGTACGAAAAAGAAATCAATAAATACTCTACAGCGATTAGGTATTCTATCGGAAGAAATGGATATTTATATTTAGATAGGACATGGAAAAGACATAGGAATATTAAACCCGTAAGTACTGGAGAGAGTCATTTTAATCTTTCAGGAGGATTTTCATTCTTAAAAAATTGGTTTTTTGAACTCATAACGAGGGTAAACCGTTCAGACAAGAAAGTTCTTGAGAAAAAATTCATTCTAAGGCGCAAGTCATGTTGCTGGGATACAATAATAACGGTCAGCGATCTTAGCGATAAAACTGAAGTTTTTGTCGGATTCAATTTACTTGGCGTAATCGAAGGTGAAAGGACTCCAACATTCAGAAAAGGTTGGGAGAAGAACTAGAAAAAATATTGAGGGAAATATGCCAATCAAAAGAGTCTTAGTTACTGGAGGAGCAGGTTTTATAGGCACACATCTTTGTATTTCTTTAATCAATTCAGGACATAAAGTAATTTGCTTAGACAATCTCATAACAAGCGAAGAAAATAGATTCCCCAAAAAACTAGATTCTCAATCAGATATGCTTAAATTTATTAAGCATGACATTACACAAAGAATTGAAATAGAAGAAGATATAGATGAAATCTTTCATTTGGCTAGCCCAGCAAGCCCTATAGACTATCTAAAACTACCAATTGAAACTTTAAAAGTTGGTGCACTAGGGACACACAACACTCTTGGACTTGCAAAGAACAAAAAAGCTAAGTTCCTACTAGCTTCAACCTCTGAGGTCTATGGGGATCCAGAAGTTCATCCACAACCTGAATCTTACTGGGGCAATGTCAATCCTACTGGTCCTAGAGGGGTTTATGATGAGGCAAAAAGATTTGCAGAAGCAATCACTATTGCCTATCACAAAAAGCATAATGTCCCAATTCGCATTGCACGTATTTTTAATACTTATGGCCCAGGAATGAGATTTAATGATGGAAGGGCAATACCCGGATTTATCTATCAGACACTCTCAGGAAAACCTATTACTATCTATGGAGATGGAAAACAAACAAGAAGTTTTTGTTACATTTCTGATTTAATTGAAGGTCTTAAGAACCTCATGGATTCAGATTTTACTGAACCTGTCAATCTAGGAAATCCAAAGGAGATGACTATAGAAACACTCGCTAGGACAATATTAAATAAAATTGGAAGTAAGAGTGAAATCGTTTACAAAGAACTTCCTGAAGACGACCCTAAGATCAGACAGCCTGATATTACAAGAGCAAAAAATATTCTAAATTGGAACGCCAAAACATCTTTTGATACAGGTCTCGAAGAAACAATTAAAGACTTTAAAATTCGCTTGGGATTATCTTAAAAAGACAAAGGAATCATTTTCTAAAAATTAATTGTTATAAGATTATTAACTTGAAAATCAGTGCATAATTCGGCTACATTACAAGTATCTGGTTCTTTAATTTTTAATAATCTACATTTTCTGTTCACCGCCTTTTTCATAAACAGTTGCTTTTACCAAAAGAGTATCTCTTAAATGAATTTTTTATTAGACCGATGGCATAATGGCGTAAAGCCCCGTGTATTAGTCATTGGAGATCTTATCTTAGATCGATATATTTGGGGGGAAATTGAAAGAATTTCTCCAGAAGCCCCCGTTCAAATTTTAACCTGGGAAAGAGAATCTTCGACTTTAGGAGGGGCCGCAAATGTTGCAAATAATCTCGCACAACTGGGATGCGAGGTCTATCTTTGTGGAATTTTGGGTCACGATACTGAAGGAGAGGAATTAATAGAAAAAGCAAAATCATTTAATATAAATACTTCTTTAATATTGAAAACAAAAAAATTTCGTACTATCACAAAATCGCGATTTATTTCAAAAAATCAACATGTACTTCGAGTAGACAAAGAAAACAACACTCATATTGATCTAGAAAAAAGATTTATTAATAAACTTTCGCCTTTTCTTAAAAAAACAAATGGAGTAATTTGTTCAGATTATTCTAAGGGAGTTTTCACAAAAGGACTTCTCCAATTTCTTTCCAAAACATGCAAAAAACACAGTATTAAAATAGTTGTTGACCCTAAGGGGAATAATTACAAAAAATATGAAGGAGTTACTGCGATTACACCCAATATATCCGAATTTTCGATTGCCGTCGGGAAAATATCTAAAAAAGAAAGTGACCTAGATCTAGAGGTTAAAAAGCTTCTAAAAAAAACAAATACTCAATACATCCTTCTCACTAGGGGAAAAGACGGCATGACTCTTTTTGATAGAAAGGGTCGCGTTGGACATGAACCTGCTAATGCTAAAGAAATTTTTGATGTTACTGGCGCAGGTGATACAGCTACGGCTGTATTCACAATGGGCCTACTGGGCTGTTCTACTTTAAAAGACACCTTATTTCTCAGTAACCTGTCAGCTGGAATTGTTGTAGGAAAAGTAGGCACATCTACTCTTACTGGAGAAGAGCTAAAAAAATCTGTTGGGAAAAACGAAATCTCTTTATCTAATAAAATAATTACAAAAGAAAAGATTACAACTGTAATTAACAAATTGAAATTGAAAGGAAAAAAAATAGTTTTTACTAATGGTTGTTTTGATATTTTACATTCTGGACATATTGAATATTTAGAAAGAGCAAGAGCACTTGGAGACATTTTAATTGTTGGACTAAACAGTGATTCTTCTGTGAGAAGACTAAAAGGGAAAAGAAGACCTTTTAATATACAAAAAGAAAGAGAAAAAATGCTAGCTTCACTTTCATCGGTAAGTTTTGTTTCAACTTTCTATGAAAACACGCCTTTAAAACTTATCCAAAAAATCAAACCCGATATACTCACAAAAGGAGGAGATTATTCCTCTGAAGTGATAGTTGGAACCAAATTTGTAGAAGAAAATGGTGGCTATGTCCAGATATTACCTTATATCAAGGGTATTTCTACAACAAAAATAGTAGAAACGATTATTGAAAAACACACCTCTCCTAACTCTAAGAAGAAGAGATGAAAAGAAATAAAATTGTTATTACTGGCGCAGCTGGATTTATCGGTTCTCGACTAGCAAAAGAATTCATTAAATCGGGACAAGAAGTAGTCCTTGTCGACAAACTCTCTCACTTTGAAACACGCTCACAAATATCTAGAATTTATCAAGACACAGAAAACACCAATAGAATCGATCGAAAAGATTTTAATTTTTGGCTCGTAGAAAATCAATCCTCCTGCAAGTACATCTTTCATCTTGGAGCGTGCACAAATACATATGAAATGAATAAAGAGTATCTACTCGAAATGAACACTCATTACTCAATGAATTTATGGAAAATTGCCGCTCAAAATAAAATTCCATTTATATATGCAAGTAGTGCTGCGATATATGGAAATGGAGAGGAAGGATATGATGACAGAATCTCTCCAAACGTTTTCAAACCTTTAAATCCATATGGACTTTCTAAACAACTTTTTGACAACTGGGTTTTAAATCACAGCGAAGCGGACAGACCACCTATATGGGCTGGATTTCGTTTTTTTAATGTTTATGGATTTGGAGAAAAACATAAAGGCAAAATGTCCAGTGTTTTCCGTCATGCTTTTGATCAAATCTATGAGAGCGGAAAACTAAAACTTTTCCGTTCTCATAGATTTGACATAGAAGACGGTCTGCAGAAAAGGGATTTCATCCTAGTAGACGATATTATATCTCTCCTTTTGGGATTAACAATTAAAAGTATTCCAAATGGAATTTATAATCTAGGCACAGGACATGCCAAGTCTTTTATAGAATTAGCAAACTCTGTTTTCCGTGTTATGGGCAAGAAAAAGAACATTGAATTTATTGATACTCCATTAGAAATCCGAAAAAATTATCAATATTTCACTGAAGCAAACATGGAAAAACTTAGGTCTGTAGGTTTTAAAAATGAATTCACCTCATTAGAAAAAGGCTCGGAAATTTATTGGAACAAAGCTGAAAATGAATTTTCACTTTCGCCAATAACACAAAGAGGTTAGATCAAAAACAAAATGCAAATTTCTTTATTAGGAAGTGGAAGCAGAGGCAATTCAACATTAATGAAATACGATAATTTCGCATTTTTAATTGATGCTGGATTAAGTGGTAAACAAATCATAGAACGGCTCTCGACACATAATATTAGCCCTACAGATTTAAGCGGCATAATAGTTACGCATGAACATATCGATCATATTAAAAGTGCAGGATCTCTTGCAAGAAAATGGAATCTGCCAATTTGGACAAATAGAGGAACGATTGAAAATGGAAAGAAATATTTAGATGGTATACCTGAATATAACGAGATAGAAGTAGGGAAATCATTCACAATTTGCGGTCTAAGAGCTGATCCTTTTACTGTCCCACATGATGCTGCGGATCCATTTGGACTGATTTTTACCTCAGAAAATGGATATCGCATAGGATTTGCAACAGACATGGGTTTTGCTACACGTTTAGCAAATGAAAAATTGGGTGGATTACAAGGTCTGGTTTTAGAATTCAACCATGATTCAGGAATGCTCTTAAATGGACAATACCCATGGAAGGTGAAACAAAGAATTAAAAGTAAATTGGGTCACTTAAACAATGAAGATGCCGGTATTCTATTACAGAAAATTGGGGGTCCAGAATTGGAATGGGTAGTGTGTGCTCATATAAGTAAAGAGAACAATTCAGAATCTCTTATTATGAAAAACGTCAACAAAGCCCTTCAAAAGAAATGTGAAAAAGACATTAAACCTCAGACAAAAGTCTGTATCGCATCTCAAGAAAAACCAACTGAATTATTGGGATTTATTTGATATACGGAAGGAGGAAGAATTGATAAACAGATACTCTAGACCAGAGATGAAAGAAATTTGGGAAGAGAAGATGAAACTTCAATGTATGTTAGAAGTTGAAATCGCAGTCTGCGAACAATTAGGTGCTGAAGGGAAAATTCCTGAAGCAGCTTTAAAAAAAATTAAAGATAAAGCTAATTTCGATCCAGAAAGAATTCGAGAAATTGAAAAAACGACTAAGCACGACGTAATAGCATTTCTAACAAATGTTGCAGAATATGTCGGTAAAGAATCTTGTTATATCCATTTAGGTTTGACAAGCAGTGATGTTTTAGACACTGGGTTGGCATTACAACTTACTAAAACTGTTTCCATACTTAACAATGATATCAAAAAATTGAAGTCCACTTTAAAGAAAAGAGCCGTAGAACACAAAAATACACTAATCACTGGAAGAACTCATGGCATGCAAGCAGAACCAACTACCTTGGGGCATAAACTTGCAATTTGGTATGGAGAATTTGATAGAGCACAAAAGAGGATGGAAAGAATAAAAGAAATAATCGGTGTTGGTAAAATTTCTGGCGCGGTTGGTGTAAACCCGCATATATCGCCTCAAACAGAGGAAGAAATATGTCTAAAACTTGGTCTAAAAGCGGCACCAGCAAGTAGCCAAATCATACAGAGAGATCGACATGCAGATTTCCTTTTAATGCTTGCTTTAACAGCTTCTAGTATTTCAAAAGTTGCTACTGAAGTTAGGCATTTACAAAGAAGCGAAGTTGGTGAAGCAGAAGAATTTTTCAGTAAAGGTCAAAAAGGTAGTTCTGCTATGCCTCATAAAAGAAATCCTGTTGTATCAGAACAGCTTTGCGGTTTAGCAAGAATTATCCAGTCCAATGCTTCAGCAGCATTACAAAATGTCTCACTTTGGCATGAAAGAGATATAAGTCACTCATCTGTAGAAAGAGTCATCTTGCCTGACAGTTCAATTTTGTTAAATTACATGTTAAACAAACTCAATGAAGTTATAAAAAACTGGGTTATTTATGAAGAAAAAATGAAAGAAAACTACGAGAAATCAAATGGTCTTCTCATGAGCGAACATGTAATGCTTGCGCTAATAAGAAAATCAAAAATGACCAGAGAAGAAGCCTATGGCATTGTTCAAAAATCTGCTATGAAAGTTTTTCATGATGGAGATAATTTTATCGATCTACTAAAAAATGACCCAAAGATAAACGCAGTTTTGACAACGGAAGAACTTCAAGATTGTTTCAATCTAGATGCTCATTTTAAAAATATTGAAAATATCTTTAAACGTGTTTTTGATAATTAAGATTTTTAAAAAAAAGAACTTTTAAAAGAAAGGTCAAAAGATGGAAAAAAAAGAACAACTATATGAAGGAAAAGCAAAAATAATCTATCAAACTGAAGATGAAAGTAAATACATAGCATTTTTCAAGGATGATGCTACGGCTTTTAATGGCAAAAAGAGTGGAACAATTGATTCAAAAGGAATATTTAACAATAAGATTTCCTCGAAGATTTTTGAAGAAATTGGCAAGAAAGGAATTCCGACACATTACTTAGAAACACTTTCTGACAGAGAAATGTTGGTCAAAAGGGTAGAAATTATATTGGTAGAAGTAGTAATTAGGAATATCGTTGCAGGTAGTATGGCAAGAAGAATGGGTGTTGAAGAAGGAATGCCGCTGCCTAATACAATTATAGATCTGCACTATAAAGATGATGACTTAGACGACCCTTTAATAAATGAAGACACTGCAATAGGATTCAATCTTGCCACAAAAGAAGAATTGGAGACCATGAGAGAATATGCTCTAGAAATCAATACTTTTCTAAAAGATTTTTTCTCAAGTAAAAATATTGATCTTGTAGATTTCAAACTTGAATTCGGTCGCTGCCCAAGTGAAAACAATAAAATAATTTTAGCTGATGAAATTACCCCTGATAGTTGTAGGTTCTGGGAAAAAGGTACAGGCAGAAAAATAGACAAAGATCGTTTCCGACATGACCTTGGAAATATAGAAGACGCTTACGCGGAAATAGAGAAACTCGTTTTTGAGTAAATTCCACTATTGAGGATTCAATGAAAAAGGCACGTGTACACGTTACATACAAAAAAGGAGTACTAGACCCTGAAGGTGAGACTGTAATGCACTCTCTTTCGTCTTTGGGATTCCAAGGTGTAGAAGATGTACGAATTGGAAAATATATAGAAATAGACTTCTCTTCTAAAGAGAACAGCCAAAATGATATTAAAAATATTCAGAAAATGTGTGATGAACTATTAGTGAATCTTGTAATAGAAGATTATGAAATAGAAATTAGCGAGTAACATAAAGAATAATACCGAGGGTTTTTATGTCTTTTGCTGTTATTGTTTTTCCAGGGTCAAATTGCGATCATGACTGTTTTCATGCAATTAGCAAACTTTTAAAGAAGCCGGTTCGATACGTCTGGCATAGAGATACTTCTCTAGAAAAAAATGAAGTAGTTATTATCCCTGGTGGTTTTAGCTACGGCGACTATCTTAGAGCAGGAGCTATAGCGAAAACCTCTCCTATAATGAAAGGTATTAAAAAACACGCTGAAGAAGGAAGACCGGTTATAGGAATTTGCAATGGTTTTCAGATTTTAACTGAGTCAGACTTGTTGCCTGGAACACTTATTCGAAATAATTCTTTGAAATTTATATGTAAAAATGTATGGATAAGATGCGAAAGCACTCAATCGATTTTCACAAAAGAATTACATTCAAGAGAAGTACTTCAAATGCCTATTGCCCATGGTGAAGGAAATTTTTTCTGTAAAGAAGATATCCTAAAAGAACTAGAAAATAATCAACAAATTATTTTCAGATACAGCAACCCAAAAGGCTCAATCATTGAATCTTCAAATCCAAACGGTTCTTTAAAAAATATTGCAGGAATATCAAACAAAAAAGGCAACGTTGTAGGTTTAATGCCTCATCCAGAAAGAGCTTGTGAACCCATTTTAGGAGGAAAGGACGGATTGAAAATTTTCAATTCTGCCCTTTCCTATTCAACAAAATGAATATAGAAATTAACGAGCCAAAAATTACAATTGAAACAGCACTAGAACATGGGATTTCTTCAGATGAATGGGAGAAAATAAAAATCCATTTAGGAAGGACCCCAAACTTTACTGAACTAGGAATTTTCTCTGCTATGTGGAATGAGCACTGTTCCTACAAGAGCAGCAAAATTCATCTCAAAAGATTCCCTACAAAAAGCGACCGTGTTCTTCAGGGTCCTGGTGAAAATGCAGGTGTAATTGATTTAGGAGACAATATTGGGGTTGCTTTCAAAATGGAAAGTCATAATCACCCCTCCTACATTGAACCATTTCAAGGTGCTGCAACTGGAGTTGGTGGTATCCTAAGGGACATTTTCACAATGGGCGCACGTCCTATAGTTCTTCTAGATAGTCTCCACTTTGGAGATATAAACCATGAAAAAACAAAATTTCTATCCAGTTCGGTTGTGTCTGGGATATCTTCCTATGGCAACTGTATTGGAGTGCCAACAATAGGAGGGGAAACAAAATTTCATTCCTCTTACAACGGAAATATCCTAGTCAATGTTATGTGTGCAGGATTACTTCCTTGCGACAAAATCTTCAGAGGTAATGCATCAGGATTAGGCAATCCTATAATATATGTAGGAGCTAAAACTGGCAGAGATGGTATCCACGGAGCATCTATGGCTTCTTCAGGGTTTGAAGATTCAACAACTGAACAACGACCTACTGTACAAGTAGGAGATCCATTTAAAGAGAAATTACTACTAGAAGCTTGCTTAGAGTTAATGAACTCAGACGCAATAATTGGAATACAAGATATGGGTGCTGCCGGACTTACTTCTTCCTCTGTAGAAATGGCTAGTCGTTCGGGAACAGGCATCTTACTAGAACTGGATGGAGTTCCATGTAGAGAGATTGGAATGAATCCATATGAAATGATGTTATCTGAGAGTCAAGAAAGAATGTTATTAGTTGCAAAAAAAGGGAAAGAAAAAGTAGTACATGACATTTTTAAAAAATGGGACTTAGAAACCCAAATAATTGGTCAAGTAACGGATGACCAAAGACTGAAGATCATTTTTGACAATCAAGAAGTAACAAATCTCCCTATTGATTTTCTTACAGATGAAGCGCCAATCTACAACAGAGAAATGTCAAAAACAAAAGTTCTCGAACCAGCTGATCCTATTGACAAATTAGACGAAAATGAGAGTGCAGAAAAATCACTACTTGCTCTACTTAGCCATCCAAATCATGGGGATAAAAAACCGATTTGGGAACAATATGACCACATGGTTCAAACGAATACTGTAATCAAACCTGGAGAGGATGCGTCAGTAACTAGAATCAAAGGTTCAAAAAAAGCTTTAGCGTTCACTGTAGATTCTAATGCTAGATACTGCAAATTAAATCCTTATAATGGAGCACTTTACACAATAATAGAATCAGCAAGAAATCTTTCATGTAAAGGCGCAGAACCCATAGCTTTAACAAATTGTTTGAATTTCGGAAATCCAGAGAATCCAGAAATAATGAGAGAATTTTCAAATGTTGTAGATGGAATGTCTAAAGCATGTAGAGAATTGGAAATTCCAGTGGTTAGCGGTAACGTCAGCCTATACAATGAAACCCACGGAAATGACATCTACCCTACTCCTGTAATCGGCATGGTAGGCTTAATAGAAAATCATTTGCTTACAGTGCCTCAGGGATTTCGTAACTTGGACGATAAAATTTTTCTTCTTAGCCCTAAGGATGAAATTCCGCTTCCTAATAATACTCCACATGAATTAGCATGGATCAAAACGGGATATGAAGGCGGAGTTCCTCCTATTTCCAACATATCATCTGCAAGAAGTGTAAATACTGTCTGCCGTGAAGCAGTTATAAATAAAGTAATCAATTCTTCACATGATCTCGGGGAAGGCGGTCTTGCAGTAGCTTTAGCAGAGTCTTCTATTTCATCTTCTTCTTCATCTTTAGGGTCGATAATAAGATTACCAAAAAGTTGTACTGGAAGAATAGATTCGATCCTTTTTGGAGAAACATGTTCTCGTATAATTGTTTCTTTAGATTCAAAAAATGTTTCCAAGTTACATAAAATTGCAGAAGAGAATGAGGTTCTCACAACTGAAATAGGGATTGTTGGTGAAAAATATACTATTTATTCAGATGGAAATTCTCCTTTAATTGATTTTGAAATTGAAAAAATAGCTCACGTATGGGAAAACTCTTTAAAAGGATTCTTTTAATGATAGAAATTCTAGACGATCATCCTCGTGAAGAATGTGCAGTAACTGGCATATACGGTCATCCCGAAGCTGCAAATATGGCTTATTTGAATCTATATGCACTACAACATAGAGGACAAGAAAGTTCTGGGATAACAACATCTAATGGGAAGAAAATACATTCCGAAGTTGGAATGGGACTAGTTTCCGATATTTTTAATAAAGATAGGCTTTCAAGATTACAAGGGCACATTGCAATTGGCCATAATAGATATTCTACCGCTGGACACTCTAACATAGAGAATGCTCAACCATTAACAGTTGTCACTGCCAATCAAACCATTTCTCTCGCGCACAATGGAAATCTTATAAATGGAATAGAACTTAGAAATGACCTTGAGAAAAATGGTTCTATTTTTCGGACCACTACTGACAGCGAAGCTATACTCCATTTGATAGCTAAATCAAAAGAAGAAGAAATAGAGAATTCTATTATCGAAGCATTAAGAATGTTAAAAGGTGCATTTGCACTCACTATTATGACTCATGATAAATTATTCGGAATAAGAGATCCGAACGGTTTTCGTCCACTAGTTCTGGGAAAAGTTACTGGTTCAAAAGGAGAAATAGCCTGGGTTATGTGCAGTGAAACTTGTGCGTTAGATCTTATGGATGCAGAATTTGTAAGAGAAGTTGAACCAGGAGAAATGGTGGTGATAGGAAAAAATGGATTAGAAAGTTACAAACCGTTTCCTAAAACCAGTGTTACGCAGTGTATTTTTGAGTTTATATATTTTGCACGTCCTGATAGCTTTTTATTTGGACACAATGCATACACAATAAGAAAACAGCTTGGTGCTGAATTAGCAAAAGAAAGTGGTATTGATGCGGATTTAGTAGTACCGGTTCCAGATTCGGGTTTAGCTGCGGCCCTAGGATATTCAAATGAATCAGGAATCCCTTTAGAAATGGGTTTAGTAAGAAATCATTATGTAGGAAGGACTTTTATTGAACCACAACAATCTATAAGACATTTTGGTGTAAAGATTAAATTGAATCCTATAAAAAATTATCTAGTTGGCAAGAAAGTTGTAGTTATTGACGATTCAATAGTAAGAGGAACTACAAGTAACAAAATAGTAGAAATGATACGGACTGCAGGGGCAAAAGAAGTTCATATGAAAATAAGTTCACCCCCAATCACAAATCCATGTTTCTTTGGAATTGATATGCCGAGCAAAAAGGAATTAATAGCTTCAACTAAAAGTCCTGATCAGATAAAAGACATTCTAGAAGTAGACTCTCTAAGCTATCTTTCAATAGAAGGACTTTTAAAGTGTGTAAGTCCAAACGAAGATGAGTACTGCATTGCCTGTTTTAATGGCGAATACCCTATTCCAGTTGAACAAGCCCAAAATCAGTTAAACCTATTTAAAAATCTTTCAATAAGTGAACATCGTGGGTAAGTTTAAAAAATAACTAGCAAGGAAAGAGAATAAGCAAAAATGATAAGAATATTTTTTGTCTTGACGGTATTTGCTCTTTTCTTGTCAAGTTGTGCTTCTAATGTTCAAAAGATTGATACCAAAGTAAAGCATCCTAAAAAAATAACAAAAAAAGAAGAAATAAAAAAAGAACTCACTGTAAAACTTATTCCAAAGCAAAATTTGGAATTTAGTCCACCTCATGACATTATTTTACCTACTCCAGAAAAAAGTATTGATGAAACAACCAAAACTAAATTACCTAAAAATCTTACTCCAAATGGGTTCCGATTTGATATTCCAATAAATAGAAGTTCGAGAGTCGACAGATGGATTAAATTTTTCACTTCATCAAGATATAGAAATCGATTCAAACTATTTATAGAAAGAAGTGGAAGATATATACCTCTTTTCAAAAGAATTCTAAGAGAAAACAAAATTCCTGAAGATTTAGCGTATTTAGTACTTATAGAAAGTGGATTCAATTTGCGAGCTAGATCAAGAGCAGGCGCAGTTGGCCCATGGCAATTTATGCCTGCCACTGGAAGGAGATTCGGACTTAGAATAAACTACTATTTGGACGAAAGACGCGACCCTATAAAATCGACAAAAGCGGCTGCAAATTATCTCAAAAAACTTTATGAACAATTTCAGGATTGGCATTTAGCATTAGCTGCATACAATGCAGGAGAGAACAGAATACAAAGAATACTTAAAAAAACAAGAAAAAAAACATATTGGGAAATCATCAGAACTAGATACGTACCCAACGAAACGAAGCAATATGTATCTAAATATATAGCGGGTTTAATTTTAGCAAAGTATCCAAAAGTTTTCGGTTTCGTAAATTTAAACTACAATCTTCCTCTTGAAACTGAGTCAGTTATATTGCCAAGAGGAATTAGCCTAAGACTAGCCTCCAAATTATCGCAAATGAGTGTAAAAGATCTCAGGAAGTATAACCCCCAATTAAGAAGATGGCAGACTCCTCCTGGAAGTGGTCATACGATCCAGCTTCCAAAATGGAAAGCAAGGATTTTCATTTCACGCCTGAGCAAACTTCCTAAAAGAACCTACATCCGTTCAGGTAAATATAAAATACAACCCGGAGATACTTTCAGTTCTATTGCTATAAGGTTGAGAATCCCCATGTCAACACTAATGGAATTCAATCCAAACGTTGCCCCTAAGCTTTTAAAAGTGGGGAAATATATTCAGTTGCCAAAGCTTAAGAAAACGAAAAGGAAAATTGCCAAGAAATATTTAAACTCCAAAGAAACTACACACTTGGTTAAACATGGAGAAACCATTTCAGGAATAGCTAGAAAATATAACACAACTACATATAATATTTTGAAAACTAATGATATAACGCGCGCGAATCTAATCTTTGTTGGGGATGTTTTAATAATCAAGAAAAATATGAAATTGATCAAATCTAAATTCAAGAAGAAAAAATTCAATGTAAAGAATAAAGTAAAAAAACACCTTGTTAGAAAAGGAGAAAATATTTCTCGCATTGCGAAAAAATATAGAATTAAAGTAAAGACACTCCTTCAACTAAACAAAACACGTCCTTCAGGTATTATTTATCCTGGTGATATAATTATAATAAGAAAATAGTCTTTTCTAAATTGGATTGATTACAAAGTGATTAAATCTAAATATAATCTTAATTTAGTTAAATAATTTAATTAGTTGAAAGTTAATAAATGAAAATAAATATTAAAAATTTAAGTTCAACTATTTTCTTTTTAATTTTGTTTGTTTCAATACAAGGCTGCTTTTCCAAACCAAAAGAAGGTGCTCCCCCAGGCAGATTATTGACAATAGGACAAGTCGACCTTGATTCTGAAAGATATGAAAACGCAAAAAAAGCTTTTGAATTACTTTTAAAAAAATATCCAAATAGCAAACACAGAAGAAAAGCTCTCTTTAATCTTGCTGAAGTTTACTATCGAGATGAAGAATATTTAGAAGCGCAAGTACAATTCACAGAGTTTGTCCAACTTTATCCTATTAGCAAACTTACTGACAGAGCTTATTATCTACTCGCTATGTCTTACTATAATGTTACCAACTACCATGACCAAGACCAAGAAAATACACATAATGCACTAAAAAACTTCAAACAATTATTGGCAAGATTTCCAAAAAGCGAGTATAGACAAAAAGCCCTTCAAAAAATAAAAGAAATAAATGAATTTTTATCTGAACACGATTATGCAATCGCCTTTTTCTATTTCAAAAAAGAGCATAATGTTTCTTGCATACCTAGATTCAGAAAAATTATTCTCAAATATCCAGAATCACTAAAGGTTAAAGAGAAATCTCTTTTTTATCTAGGAAATGCATATTTCAAAGAACAAAGTTATGAAAAGGCTTGGAGGGCATTCATGCAATTGTTAAAGGAATTCCCTCGAACAGAACTAAGAAATGACACTATGCGATTTTTAAATTCAATTAAAATGGCTTCTATAGAATTTAAAAATAAGCAAATTCACAAAGAAGAAAAAGGATTCGGATTATTTAATTTTTTTAAAGACACTGCACAAATTAAAAAAAAGGTGAAAAAGCCAAAAAAAATTAAAATAGATAATTCAATCTTAAAAAAAGAGAGCAAAAATAGTTTTAATTTCTTTGATTTTTTCAAAAAAGAACCTACAAAAGAAAAAGAAACTAAAAATGACAAGAACAAAAAAGGATTCAATTTCTTAAAGATATTCAAATAAAAAGAGATATTTTTAAAAACAACTAATACAGGATAACTTTTGAATTTATCAAACACGTTAACTTGTTCGAGAATACTCTTAATTCCTTTAGTCGTATTATTCTTAATTGAAGGGTCTAGAGATTCTAATCAATTTGCAGCATTCTTCTTTATTCTTGCAACATTTACTGATTGGCTTGACGGTCACCTTGCAAGAACAAGAAATCAAACAACATCTTTAGGAGCAATTTTAGACCCCATTGCTGATAAATTATTAATTATATCGGCATTGCTACCTCTGGTCTCACTAGGAAGAGTTGACTCATGGCTTGCCGGTATCATTATTGGAAGAGAGTTCCTTGTAACTGTACTCAGAGGATTTGCAATTAACGAAGGAACAATCATGCCAGCCCAAACTATGGGAAAGTGGAAGATGGGATTAGAAGTAGTATCCATTACCATGCTTATTTTGAATTTATTCCCTCTAATAGCTAAATATTTATTGATTTTAGCTATGATTTTAGCTGTCGTTTCAGGAATTGAATACTTCAGAAAAGCAGTTAAGGAAATTTTCCAATGATTTCTATAATTTTTTGTCTTTTCTTTTCATTTCTTTTAGGATCTATTCCTTTTGGAATTGTGTTTTCTCGTTTGTTTGGCATGAAAGATCCTAGAAAAGTAGGAAGTGGAAATATAGGTGCCACCAATGTTTTACGATCTTCTGGGAACAAAAGTATTGCTGTTTTAACTTTAATCGCAGATATAGCAAAAGGAAGTATTGTAGTTTTAATAGGAACCCAAATTCAAAATCGATACAATTTATTTTTCACACCTGAACTTCTCTGCGGATTAGCCGCAATACTTGGACATATTTTCTCGCCCTTCGTAAAATTTCGAGGAGGAAAAGGAGTTGCGACTGCATTAGGAGTTTTCTTTTCTCTAACTCCTTATCTTTCTTTACTCTCATTAGGGATTTTTGTTCTTATTGCAGTTACTTCTAGAATTGTATCTATAAGTTCTCTTCTTGCTGTTATTACCTTCCCCATTTCTGCATATTTTCTTAACTATTCTCTAAATTTAATTTTCCTATCAATAATCATTGCCTTTCTTATCTTTTTTAGGCATAAAGAAAACATTGTGCGACTCATTAATGGAGCCGAAAACAAATTCTGAGTTGTGCTTTCAGTTAGAATTCGCTAGGAGATGAAATGCTTACAGGTTGTGCCCCCTTCTTTTTAATTGGCTTAATTGGTCTAGCAGCCGGAAGTTGGATTTTTGGAACTCATGTTGCAGCAAGACTTACTGCTATA